>JAGWTS010000348.1 GCA_028868875.1 Burkholderiales bacterium | reverse complement strand
CGGAGCCCTCGATGCACAACCAACTCGCCACCGGCGACGAAAAGCCCTCGAAGAACGAACGTGGCAACAGCAGCCTGCAGGAGCAGCTGTCGTTCAAGTCGCGCTTCGTGCTGCTGTTCGGGGAAATCGACGACAAGACCGCTCGCATCACCTGCGAACGCCTGATCGCGTTGTCGCAGGAGTCGGACGCGCCGATCCACCTGCTGATTTCCTCGCCCGGCGGCCACGTCGAATCGGGCGACGCCATCCACGACATGGTGCGTTTCGTGCGCGCCCCGGTCACGACCATCGGCAGCGGCTGGGTCGCGAGCGCCGGCACCCACATCTTCCTGGCCGCGCCGAAAGAGCGCCGGCTGTGCCTGCCGAACACGCGCTTCATGATCCACCAGCCCGCGGGCGGTGCCGGCGGCCCGGCCACCGACATCGCGATCCAGGCCAAGGAAATCATCAAGACCCGCGAGCGCATTGCACGCGAGGTCGCCACCCAGACCGGCCAGAAGCTCGACAAGGTGCTCGCCGACATGGAGCGCGACTACTGGATGAGCGCCGACGAAGCCATCGCCTACGGCATCGTCGCGCGCGTCATCGAGACGCAGTCGCAACTGGGCTGAGCGCCATGGCCCAACCCACTGCCGAAGAGGTCCGCGCCTTCATCGCCGCGGGCCTGGCTTGCGAGCATCTCGAGGTCGAAGGCGACGGCCAGCATTTCTTCGCCACCATCGTCTCGCCCGAGTTCGAAGGGCTGGCGCGCGTGCGCCGCCACCAGCGCGTCTACACGGCGCTGGGCGATAGAATGCGCGAGCAAATCCACGCGTTGTCGATGAAGACGCTCACCCCGGCCGAGTTCTCGGCCCAGGCCCACTCCCACCACTGACCTTCGCCTGCGCCGGCGGCGCGGGTGGTCGGGGTGCGCCGCAGCCGGCGTGCAGGCCTCCGCCGCGACGAACAGGTCCCCCCGATTCCATGGACCAACTCCTCATCCGCGGCGGCCGCCGCCTCCAGGGCGAAATCGCCATCTCGGGCGCGAAGAACGCCGCCTTGCCCGAACTCTGCGCCGCGTTGCTCACGCCCGAACCGGTGGCGCTGGCCAACGTGCCGCGCCTGAAAGACGTGGCCACGATGCTCGACCTGCTGCGCTCGATGGGCGTGCAGATCGAGCGCTCCGAACCCGACCGCGTGACCCTCGCTGCCGAAGGCGCGATCAAGGTCGAGGCGCCTTACGAGATGGTCAAGACGATGCGCGCGGCCATCCTCGTGCTCGGACCCCTGGTCGCGCGCTTCGGCCGCGCCGTGGTCTCGCTGCCCGGCGGCTGCGCGATCGGGTCGCGTCCGGTCGACCAGCACATCAAGGGGCTGCAGGCGATGGGCGCCGAGATCACGGTCGAGCACGGCAACATCGTCGCGAGTGCAAAGCGCCTGAAAGGTGCGCGCATCACGACCGACATGATCACCGTTACCGGCACCGAAAACCTGCTGATGGCGGCGACCCTGGCCGAAGGCGAGACCCTGCTCGAGAACGCGGCGCAGGAGCCCGAGGTCGGCGATCTCGTCGACCTGCTGGTCTCGATGGGCGCGAAGATCGAGGGCCGCGAAACGAGCCGGCTGCGCATCCAGGGCGTCGAGCGCCTGCACGCACCGCACGCGCCGCACCGGATCATCCCGGACCGCATCGAGACCGGCACCTTCTTGTGCGCGGTCGCGGCCACGGGAGGCGACGTGAAGCTCAATGGCGCGCGCGCCGACCATCTCGACGCCGTGCTCGACAAGCTGCGCGAAGCCGGCGTCACGATCGAGGCCGGCGCCGACCACATCCGCGTGCGCTGCGACCGGCGCCCGCGCGCGGTGGGTTTTCGCACCAGCGAGTACCCGGCTTTCCCGACCGACATGCAAGCCCAGCTGATGGCGGTGAACTGCATCGCCGAAGGCACGGCGACGGTTTCGGAGACGATCTTCGAGAACCGCTTCATGCATGTCGACGAACTCCATCGCCTGGGCGCGAACATCCGCGTCGACGGCCATACCGCGGTGATCCAGGGCGTCGAGAAGCTCTCGGGCGCGAAGCTCATGGCGACCGACCTGCGCGCTTCGGCCAGCCTCGTCATCGCCGGCCTCGTCGCCGAAGGCGAGACCCGGGTCGACCGCATCTACCACCTCGACCGCGGCTACGACCGCATGGAAGCCAAGCTGCGCCAGCTCGGCGCCGACATCGAGAGGGTCAAATGATCACGCTCGCGCTCTCCAAGGGCCGCATCTTCGACGACACCTTGCCGCTGCTGCGCGCGGCCGGCATCGAGGTGCTCGAAGACCCGGAGAAGAGCCGCAAGCTCATCATCGGCACCTCGCGCCCCGACGTTCGCGTCGTGCTCGTGCGCGCCACCGACGTACCCACCTACGTCGCCCATGGCGGTGCGGACCTCGGCGTCGCCGGGCTCGACGTGCTGCTCGAAAACGGCGAAGGCCTGTACCGCCCGCTGGACCTGAAGATCGCGCGCTGCCGCATGAGCGTGGCCACGCGCGCCGACTTCGACTACCGCGCCGCCGTCACCCAGGGCTCGCGCATCCGCGTCGCGACCAAGTACACGCAAACCGCGCGGGAGCATTTCGCGGCCAAGGGCGTGCACGTCGATCTCATCAAGCTCTACGGCTCGATGGAGCTGGCGCCGCTCACGGGGCTGGCCGACGCCATCGTCGACCTCGTCTCGACCGGCAAGACGCTGGTGGCCAACCACCTCGTCGAAGTCGAGCAGATCATGGAGATCTCGGCGCGGCTGGTCGTCAATCCGGCTTCGCTCAAGCTGCGGCGCGAGCCCTTGCGCGCCTTGATCGACGCTTTCGAAAGGGCAGTGGCATGAAGCTGCGCCAGCTCGACACCTCGGCCGCCGATTTCGAAGCCGGGTTCGCGCGCCTGAAGCATTGGTCGGCCGAGACCGACGCCGAGATCGAGAGCCGCGTCGCCGAGATCATCGCCGCGGTGCGCGAGCGCGGCGACGCCGCGGTGCTCGACTACACCGCGCGCTTCGACGGCTTGCGCGCCGCGCGCGTCGCCGAGCTCGAGATCGGCGCTGCCGAATTGCACGCCGCATTCGAATCGCTGGAGCCGGCGCGGCGCAACGCGCTGGCCGCGGCGGCGCAGCGGGTTCGTTCGTATCACGAGCGCCAGTTGGAAGCCTGTGGCCGCAGCTGGCAATACCGAGACGCCGACGGCAGCCTGCTCGGCCAGAAGGTGACGCCGCTCGACCGCGTCGGCATCTACGTGCCCGGTGGCAAGGCGGCTTATCCGTCGAGCGTGCTGATGAACGCGATTCCGGCGCGCGTCGCCGGGGTTGGCGAAATCGTCATGGTCGTGCCGACGCCGGTGCGCGGCGACGACGGCCCGCAGCGCAACCCGCTCGTGCTCGCCGCAGCCCACGTCGCGGGTGTGCAGCGCGTGTTCACGATCGGCGGCGCCCAGGCCGTCGCGGCGCTGGCCTGGGGTACGGCGACGATTCCCCAGGTCGACAAGATCACCGGCCCCGGCAACGCCTATGTTGCTGCCGCCAAGCGCCGCGTCTTCGGCCAGGTCGGCATCGACATGATCGCCGGGCCGAGCGAAATCCTCGTCCTCGCCGACGGCACGACCCCGGCCGACTGGGTCGCGATGGACTTGTTCAGCCAGGCCGAGCACGACGAGCTGGCGCAAAGCATTCTGCTCAGCCCCGACGCCGCCTACATCGCCCAGGTGCGCGCCGCGATCGAGCGCCTGCTGCCGGCGATGCCGCGGCGCGAGGTCATCCTCGCTTCGCTCGAAGGCCGCGGCGCCTTGATCCGCACGCGCTCGATGGAAGAAGCCTGCGAGATTGCCAACCGCATCGCCCCCGAGCACCTCGAGATCAGCTCGGCCGACCCGCATCGCTGGGAGCCGCTGCTGCGCCACGCCGGCGCGATCTTCCTCGGCGCCTACACCAGCGAAAGCCTGGGCGACTACTGCGCCGGGCCCAACCACGTGCTGCCCACCTCGGGCACGGCGCGGTTCTCGTCGCCGCTGGGGGTCTACGACTTCGTCAAGCGCAGCAGCCTGATCGAGGTCAGCGCCGCCGGCGCCCGCACGCTGGGCCCGATCGCCGCCGAGCTGGCCTACGGCGAGGGGCTGCAGGCGCATGCGCGGGCGGCCGAGCTGCGTTTCGAGGATTGACACGAAGTTCGTGTCACACGAAAATCGTGTCACACTGACTTCGTGTTGTTGCTCCAGCGATGAAGAACGTCACCGTGACCATGGAAGACAGCGTCGCCGACTGGGCGCGCATGGAGGCGGCGCGCCGCAACACCAGCGTCTCCAGGCTCATCGGCGAGATGCTGGCCGAGAAGATGCGGCACGACGACGCCTACGAGCGGGCGATGCGCGAGGCGCTGGAGTTCCGCGCCTGGGGTCCTTCCTCGGGGCCGTATCTGAGCGACGAGGAGATGTACGACCGCGGCGGGCCGCGAACGTGAGCGCGGTCTTCGTCGACACCAACGTCCTGCTCTACGCCTTCGACCCGCGCGAGCCGGTCAAGCGCGAGCGTTCACAGGCCTGGCTGGCCGAATGCTGGCAGCGCCGTTGCGGGCGCGTCAGCTCGCAGGTGATGCACGAGTTCTACGCCAATGCGCGCAAGCGCTTCGCCAGTGCCATTGCCGCCGGCGACGCGCGCTCCGAGGTCCGCCGCTACCAGCAGTGGAAGCCCTGGCTGGTCGACCAGGCGACGGTCGAGACCGCCTGGGCGGTCGAAAGCCGCTACCGCCTCGGCTACTGGGACGCACTGATGATTGCCGCCGCCCAGCACATGGGTTGCCGCTGGCTGCTCACCGAAGACCTGCAGCACGAGCAGCGCATCGAGCAGCTGACGATCGTGAACCCCTTTCTCGTCGGCCCCGAACTGCTCGAAACCGAGGCGCCCACATGATCCCGCTTGCCGAACGCATCCGCCACACGATCCGCCAGGACGTGGCGTCGATGCACGCCTATGCGATCCAGGACAGCACCGGGCTCGTCAAGCTCGACGCGATGGAGAACCCGTACACGCTGCCGAGCGAGCTGCAGCGCGAGCTCGGCGAGCGCCTGGGCCGCGCGGCGATCAACCGCTACCCGGTGCGCTCCAGCGTCGAGGTCGCCGCCGCGCTCGCGCGCTTCGTCGGGCTGCCCGCGGGCTGCGCGCTGATGCTGGGCAACGGCTCGGACGAGCTGATCGACCTCCTGTCGGTGGCCTGCCACGTGCCCGGCGCCAAGGTGCTGGCGCCGCTGCCGGGCTTCGTGATGTACGAGATGTCGGCGCGGCTGCGGCGGCTGGAATTCGTCGGCGTGCCGCTGACCCCCGAGTTCGAGCTCGACGAGGCGGCGATGCTCGACGCCATCGCCCGCCACCGCCCGGCGCTGACCTACATCGCCTACCCCAACAACCCGACCGCCAACCTGTTCGACGAGGCCGCGGTCGAGCGCGTGGTCGCCGCGGTGGGCGAGCAGGGCGGCTTCGTCGTCATCGACGAGGCCTACCAGCCGTTCTCGTCGCGCAGCTGGCTGGCCAAGCTGCCTTCGCAGCCGCAGGTGCTGGTGATGCGCACGCTGTCCAAGTTCGGCCTTGCCGGCGTGCGGCTGGGCTATCTGTGCGGCGCCGAGGCGCTGATCCGCGAGATCGACAAGGTGCGGCCGCCGTACAACGTCAGCGTGCTCAATGCCGAGGCGACGCTGTTCGCGCTCGAGCATGCCGGCGAGTACGCGCGCCAGGCCGCGCTCGTGCGCGCCGAGCGCGAGCGGCTGCAGGCGGCGCTGCATGCGCTGCCCGGCGCGCGGCCGTATCCCAGCGAGGCCAACATGATCCTGGTGCGCGTCCCCGACGCCCGGCGCGCGTTCGAGGGCCTGAAGTCGCGCGGCGTGCTGGTGAAGAATGTGTCGTCGCTGCATCCGCTGCTGGCCAACTGCCTGCGCCTGACCGTGGGCACGCCGGCCGAGAACGACCGCATGATCGCGGCGCTGAAGGAGAGTTTGTGAACCGCAAAGCCGACGTCAAGCGCGTGACCCAGGAGACCGAGGTCCGCGTCGTGCTGGACCTCGACGGCGGCGGCAAGTCCGAGCTGTCGACCGGCATCGGCTTCTTCGACCACATGCTCGACCAGATCGCCCGCCACGGCCTGATCGACCTG
>JAGWTS010000347.1 GCA_028868875.1 Burkholderiales bacterium | reverse complement strand
GCACGCCAGGCCAACATGCTGATGATCCTGGTGCTGGTGCCGTTCTGGACCTCGATCCTGGTGCGCGTCGCGGCCTGGATCGTGCTGCTGCAGTCGGCCGGGCTCGTGAACCGGGCGCTCATCGCCGCCGGCCTCATCGACAAGCCCCTGGCGCTGCTGTTCAACCGCACCGGCGTCGTCATCGCCATGGTCCACATCCTGCTGCCCTTCATGATCCTGCCGCTGTACAGCGTCATGAAGAGCGTGCCGCCGACCTACCTGCGCGCCGCGATCTCGCTCGGCAGCGCGCCGCTGGCGGCCTTCTTCCGCGTCTACGTGCCGCAGACCTGGCCCGGCGTCGGCGCCGGCGCGCTGCTCGTCTTCATCCTCAGCATCGGCTACTACGTGACGCCGGCCCTGCTCGGCGGCGCCAGCGACCAGATGCTGAGCTATTACGTGGCGCAGTACACCAACGTCGACGTCAACTGGGGCATGGCCGCGGCGCTGGGCGCGATGCTGCTCGCGGCCACGCTGGCGCTCTATGCGGTCTATCGCCGCGTCGTCAAGTCCGAACTGAGCCTGGGCTGAAGCGATGAAGACCTTCTCCGCCTGGATGCCGCAGTTCCCCGCCTACGCCACGCCGGCAGACAAGCTGGGCTGGTGGCTGCTGCGCGGCGCCTGCGTCGCCGTGCTCGCCTTCCTGCTGCTGCCCATCGTCGTCATCATCCCGCTGTCGTTCAGCGATTCTTCCTTCCTCGTCTATCCGATCCCGGGCTGGTCGCTCAGGTGGTACCACCACCTGTTCGGTTCCGCCGAATGGGTGCGCGCGGCGAAGAACAGCTTCATCGTCGCGCCTTCGGCGACGCTGATCGCGACCGTGCTGGGCACGCTCGCCGCGGTCGGACTGGCGCGCACGAACTTCGCGTTCAAGGGCCTGCTGATGAGCGTGCTGATCGCGCCCATGGTCGTGCCCATCGTCGTCGTCGGCGTCAGCGCCTACCTGTTCTTCGCACCGCTGGGGCTGGCCGACAGCTACCTCGGCCTCATCATCGTGCACGCAGCGCTGGGCGCGCCTTTCGTCGTCACGACCGTGCTGGCGACGCTGCAGGGCTTCAACAACAACCTCGTGCGCGCCAGCCTCGGCCTGGGTGCCGACCCGCTCACGACCTTCTTCCGCGTCACCCTGCCGGTGATCGCGCCGGGGGTGATCTCGGGCGCGCTGTTCGCCTTCGCCACTTCGTTCGACGAGGTCGTGGTCACGCTCTTCCTCGCCGGCCCCGACCAGGTGACGTTGCCGCGCCAGATGTTCACCGGCATCCGCGAGAACATCAACCCGACGATCGCCGCGGTGGCGACGCTGCTCATCGTCTTCACGACGAGCCTGCTGCTGGTGCTGGAATGGCTGCGCGGGCGCGGCAAATGAGACCGCAGCCGGCGTGCAGGGCATGACACGGCGCCTGAACCAGCCGCTGGGCGGCAACGAGATGCCGCGCTTCGCCGGGCCGGCGACGATGATGCGGCTGCCTTCGGCCGCGAGCGCCGCCGGGCTGGACGCGGCCTTCATCGGCGTGCCGCTGGACATCGGCACCTCGAACCGGGCCGGGGCGCGCTTCGGGCCGCGCCAGATCCGCGCCGAATCGGCCTTGCTGCGGCCCTACAACATGGCGACCGGGGCCGCGCCCTTCGACACGCTGCAGGTGGCCGACCTGGGCGACGTGGCGATCAACCCGTATTCGATGGCCAAGTCGCTCGCCCTCGTCGAAGCCTTCTACGACGAGGTGCTGGCGGCCGGCTGCACGCCCCTCACGCTGGGCGGCGACCACACCATCGCCTTGCCGATCCTGCGCGCGGTGGCGCGCCGCCACGGCCCGGTGGCGCTCGTTCACGTCGACGCCCATGCCGACGTGAACGACAGCATGGCGGGCGAGGCCATCGCCCACGGCACGCCGTTTCGCCGCGCCGTGGAAGAAGGGCTGCTGGCCTGCGACAAGGTCTGGCAGATCGGCTTGCGCGGCACCGGCTATGCCGCCGACGACTTCGACTGGCCGCGGCGCCAGGGCTTCACGCTCGTGCCGGCGCACGAGGTCTGGTGGCGCTCGCTCGCGCCGCTGATGGACGAGGTCCGCCGGTGCATCGGCGGCGAACACCCGGTCTACCTCAGCTTCGACATCGACGGCCTGGACCCGGCCTTTGCCGGCGGCACCGGGACGCCCGAGGTCGGGGGCCTGAGCGTCGCCCAGGGGCTGGAGATCGTGCGCGGCTGCCGCGGCCTGAACCTCGTCGGCGCCGATCTCGTCGAGGTCGCGCCGCCCTACGACGCGTCGGGCAACACGGCGCTGCTCGGCGCCAACCTGCTGTACGAGATGCTTTGCGTGCTGCCCGGCGTGGCCTGCCGCTGAAGCGGCGGCGCGAGCGGCCTCAGAAACCCGGCCGCTCGGCGCAGCAGTTCCAGCATTGCTCGAACGGCCCCTCGACGATCTCGTGGCAGCGCGGGCAGGCCCATGTGTGCGAAGGCAGGTGGCGCCACTCGGCGAGCAAGGCGTTGGCCTTTTCGAACTGCGCGTCGTCCTCGAGCCAGACCTCGGGCAAGGCCTGGTCCGGCGGAATCTCGCCCGCGATGGCGCTGGCATAGGCGCGCTGGACGCTGGCCTGGACGCCGGCCGCGCCGAGCTGGTCGGCCCAGAGGGTGGCCAGGACGAGATTCGGCGCCTGCATCAGCTTCTTCATGAGCGCCCCATGTTGCCACGTTGCGCGCACAGCGGTGCGGCTTCGTTTAACCTCGCGCCGGCACAACGACCCGAAGCAGGAGAGCCCATGGCACGCACCATCCAGATCAGTGAATTCGGCGGTCCCGAGAAGATGCAGCTCGTCGACGCGCCGGTCGGCGAACCCGGCGCCGGCGAGATCCGCATCCGCCACCAGGCCTGCGGCCTGAACTTCATCGACGTCTACCAGCGCACGGGGCTCTACACCAACCCGCTGCCCCTGAAGCTCGGCATGGAAGGGGCCGGCCTCGTCGAGGCGGTCGGCCCCGGGGTCGAGCACCTGGCCGTGGGCGACCGCGCCGCCTATTGCGGCGGCCCGCCCGGGGCCTACAGCGAAGCCCGCGTCCTGCCGGCGCGCAACGTCGTGCGCCTGCCCGACGCGATCGACTTCGAGACCGGTGCGGCGATGATGCTGAAGGGCCTCACCGCCCAGTACCTGCTCAAGCGCACGCGGCCGGTCGAAGGCCTGGAGCCGGGCGACTTCGTGCTCTTCCACGCCGCCGCCGGGGGCGTCGGCCTGATCGCCTGCCAATGGGCGAAGGCGCTCGGCCTGCAGCTCATCGGCACCGCGGGCGGGCCGGCCAAGTGCCGGCTCGCGCTCGAGCACGGTGCGGCGCATGCCATCGACTACACGAGCGAGGACTTCGTCGCCCGTGTGAAGGCGATCACCGGCGGGCGCGGCGTCAAGGTGGTCTACGACTCGATCGGCCGCGACACCTTCGAGCGCAGCCTCGACTGCCTGCGCCCGTTCGGCCTGATGGCGAGCTTCGGCAACGCCTCGGGGCCGGTGCCGCCGTTCTCGATCGCCACGCTCGGCGCCAAGGGCTCGCTCTACGTCACGCGCCAGACCCTGTTCACCCACATCGCGACGCGCGAGGCGAACCAGGAAATGGCCGACGACCTGTTCGCGGTGGTGGCCAGCGGCGAGGTCAAGATCCGCATCGACCAGCGCTACCCGCTGGCCGAGGTGGCGCAGGCGCACCGCGACCTCGAAGGGCGCAAGACCACGGGCTGCAGCGTGCTCATCCCTTGAGGCCACCCGCCGCGCGCCGCCGCGCTTTCGGTGAAAACCAGTAAGGCGCGGCGGCGCCGTGTGTTCCAGTCTGGCCCGGCGCGGCCCCGTTTGCGGGTCGGCCGGGCCCGGATTGCTCCGCGCTGGAGCAGCGCGGCTGGCACGGCGCTTGCGAACTTCCGGTCACCCTGGCGCCCGCCCATCGACTGGACCGATCGTGATGAAAAAGCCTGCCCTCCGCCTCCTGGCCTGTGTTCTTGCCACCGCCGCAGCGGTTGCCGCCGTCGCCCATGGCGACGTCACGCCGCACCCGATCGACACCACCGGGCTGAAGGCCCTGGGCAGCGACTGGGTCCCCGCCAATCCCTACCGCGGTGACGCGAAGGCGGTGGAGATCGGCGCCGACGGCTACGAGCACAACTGCGCCGGCTGCCACGGCCTGAGGGCCGAATCGGGCGGGGTCGCGCCGGACCTGCTCAAGCTCGATCTCGACTGCCTGAAGATCGCGCAGAAGGCGAAGAAGGACGCCTGCCTGGACGACACCGACGACTACTTCAAGGGCGTGGTCCTGCGCGGCAAGAAGACGAGCGAAGGCCGCTTCACGATGCCGGCCTACGACAGCGTGTTCACGCAGGAAGCGGTGTGGGCGCTGAAGTCGTACATCGATTCGCGCACCCTCGAAGAGACCGGCGCCAAGGCGAACTGAGCGCCGCCGCGGCGGCGGCGCGCCGCGTCAATCGGCCACGGCCGCGCGGTAGGCATGCCAGGAGGCATGGCCCACCACCGGCGCGGCGACGAGCAGCCCGGCGAATCCCGGCAGCATCGCCAGGCCGACGACGAAGGCGATCAGCAGGCCCCACCAGAGCATGACGCCGGGCTGGCTCAGCACCAGGCGCATGCTCGTGAGCGCCGCGGTGATGGCGTCGGTCTGGCGGTGCAGGATCATCGGGATCGAGACCACGCTGATGGCGAAGATGAGGCCGGCGAAGATCGCGCCGACGCCGACCCAGCCGGCGATGAAGCCGATGTTCTGCGGGTCGAGCAAGGCCAGCAGCGAGCCCTTGAAATCGGGCATGCCGTCGAAGCTGACGGCGAAGATCACGAGCGTGGCGCGGCCCCAGAGCATCTCGAGCACGAGCAGCACGAAGCCGAAGATGCCGAGCTGGCCGATGCGCGTGTCCCAGGCCATCAGGGAGTCGCCGAAGTCGGGTGTTTCGCCGGCCTCGAGGCGCTGGCTCGCGCGGTACAGCCCCAGGCACATGAAGGGCCCCATGAGCAGGAAGCCGGCCGAGAGCGCAAGGGTGTAGGCCGGCGCGTGGCCGTAGACGCCGAGCAGGGCCCAGCCCATGAGCGCGAAGCAGCCGCCGTAGAAGACGCCGATGCCGGGGCAGCGCAGGAAGTCGCGCCAGCCCAGCCGCAGCCAGTGCAGCGGGTCGCGCCAGCCGAGCGGGCGCAGCACGATGGGCGGCGGTGGCGCGGCTTCCTGCGCGGGCGCAGCGGCGGCATCGGCCGTGGCGTCGGTGGCTGAAGAGGGAGGCGGGGCTTCGGGGCTGAGGCTCATCGCGCAAGCGTAGGCAGCGCCGGAGCCGGCGTCCACCCGGAGCTTCCCCGGGGGCGCTCCTAGCGCGAGCGGCGCACGCGCAGCAGTTCGTCGAGGACGAGGCAGATGGCGCCGAGCGTGATGGCGCTGTCGGCGAGGTTGAAGGCCGGGAAATAGCCGCCCGAGAACAGCGGCGCGAGCCAGTCGAAGCGGAACTGCAGGAAGTCGACGACGTAGCCGTGGATCACGCGGTCGAGGACGTTGCCGACCGCGCCGCCCAGGATCATCGCGATGGCGAACGCGAACAGGCGCTGTGCCGCGTGGCGCGTGAGCAGCCAGATCATGAAGCCAGACGCGATGCAGCCCAGGGCGATGAAGAACCAGCGCTGCCAGCCCGAGGCGTTGCTGAGGAACGAGAACGCCGCGCCGCTGTTGTGGGCGCGCACGAGGCTGAAGAAGGAGGTGACGGGGTGCTCGTCGTGGAGCCGGAACCAGCCGACGATGAGCGTCTTGGCGAACTGGTCGACGACGACGACGAACAAGGCCAGCAGCAGCCAGGGCAGGGGACGGGCGCGCGCGCGCAGGGACGAAGGCATCGGAGGGCAGCGGGGAAGGGGGGAGGGGGTCGACGCGGCGCCCGGCGCCGCGCTGTGGAAGGCGCCGCTACTGTAGCGTGCCGGCGGCGGCGAGCGCCTCGTCGAGCTCCCGCGTGAAGCGGCGCAGCCGGGCATCGATTTCCTGCGCCTGCACGGCGACGGCGTCGATGCTGGCGCCTGCGCGCGCCGCCTGTTCGAGCGCGCGCGCCTGGCGTTCGAGTTCGAACGCGCCGACTGCGGCACAGGCGCCGGCGAGGGAATGGGCGCTGCTGCGCAAG
>JAGWTS010000346.1 GCA_028868875.1 Burkholderiales bacterium | reverse complement strand
TCGGGGGCAAGCGCAGCGAAGCGCTGCAGGTGGTGGTCGGCGTCGCCGAAGGCGCAGCCGATAGCGAGCAGGCGGCGCGCGTAATGGCTGGCGCGGCATTCGTCGGTCATGCCCATCGCGCCGTGCATCTGGATCGCCGCGAAGGCCGAGCGCCGGGCCAGCGGCCCGACCAAGGCCTTTGCGGCGCTGACGAGGCGCTCGCGATCCACGGGCACTTTCGCATCCAGGGCGAGCGCGGCGGCGCAGGCCATCGAGTCGATCTGCTCCAGCGCCAAAGCCATGTCGGCGAGGCCGTGCTGCAAGGCCTGGAAGCGCGCCAGCGGCGAGCCGAACTGGCGCCGCGTCTTCAGGTGCTCGGCGGTCAGCGCCAGCAAGGCGTCGAGCGCGCCCGCGGCTTCGGCGCAGAGGGCGGCGTTGGCGCGCGCCACCGCGCGCTCGATCGCCGGCCAGGCGGCGCCGATTTCACCGAGGCGGCGATCATCGCCGATGCGGATGTCGGGCAGCTCGATGTTGGCGCCGCGCCGGCCGTCGAGCATCCGCAACGGCTGCACCCGCAGCGCGGCGGCATCCACCGCGAAGAGGGTGATTCCTTCCTGCGCGCGCCGCGCCCCGGAGGTGCGCGCCGCGACGATGACGAGCGCCGCCGCGTCGCCGCCGAACACGATCGACTTGCGCCCGCAGAGGACCCAGTCGCCGTCGCGGCGCTGCGCCGCGGTCGAGATGTCGGCCGTGTCGTGGCGCGCCGGCTCTTCCTGCAAGGCGAGGGCCGCCTGCAGGTCGCCCGCGACCAGGGGCGGCAGCCATTGCGCCTTCTGCTCCGCGCTGCCGAGCTCGGCGATCAGCGGCCCGGCGAGGCAGGCGTTGGACAACCAGTTGCCGTTGGCGAGCACGCGGCCGAGTTCGCGCGCCACCAGCATCGCCTCGACCGCGCCCATCGCGCTGCCGCCGTGCTCGGCCGCGAAGGGCAGGCCGAGCAAGCCCATCTCGGCCCAGGCGGCGTGGCGGCGCGCGGCCTGCTCGGGGCTTTCGGCGTTGCCGCGTTCGGCGGCCGGGTATTCGGCGTCGCAGAAGCGGCGCACGGCGTCGCGCAGGGCGATTTGTTCGGGTTCTAGGGCGAAGTCCATCTCAATCCGCCAGCAAGGCCTGCGCGAGCAGGTTGCGCTGGACTTCGTTGCTGCCGCCGTAGATCGAGAGCTTGCGCGCATCGAGGCAGTTCGCGGCGACGGTCGCGAACTCGGGCGATACCGCATCCGGGCCGTCGAAATCGAGGAACTGCGCCTCGGCCGAGAACGGCAGGGCCTGCGGCCCGGCGATGTCGAGCAGGGTCTCGTAGATCGACTGGCGCAATTCCGTGCCCAGCAGCTTGAGCATCGAGGCCTGGACCGGCGGCGCGTGGCGCCCGGGGCCGGCTCCGAGCAGTCGCAGCGCGGTGAATTCCAGCGCCATCAGCTCGATCTCGTGGCGCGCCAGCCGCGCGCCCAGCAGCGGGTCCTGCTGCAGCCCGCGCGCCGCCGCCAGGCGCCGCGCCCGCGCCAGCTGCTGCTTGCACGAGCCGATGCCGGCGATGCCGGTGCGCTCGTGGCCGAGCAGGTACTTGGCCACGCCCCAGCCCTGGTGCAGCTCGCCGACCAGGTTCTCGGCCGGCACCCGCACCTCGTCGAGGAAGACCTCGTTCAGGTCGTTGCCGCCTTCGAGCATGCGGATCGGCCGCACCGTGACGCCGGGGCTGGCCATGTCGATCAGCAGGAACGAGATGCCTTGCTGCGGTTTCGCGGCGCCAGGGTCGGTGCGCACGAGGGCGAACATCATCGAGCACCATTGCGCGTACGAGGTCCAGACCTTGTGCCCGTTGACGACGAAATGGCGGCCGTCGGCATCGAGCACCGCGCTCGTGCGCAGCGAGGCCAGGTCCGATCCCGCGCCGGGCTCGGAGAAGCCTTGCGCCCACCAGGTGTTGCTGTGGCGGATGTCGGGCAGGTACTGGGCCTGCTGCTGCGCGGTGCCGAAGGCGATCAGCACCGGCCCGAGCATCTGGATGCCGCTGGCGATGAGGCGCGGCGCGCCGCCGGCCAGCGTCTCTTCGTCGAACAGGTAGCGCTCGACCGGGCCCCAGCCCGGGCCGCCGTGCGCCACCGGCCAGCCCGGCGTGATCCAGCCGCGCTCTTCGAGGATGCGAAACCAGCCCACGTAGTCCTCGCGTTCCAGGCGCAACCCGCCGTCGACCTTGCGCTTGATGTCCTGCGGCAGCCGCGCGGCGACGAAGCGCCGCACCTCCAGGCGGAAGGCTTCCTGCTCGGGCGTGAATTCCAGCCTCACGCGCGCTGCTCCTCGACGACGAGCAAGGCGTCGAGCGCCAGCGCCCCGTCGGCGCGGGCGACCAGCGGGTTGACGTCGATCTCGACGATGCCCGGGTCGGCCCGCATCGCCGCGCCGATGCGGGCGACGACGCGCGCCACCGCCGCCAGGTCGACGCCCGCGGCGCCGCGGACACCGGCGAGCAGGGGCGCGGCCTTGAGCCGCCGCAGCTCGGCGACGATGTCGTCCTCGGCGAGGTCGGCCGGGATCAGCCGCAGGTCCTTCAGCACCTCGATCCAGATGCCGCCCAGGCCGACCAGCAGCACCGGTCCCCAGGCCGCATCGCGCCGGGCGCCGACGACCAGCTCGACACCGCCGGCGCCCATCGCCTCGACGAGCACGCCGTCGAGCGCGAGCCCAGGCCGGTGGCGGGCGACGCTGTCGACCAGGCGCTGCCAGCCGGCGCGCAAGGCCGCCTCGTCGGCCAGGCCGACGACCACGCCGCCGACATCGCTCTTGTGCGGCAGCGCGCTCGCCTGGGCCTTGATCACCACCGGCCAGCCGATGCGGCCGGCGGCGGCCACCGCGTCGTCGGCGCTGCGCGCGAGTTCGCCGCGCGGCACCGCGATGCCGGCTTGCGCCAGCCAGCGCTTGCCGAGGTATTCGGGGTAGATGCCGTTGGCCGGCCGCGGCCCGGGTCGCGGCAGCGCCGCCTGCGCTTGCGGCGCGGCGCGTTCGGCGCGAGCCAGCGCCGCGCCGTAGTCCGCCACCCGCTTCAGCGCGCGCAGGGCGCGGTCGGCGGAGCGGAACAGCGGCAGGCCGGCGGCGCGGATCGCCGCGCTGAAGAAGGGCTCGACCGCACCGTCGTCGCCGGTCAGCACCAGCAGCGCCGGCTTGGCCAGCGCGGCCAGCGCCGGCACGATGTGGTCGGCCTTGTCGCGCTGCGCCATCACCGGGCCGACCGGAATCGCCAGCATCAGGCTCGCGACCGCGGGGTCGGCGGCGACGGTGTGCAGGATCTCGCCGATCAGCCCGGGCTGGCGCACGCCGATCGTCGTGTAGTCGAGCGGGTTCTCGGCCACCGCGTAGCTGGGCAGCTGCTGCTTCAGGCGCTCGACGGTGGCGGCGGCCAGCGCCGGCAGCTCCAGCCCGATGTCGGCGGCGAAATCGAGCGCGATGTTCTTCATCGCCCCCGACCCGGTGACGAAGGCGCTGCCGCCGGCGCCCGGCCGCGGGCAGCGCAGCAGCACCGCGGCGCAGTCGAACAGCTCGTCCAGGGTGTCGACGACGACCACGGCCTCGCGCGCGAGCAGGGCGGCCGCCAGCGCATGGTCGGCCGCCAGCGCGCCGGTGTGCGAGGCCGCGGCCTCGCGCGCACGCTCGCTGCGCCCGGGCATCAGCAGCACGATGGGCTTGCCGGAGGCGCGGGCCTGGCGCGCCAGGCGCAGGAAGAGGGGCGGCCGGCGGATCTGCTCGGCATAGACGGCGACGAGCTGCGAGCCGGGGTCGGCGAGCGAGTGGGCGAGCACGTCCTCGACCCCGACCGAGGCTTCGTTGCCGGTCGAGAACACATGGCTGGGCGCCAGGCCGCGGCCGACGAAGGCCTCGCGCATCGTCGCGGCCATGAAGCCGCTCTGGGCGATCACCGCGATGCGTGGGCCGGCCGCGTCCGCCGGCGGCGCTTGCAGGGGCTCGAAGGTCAGGGCCAGCCCGCAGGCGAAGTTGGTGTAGCCCATGCAGTTGGGCCCGACCAGCGCCATCGCGCCGGCCGCCTCGACCAGCTGCTGCTGGCGCGCCCGGCCTGCGTCGCCGGTCTCGGCATAGCCCGAGGCGAACAGCACGGCGGCGTGGCAGCCGCGCGCAGCCAGCGCGCGCACGGCGTCGAGCACGCCGGCCTCGGGGATCGCGAGGACGGCGACGTCGATGTCGGCGGGCAGCTGCTCGACGCTCGCGAAGCAGGCGCGGCCGCCGATCTCGGTGCTGCTGCGGCTGACCAGGTGGACCTGGCCGCGGTAGCCGAAGCGTTCGAGGTTGGCGAGCACGAAGCCGCCGAAGGAGCGCGGGTCGGCCGAGGCGCCGACGAGGGCGATCGAGGCCGGGTCCATGAGCCGCTTCAGCGATCTCGGTTCGGCGGCTGGGGCTGAGTCAGAGAACATGGATCGAGTCTGGCATACAAAGAAGCGCTATTCAATACACCACAACCGCGAATTATGCGTCTTCATTCAGGTGTTTACCCGCGAATTCTTCGTCCTCGGTCCAGCGTGGAAGTGCCAATTTCATAGGCAAATGCCGGCGCTCGCATCCGAGCAGTGGAAGGCACTCCTGATTTACCCTTATGTATGCCACGACGGCATTTTGGTATCTTTCGTGGCCTTCCAAGATCCGTACGAGGACCCCGCCATGCCCACCGATCCGCGACCGCCCGACGGCGGCGAGACATCGCCCGACGAGCTGCGCACGCGCCCGGGCCGGGCCACCGACATCCGCTCGGTGCTGCAGGAAGAGATCGAGACCGGCACCCTGCCGCCCGGGGCGACGCTGGACGAGCGGGCCCTTGCGGCGCGCTTCGAGGTCAGCCGCACGCCGGTGCGCGAGGCGCTGCAGCAGCTCGCCGCGCGCGACCTGGTGCGGATCGCGCCGCGCCAGGGGGTGACGGTGGCGCGGCTGTCGATCGCCAAGGTGCGGGCGATGATGGAATTCATCGCCGAGCTCGAGGCCCTGGCCGCCAAGCTGGCCGCGCGCCGGGTCGACGACGAGACCGCGCGCCAGCTCGACGACGCGCTGGCGCGCTGCCAGGAAGCGGCGGTCAACGGCGGCGCGGCCGAGTATTCGCTCGCCAACTCGCTGTTCCACGAGACCATCTACGCCGGCTGCCGCAACGCCTACCTCGCCGAGCAGGTGCGCCAGGCGCGCCGCATGATCCAGCGCTACCGCGTCAAGGACTTCCAGAACAAGGCCCAGATCAGCAAGTCGCTGCAGGAGCACCTGAAGATCGCCCGCGCCATCGAGCAGGGCGACGAGGCCGCCGCGGCGCAGGCCATGCTGTTGCACGTGCCGATCGGCTCGACCGGCTTCTCCGAGTTCCTGGCCAAGGTGCCGATGGCCTTCTTCGAGAGCGAAGCGGGGGAGGCCTCATGACGCGCCCCAAGCGTTCGATCCACGTCCCGCACATCGGCCACAAGGCGCCGATCCCGCTCGGCGCGCGCGTCGGCGGGCTG
Source organism: Burkholderiales bacterium (assembly GCA_028868875.1). Taxonomy (GTDB): domain Bacteria; phylum Pseudomonadota; class Gammaproteobacteria; order Burkholderiales; family Burkholderiaceae_C; genus Rubrivivax. The sequence goes on along the minus strand of JAGWTS010000346.1, from coordinate 699 downwards.
ATCTGCTCGTCGGCGATCGCCGGCAAGGACCCGCAGACCGGCGCGCTGCCGGCCGATCCGGCCGCGCAATGCCGCAACGCCTTCGCCAACCTGGGCGCGCTCCTGGCCGCCGGCGGCGCCACCCTGGCCGACGTGGTGCGGCTGACCGTGACGCTGGCCGACGAGGCGCTGCGCGACGAGCTCAACCTCCATTGGCTGGCCGCCTTCCCCGACCCCGACGACCGCCCGGCGCGCCATGTCGCGGTCCAGTCGTTGCCGCACGGCCTGGCCGTGCAGCTCGAAGTCATCGCGCTGGCCGCCGGCTGAAGCCCGGGCCCGCCGCCCCTGTTCTTACCCACTCACCGAGGCCGACCCTTGATCATCGATTCCCATGCCCATGTGGTGATGCCGCCGCAGAGCTTTCGCTTCATGGCCGAACTGATCGGCGGGCGCGGCAACCCCTCGGTGCCGCCCAAGATCCCCGACGAGGCGGTGCGCAAGGCCGCCGAGGAGCTGGTCGCCATCATGGACGGCGTCGGCACCGACGTTCAGTTCATCTCGCCGCGGCCCTACCTGCAGATGCACTCGGTCAAGCCGGCGCGCGTCACCGAGCTCTGGACGCGCCATTGCAACGACCTCATCGCCCGCGTCGTCGCCTGCTTCCCGGACCGCTTCCGCGGCGTCGCCGGCCTGCCGCAGTACCTGCACGAATCGCCCGCG
>JAGWTS010000345.1 GCA_028868875.1 Burkholderiales bacterium | reverse complement strand
CGTCAGGCCCCCCGAGGGGGTGCATGACTCGCCCGGCAAAGCCGGTTCGACTCATGGGCTCGCTCTCGCTCGTCAGGCCGTCGCCGTCGCGTCCAGCGTCGGGTAGTCGACGTAGCCCTGGGCGCCGCCGCCGTACAGCCGCGCCTGGTCGAGCGCATTGAGCGGGGCGTTCTCGCGCACGCGGCGGCCGAAGTCGGGGTTGGCGATGAAGGGCTTGCCGAAAGCGACGAGGTCGGCGGCGCCCGAGGCGACGGCGTCGATCGCCATCTGCCGCGTGTAGCCGTTGTTGACCATCCAGGCGCCGGCGAAATGGCGGCGCAAGGCGGCGTAGTCGAAAGGCGCGATGTCGCGCGCCCCGCCGGTCTGGCCTTCGACAATGTGGACGAAGGCCAGGTTCAGCGACGCGACGCGCTCGAGCGCGCGCTCGAACAGCGCCTGCGGGTTGCTGTCGGGGCCGGCGTCGTTCGAAGGCGTCACCGGCGAGATGCGAACCCCCGTGCGCGCGCCGCCGATCTCGCCCGCCACCGCCGCCATCACCTCGGCGAAGAAGCGCGTGCGGTTCTCGATCGAGCCGCCGTAGCCGTCCTGGCGGTCGTTGATGCTGTCGCGCAGGAACTGGTCGATCAGGTAGCCGTTGGCGGCATGGACCTCGACGCCGTCGAATCCGGCGTCGATCGCGTGGCGCGCGGCCGCCCGGTATTGCTCGACGATCGCCGGCAGCTCGGATTCGGCGAGCGCGCGCGGCACCGAGCAGGGCACGAAGCCGTCTGCCGTGTAGGTCTTGGTCAGCGCCGGCCGCGCGGTCGACGACAGCGGCGCCTGGCCTCCCGGCTGGAGCGAGACATGCGAGATGCGCCCGACATGCCAGAGCTGGACGACGATGCGCCCGCCTCGGGCGTGGACGGCATCGGTGATGCCGCGCCAGGCCGCCACCTGTTCGGCGCTGTGCAGGCCCGGAGTGTCGAGGTAGCCCTGGCCTTGCGGGCTGATCTGGGTGGCTTCGGTAACGATGAGGCCGGCGCCGCGCGCCGGGTCGGCGCGCTGGGCGTAGTACTGCCGCATCAGCGCGTTCGGCACCTGGCCGGGGCTGGCGCGGTTGCGGGTGAGGGGGGCCATCACGATGCGGTTGGCAAGGGCGATGGAGCCGAGGGCGATGGGGTCGAACAGCGTGGTCATGGCCGCAAGCCTAACTCATGGCACAGTCGGTCCATGCTCGCCTACCGCCACGCCTTTCATGCCGGCAACCACGCCGACGTGCTCAAGCACGTCGTCCTCGTCGCCGTGCTGCGCTACATGGCGCTGAAGGAAAAAGGCTTTCGCCTCGTCGACACCCATGCCGGCGCCGGCGGCTATTCGCTCGAAGGGCGCTACGCCCAGCAGGGGCTGGAGTTCGAGAACGGCATCGCCCGGCTCATGGCGCGCGACGACCTGCCGCCCGCGGTGGCCGACTACGTCGAACTCGTGCGCCGCTTCAACAGCGGGGCTAAGCTGGCCCAGTATCCGGGCTCGCCGGCGCTGGCGCAGATGCTGCTGCGCAACCAGGACCAGATGCGGCTGTACGAGTTGCACCCGACCGAGCACAAGATCCTGGCTTCCTTCCTCGGCGCGACGCCCGGCGTGGAAGTCCACATGAGCGACGGCTTCGGCGCGCTCAAGTCGCAGCTGCCGCCGCCGACGCGGCGCGCCGTGGTGTTGATCGACCCGCCTTACGAGCTCGCGGCCGACTATGCGAAGACGCTCGCCGCCTTGCGCGAGGCGCTCGAGCGGTTTCCCGAGGCCGTCGTCATCGTCTGGATGCCGCAGTTGCAGAAGCTCGAAGCCGCGCAACTGCCCAAGCGCCTCGAAGCCAGCGCCCAGTCGGGCGGACGCAAGGGCTGGCTGCTGGCGCGCCTGACGCTGGCGCACGCCGACGCCCGCGGCTTCGGCATGCTGGGCAGCAGCGTCTTCGTCGCCAACCCGCCGCACACCCTGGCGGCGACGCTGCAGCAAACCCTGCCCTGGCTGGCCGAGGTGCTGGCCCAGACCCAGTCGCAGCACGCGCTGGAGCGTTCGGCCGGCGGCTGACCAGCGCGCCGGGGCGCGTGAACTACGGCCCTCGAACCCCGCTGATGCCGCGATTCGCCGGACCCGAAATCGCGCACACTCCCGCTGCGGCGCAAGACCCGGCCTGCGACCGGCCCGGCCGCCGCCCCCCACCCGCTCAAAGGAAGTAACTTCGTGACCCGACTCAGCCGCCGCCAGATTTCACAGGCGCTCGCCGCAGCCTGCCTGACGGGCGCTCCCGCCGCCTTGCCAAGCGCCCGCGCCGCGAGCAGCGGCGCCGCAGTGCGGATCGGACTCGACGGCGAGTTCGGCTACGTCACCAGCACCTCGGCCGAGGCGATCGGCCGCGGCATCCGGATCGCGATCGGCGAGATCAACGCCGCCGGCGGTGTGCTCGGCGGCCGCCCGCTCGAGCTCGTCGAGAAGGCCAACGGCTCGCTGCCCGCGCGCAGCGCGAACAACATCACCGCCTTTGCCGCCGACCCCGACCTCGTCGGCGTCTACTGCGGCCGCTTCAGCCCGACCGTGCTCGAGACCCTGCCGCTGATCCACCGCCTGGGCATCCCGCTGCTCGACCCCTGGGCCGCGGCCGACGGCATCGTCGACAACGGCTACACCCCGAACTACGTGTTCCGCCTCTCGCTCAAGGACTCCTGGGCCGCCGACGTGGCACTCGAGCATGTCGAGAAGCGCGGCCTGAGCCGGGTCGGCCTGCTGATGCTCAACACGAGCTGGGGCCGCAGTTCGAAGAAGGCGGCCGAGGCCTACGTGGCGCGGGCGCATCGCATCACGATCAGCTCGACCCAGTGGATCAACTGGGACGACCAGCCGGCCTCGATGCTCGCCAAGGTCGAGTTGCTGCATAACGCCGGCGCGCAGGCGATCTTCCTCACCGCCAACGCCGAGGACGCCGCCAAGCTCTGCCAGGCCCAGCTCACGCAGCCGCCGGCGCGGCGCCTGCCCGTGGTCAGCCACTGGGGCGTGGCCGGCGGCGATCTGCCGGCGATGGTCGGCAAGGCGTTCCACGAGCTGGACTTCAGCGTCGTCCAGACCTACAGCTTCATCGGCCAGACCTCGCCGATCGCGCAGCGCGTCGTGCGCGCCGAGCTCGCCCTGTCCGGCGGCGCCAGCGAGCGCAGCATCGCCTCGCCGGTCGGCGTCGCCCATGCCTACGACCTGACCCACCTGCTCGCGATGGCGGTGAATCTGGCAGGCAGCACGGACCGCCGTGCGGTGCGCGACGCCCTCGAACATCTTCCGCCCTACGCCGGCCTGATGAAGCGCTACGCCCCGGCTTTCACGCCGCAGCGTCACGAGGCGCTTGCGGCCCGCGATGTCTTCATGGCCACCTATTCGCCCGTCGACGGGGCGCTGGAGCGCCGAGCCTGAAGCCGGCGCGGCGAGGCCCTCGGGGAACCTCCATGGGCGACGCATCGGGCACGGCGGCCCGCATGAGCCGGGCGCTGCGCCTGTGGCTCGATCGCAGCCTCGTCAACCGCGCCACGTTCGCCGGCGCGGTCTTCGCGCTGCTGACGATCGGCTTCCTCGCCCTGGCCTCGGCGCCGGTCATCTACTTCCAGGCGCGCGCCAACCTCGCCGCGAGCCGCGCCAACGACCAGAGCCGGCTTCACGACTACTTCGACTACCGGGTTCGGGCGCTGGCCGCCAGCCTGGCCTCGGTGGCGCGCAACTCCTTCGTCGTCAACGCCTTCCTCGACTCGAGCGGGCGCGAGCTCTATCTGCTGCCGCTGCTGCGCGACTACCAGGCGCCTTTCGGCCTGAACGCGCGCCTCGTCGTCGTCGACCTGAACCTCAATCCGATCGCCTCGAATGCGCCAGGCGACCTCGGCGCCTGGCGCGGCCTGGCGATCGAGCGCGAAGCCTTCGACTCCGGCCGCGAGACGCTGCGCGTCTCTGCCGACGCGCGGTGGCTGCAGATCGCCGCGCCGGTGTACTTCCCCCCGGCCTCGGCCAACGTCGGCGTGGTCCTGCTCGAACTGCCGCTGGACGCCTTGTTCAGCGCCCCGAAGGGCGACGGACGCGGCGATGGCTGCTTTCGCGTCGCCGTGGCCAGCGCGGAGGGCGAACGCACGCTGCTGCGCTCGCCCTGTGACGCCGCGCCCGGCGGCGCGCGCGAGGCGACGAGCCCCCTGAAGCTCGCGCTGGCCGGCGACCAGCTGGCCGTGGGGCTGGACGACCCCCCCCCATCGGTCCTGCCTCTGGTAGCGCGCTCGCTGCTCCTCTATGGCACGCTCGCGCTTGCCGCCGGAATGCTCGCCGCCGCGGTGGCGCGCAAGCAGGTGCACCGCCTCGCCCAGCCGCTGGCCGAGCTCGCCGACACCGCGCGGCGCATCGCCGACGACCCGATGTCCCGGGCCCTGGCCCCGGAAGCCGGGCCCGACGAGATCGGCCGCCTGGCGCGCGCCTTCAACTCCATGGTCGCCAGGCTGGGCGCGCTGCAGGACACGCTGGAGTCGCGCGTGCAGGAACAGACGCGCGCGCTGCGCGAAGGCAAGGAGCGCATCGAGGCCGCCGCCTCGGCCGGCATCGTCGGCGTCTGGGAATGGGAGCCCGCAAGCGGCCGCGTGGTCTGGGACCAGGTGATGTTCCGCCTCTATGGCCGCAGCGGGGACGAAGCCGGCATCGACTTCGCGCGCTGGATGGGCTTCATCGACGCGAGCGAGCGGCTGCGCGTCGAGGCCGAGTTCCGGGCCGCGATCGGCGAGGCACGCGAACACCGCTGCGAGTTCCGCGTCGTCTGGCCCGACGGATCGGCGCACCACCTTCAGATGGCCTCGCGCAGCATCGGCGAGCCGGATGGGGCGCCGCGCCTGATCGGCGTCAACCACGACGTGACCGAGCAGAAGAACATCGAGCGCGCGCTCGGCGAAGTCAACGAAGCGCTGGAGCGGCGCGTCGCCGAACGGACTTCGGCGTTGTCGATCGCAAAGGAGGCGGCCGAGTCGGCGAACCGCGCCAAGAGCGCCTTCCTCGCCAACATGAGTCACGAGATCCGCACGCCGCTGAACGCGATCATCGGCATGTCGCACCTGATCCGGCGCAACGGCGTCCCCCCCGGCCAGGACCGGCGCCTGAGCCGGATCGAGACCGCGGGCAAGCATCTGCTCGAGATCATCAGCAGCATCCTCGACCTGTCCAAGATCGAGGCCGACAAGTTCGTGCTCGACGAAGCCGCGCTCGACGTCGCCCAGGTCGTGGGCAACGCGGTCGCGCTGATCTCGCCCCAGGCCCAGGCCAAGGGGCTGCGGCTCGAGGTCCGGGTGCCGCCGCTGCCGGCGCGGCTCGTCGGCGACGCGACGCGGCTGCTCCAGGCCTTGCTGAACTACGGCACCAATGCCGTCAAGTTCACCGCCGCGGGCGGCGTGACGCTGCAAGTGCGCTGCCTCGAAGAGTCGGCCGCGGACGTGCTGCTGCGCTTCGAGGTCCAGGACACCGGAGTCGGAATCGAGCCCGAGAAGGTCGAATCGCTGTTCACGGCCTTCGAGCAGGCCGACAACTCGATCACCCGGGTCTATGGCGGAACCGGGCTCGGGCTGGCCATCACGCGCCGGCTCGCGGAGCTGATGGGCGGCCGGGCCGGCGCCGACAGCCGCCTCGGCGTCGGCAGCATCTTCTGGTTCACGGCCCGGCTGCGGCGCGGCACGAGCGAAACCAACCTCGTGGCGCAACCCGGGTCGGCCGCGCCTGCGGCGGAGCAGATGCTGCGCAGCGAGTTCGGGCATTGCAGGCTCCTGCTCGTCGAGGACGAGCCGGTGAATGGCGAGGTCATGCTGGCGCTGCTCGGCGAAGTCTGGCCGCAGGTCGACATCGCCGGCAACGGCGTGCAGGCGCTCGAATGCGTCGCGCGCCAGCCCTACGACCTGATCCTGATGGATTTGCAGATGCCCGAAATGGACGGCATCGAGGCGACCCGACGCATCCGCGCCTTGCCCGGCGTGGCGCGCATGCCCATCATCGCCCTGACCGCGAACGCCTTCGTCGAGGACCGCCTGCTTTGCCAGCAAGCCGGCATGGACGGCTTTCTCGCCAAGCCCATCGAGCCCGACCGGCTGATGGCCACGCTGCTCGATTCGCTGCGCCGCGGGCGCTAACCGACCCCGCGCGCCCGATCCGCCGCAAAGTGCGCGCGCCAGGCTTCGAAGCGCCCGGCGTCGAGCGCGCCGCGGA
>JAGWTS010000344.1 GCA_028868875.1 Burkholderiales bacterium | reverse complement strand
GACCTCGGCGCCGAATTGCGCCAGCAGGCTCGCGGCATAGGGGCCGGCGATCAGGGTGCCGAGCTCGACGACCTTGACGCCTTGCAGGGCCATGGCAGGCAGGGGGGTGTTCATCGGGGTTTCGCTCCGAAAGGGTCGTGGCGTGAGTTTCAGGCAAGATGCCGCGCACGACCAGGCCGATGACGGGAATCCAGGCCGGCGCCAGCGCCGCGCCGGGCCGATCGCGCAGGGCGCCGCCCCGCCATCACGAATGCGACTCGATCCGCGTCGACCGCTGCGGGTTTCCCGGCGCGAGGCGCCTGCGCGGTGCCGAATTTGCACGCGCCATCGAGGGTGCAATACGATAGATTCGATGCTCGAAGCAATCGAGAGCAGGCAGGTCGTGCGAGGTTTCAGCAGTACCCGGGGCAGCCCGAACCCGTCGATCGAGATCGCGACGCCGCTGCCGCCCGCCATCGAGGCACAGGGCCAACAGGCGGCGGGAGTCCCGGCATCTTGACGGCCCAAGGAAAGAGTGCCGTGCACTCCCGCTGGCGCAAGCAGCGCCTGATGATCGGCCTGTTCGTCTTCGCGGTGTTCGCGCAGGCCTTGCTCGGAATCGTCAGCCTGGACCTCGTGTCCTCCGCGCGCGCCTTCGTCGGCGGCGAAAGCCTCTGGTCTAAAGCGCAGCGCAATGCGGTGCTTCACCTGCGCGCCTACATCGCGACGCACGCCGAAGCCGATTACCGCGCCTTCCTCGACGCCGTGGCCGTGACCCGGGGCGACCGCAGCGCACGCGAGGAGCTGGATCGGCGAAACCCCGACCCCGGCATCGTCGCTCGCGGCTTCGCGCAGGGCGGCATCCAGCGCGACGACATCCCGGGAATGAGCCGCCTTTACCGCTGGGGCCATGCCACGCCGCTGATGTCCGAGGCGGTGGCAACCTGGGTGCAGGCCGATGCCGGCATCGACGAGCTCTCGGCGCTGATGACGCAGGCGCGATCGCTCGCGGCCGACGCGCCGCCGGGCCGGTTCGCCGAGCTGAGCGCCCATGCCCTCGCGCTGGACACGCGCCTGACGCAACTCGAGCAGCGCTTCTCCGAAGAGCTGGGGGCGGCCTCGCGCCAGACCGTGGCCTTGCTCATCGTCGTGAACCTGATCCTGGCGGCGGGCCTGAGTGCCTCGCTGGTGATCTATGCCAGCCGCTCGAATCGAGCCCAGCGCAAGGTCGAAGCCGCGCTCGAAATCAGCGCCCGGCGCTGGGAGCTGGCCGCCCATGCCGCGAATCTGGGTGTGTTCGACTGGTTGCTGGCCGAACACCGGATCCAGTTCGATGCGCGCGCGGCAAGGCTGATCGGCCTGGATGCGCAAGCTGTCGCGGAGGCCGATCCGCAAAGCCTGCGCGGCGCAATCCACCCGGACGACCTGGCGCGGGTCCAGGCCGCCATCGACCGGGCGTTGGCCGAGGGCGACTCGCTTCGGGTGCGCTGCCGACTCCGCATGCCCGGCGGCACGATCCGCAACCTGGACATCACCGGCGACGTTCACGACACCGAACACAAGAGGATGGTCGGACTGCTGCGCGACGTGGACGACGAAGTGCGGGCCGAAGAGGCCATCCACCGCCAGGCCGCGCGCCAGGGCCTCGTCGCGACCTTCGGTCAATTCGCCCTCGCCAACCCCGACCTCGACGCGCTGCTGGCCGAAGCCGAGGCCACGGCCCGCGCCGGGCTCGATGCCGAGCTCAGCCGGCTGCTCGTCCGGGGCGAAGCCCCCGGGACGCTCCGTATCGCGGCCGGCGCCGGCTGGAGCCCGGAATGGAAGGGGGACCATGTCTACGACGAGCAGGAAGAACACGCGGACCTGCTTGCCGCCGACGCGCCCGAGGCCCTCGTCGTCGACGACTACGCGAGCGCGCGCCGCGCCGCAAGCTCCCCGGCGCTGCGGGCGCACGACGTTCGCAGCGCGGCGGTCACGACCATCCGCGGTGCCAGCGGCCCCTTCGGCCTGCTCGCGGTGTATTCACGCCAGGCGCGCCGATTCGACGACGAAAGCGCCAGCTTTCTTCAAAGCATCGCCCACACGCTGGCCGCGGCCGTGGACCGGCGCCATGCGGAAGACCGCCTCGCCAAGCTGGCCCGCTTCGACGCGCTGACCGCGCTGCCGAATCGACGCACCTACCTGGACCAGCTGGCGCTGACCATCGACCAGACGCGCCGACGCAAGGAGCTCAGCGCGGTCCTGTTCATCGACGTCGACCGCTTCAAGCAGGTGAACGACACCCTCGGCCATGCCGTCGGCGACGCCGTCCTGCAGCAGGTGGCGCACCGGCTGCACGCCTCGGTGCGCCAGGCCGATTTCGTGGGGCGCCTGGGCGGCGACGAGTTCGCCGTCACCCTGACCCAGCTGGGCCGGCCCGAGGATGCGGCGCGGGTCGCGCGCAAGATCATTTCGGCCGTGGGCAGCCCCTTGCAGATCGACGGCCACGAGGTGTCGGTTTCGGCCAGCGTGGGCATCGCCGTCTGGCCCGGCGACGGCGACGGCGCCGACGCCCTGCTCAACAGCGCCGACACGGCGATGTACCGGGCCAAGCACGCCGGGCGAAACGGCTACCGCTTCCACCAGGCCGGGATGAACGAGCGCCTGCAGGAGCGAGCGACGATCGAGACCGAGCTGCGCCACGCGCTCGATCGAGGCGAATTCCAGCTCCGCTACCAACCCCGGGCGGACCTGGCCAGCGGCGAGATCAGCGGCCTGGAGGCCGCGCTGCACTGGGCCCATCCCGAGCGCGGGCTGCTGGCGCCGGGCGACTTCCAGGCCGAACTCGAAGAGTCCGGACTCAGCGTGCCCGTGGGCGAATGGGTGATCGCCGAGGCCTGCCGGCAACTCGCCGAATGGCGCGCGGCGGGCGTGGTCGCCCGGCCGACCGCGATCGGGCTCTCGGCAAGGCAGCTCGCGGACCGGGGGCTGGAAGGCGCCATCACGGGCATCCTGGACTCGACCGGCGTCGATCCCCGCCTGCTGGAGTTCGAAGTGGCCGAATCGGCCTTGATGAACGACCGACCGGCCAGCGTGCGAACGCTCGGCGTGTTGCGCACCCTGGGGGTGCGGATCTCGGTCGACCGCGTCGGCATCGGCCACTCGAGCCTGGCCCACCTGAAGCGCCTCGCGCCCGACTGCCTCAAGATCGACCGCAGCTTCATCCGCGGCGTGACGACCGACCCCGACGACTCGATGCTCGCGATAGCGATCATCAACCTGGCAAGAAGCCTCGGCCTGCGGGTGGTGGCCGAGGGAGTGGAGACCGACGAGCAGGTGGCCTTCCTGAGGCAGCATCGGTGCGCCGAGATGCAGGGCGGCTACCTCGGCCCACCCCTGCCGGCGGCCGAATGCGCGGCGATGCTGGCGCTGCCGGCTGCGGCGGGGCCACTCGCGCCGCCCGCCTCGGCCGCGCCGGGGGCCAATGTCATCATGCACCCGCGGGCAGCGGGGTCCGGCTCGAAGCTGCCACCGTTCTGAGCCCGAACCGGTCCGGGCCCTGCAGCGCCCGCCGCCGCCCGAACGCCGTCCGGCCGGGATGTACTTCTGTTGCTGGATGCTTTCAATGGAACCGCGCCCGCAGACGCGACCCGCGGCGCTTCAGCGCCGCTGCCAGCGCTGGATGCCGAGTTGCACGCGGTCCCAGGCGGCGTGGTCGTACTCGACAACCCGGTAAAGATTGCCCTTGTGGGGCTCGCTGCGCACGGCGGACTCCGCCAGGCGTTCGAGCTCGCCCCGCACCGAATCGACGAATGCGTCCACGTTCCTGAAGCGGGCGTCGACGCGCTCGAACAGCACGCCCTTCTGCAGCTCCGAGGCCTTGAACGAGCTGTGCTCGACCGCCCTCACGAAGACCTTGGCGGCCCCCGCGCCCAGCAGCTCGATGCAGAACTCCCAACGCCAACCCCCGAGACTGCGCTCCGGCGTGATCTCCGGAATTTCGGACATGACTTGCAATGTGGCCACGCAGGCCCCCCTGTTTCGCCGAATCAATTGACCCCGCAAGCTTATAACAGAAGCCGATCGGCCCGAATCCCGGTCGGGTACACGGGAATTTCGAGACGAGCACCAATTAAAGTGCTTTGCGCGTACATCGCGTTACATGAACCCGCGGCCGCGCCCGTAGCCTCCAACCCGCAACATTCAGGAGCAGTTGGCAACATCCATGTTTGGCCACTCGAAGGTCGTCTCCCTCGGCAGCTACAGAGACCGGCGCTCGCGCCGGCGCCCGCCGCGCTGGCTCGTGCTGATCGTGCTCGGCATTGTTCTGGGCGCCGGCGGCGTGATCCTGATTCAGCAACGCTACCTGCCGCGACGCCTTTCCGTCGATGAATCGGCGCAATTGCAGAACCAATTCAACCAGGCCAATTCCGAACAATTGCGTTTCAAACAAGAGCTCGATACCGCTTCGGCGCAATTGGCAAAGGCATTGAGCGAGAACAAGCGCCTGAACAATGAGCTCGGCACGAGTCGCAACTCGGTCGACAGCCTGCAGCAGGACCTGAGCGCGGCGGTCGAGATGTTGCCGCCCGACCCCCGGGCCGGCGTCGTCGCGATCAGGGGCGCTCGATTTTCGGCACGCGCGGGCGGGCTCGATTACGCCGCCGTCATCACGACAGGGCGTAGCGCTGCAAGCCTGGCACAGGGGCTCGCGCGCCTGGTCGTCGTTGGCCAGTCCGGGAGCGGCGCCCAGACCTCGATCGCCACCGACCCGGTGGCCGTGCGCAAGAGCGCCTATCAGGTCGTGCGCGGCCGGGTGCCGTTGCCCGCTGGCTTCAAGCCGAGCCAGGCCACGGTTCAGGTGCTGGACGGCCCGGGCGGCAAGGCGCTGGGCTGGCGCACGATACGAATCGATTGAAGGGCCGGGCTCGCCACGCTTCCGGGCAAGGAACGAAGCTCAAGACCAACCGGCGCGGAGCAGTGCAACGGCCCAGAAGACGGCAAGGCCCATCTGCACTGCGAAGGCCGTGAAACGGGCGGTGACAGCGTGCGGCGAATTGGAGGCCAGGTGGATGGCGGACTGGACGATCCGGGCCGCGAGCAGGACGCCGGCCAGCGGGTCGGTGAGGCTGGACTTGCCGGCCACGACGGCGAGCAGCATGAAGCCTCCGAACAGCGGCAGGCCTTCGATGCAGTTGGCATGGGCCCTGGCCAGGCGCTGCATGAACGGGGACAGGCCTGCGTTGTCGGGGCTGAAGCCGTTGGCCGGCACGACCCGGGTCAGGACCAGCCTGGAGCGCAGGGCCTCCATCAGCACGAGGAGGAACAGGGTCCAGGAGAGAAAGCCCAGAAGCGCCAGAAGGGTTGTCGACATCGCGTGGATCCTCGGGTTGGCATGGACAGAACGCCGCGCGAAGCGGCGCCGGGGCCTAGCGCCGCGGGCGAGAGGCCTGCGCGGGCAGGCGCGGACCCGCTGCGCAGCAGCGGATGCTCGATCAGTTCGGCTGAATAAGTGCCAGTGCCTTCTTGCCACCGGGAACGACCTCGGTAGCCAGCTTCTGATCCATCGTTGCGAGTCGCCCGCCCTTGGCGTGGGCGAGGGCGAGCAAGTAGCCGTCGGTGACACGCGAGTGGCTGGACAATAGTTCTGGGACAAAGAACCCAGCATCCGCAATGCTGACATCGTCCGACCAGAACTTGTGCCCAGGCAAGCCACGGATTGCAACCAAGGACTGAACCACAACACTTGGTGGCCCGGGCGAGTTGGGGTATTTTGGATGCCCAACGATTCGAATGAGGCCGTTTTCGGTGAGCGGACAAGTGGCGAAGCCCCTGTGACCAACCCGCGCGAACCAGTCGTGAGCTTGGTCGTGCTGAACGTGCGCCGGATCGACGAGCGCGATGAGGACGTTGACGTCCAGCAGGTAGACCGTCACGGCAGTTCGTCGCGCAATTGGTTGACCAATTCCGGGGTGACCGGTGCGCAGCCGCGACGACTGGGCAGCAACGGAACACCATTTCGCTCGCTACGAGCAGTTCGGGTTCCGCGAGCAAGGCCTTGTCTGGCCAACGTGGAGATGACCTCCCCGATGCTCTTCTGGTCTCGTTCAGCCAAGTGTTTGGCCGCTGCGAGCACATCGTCGTCAATGGCGAGGGTCGTACGAATGACGTTCTCCTGATGCTGAGCATCATACATCAGGCATCATCTCGACGTCAGCAGGGGTGTGATTCTGATGCCTACCGTTGGAGGTAACCTGCCCGTGGAGGCAGGCGCC
>JAGWTS010000343.1 GCA_028868875.1 Burkholderiales bacterium | reverse complement strand
GGCGGCAGCGGCGCACGCGGCGCGTAGAAGCCGCTCATCAACAGCACGCCGGCCACCGGCGGGCGTGTGGCCGTGCCCCTGGCCGCGGCGTCGAAGCACCACGACGCGACGTGGCTGGCACCGGCGGACTGCCCCAGCACGAAGACAGGCCGCGGCGGCAGGCCGGCGCGGGCGAGCAAGGCATCGGCCTGGGAAACGACGGCGCCGACGTCCGCAGCCCCCGCCGGCCAGGGATCCGAGGGTGCGAGGCGGTAGTTGGGCAACAAGGCCGCCAGCCCTTGTCGTGCGAGCCAGCGCCCGACATTGACATAGAAAGCACCGTCGCCGTTCTTGTCGCCTGCGACGAAGCCACCCCCGTGCACGAATACGACCACGCCGCGGGGCGCGGCCGGGGCGTAGAGATCGACGCGATGGCGCGCATGCAGTCCGTAGGCCAGGTCCGCCTGTTCGATGGGCGCTGGCGTCAGGTCGAGCGCGCCGCGGTAGATCTCGCGCGTCGCGGCCGCGACCTCGGCGTCGAAGCGCGCGCCGTGGCGCGCGACCGCGGCCTCGAGCTCGGCCGGAGTGGGTTGGGTCGTCACAGGTTCTCCACGGAGCGGTGATTATCTTCCGCGGAAGAGTTTAGCGCCGATGGTCCCAACACGCCGCAGCTGCCGACGACGATTTCGCCTGCAGCCGCTGAGCGCACCGGGCCAACCCGCGTCATGCGCGCTGCCGCAGCGTGGTGCGGCGCCTAGGCCGCGCGTCGTTTCAGCCAGGCCAGCAGGTCGGCGGTGACCTCGGCGCGGTTGGTCTCGTTCAGGATCTCGTGCCGAGCGGCCGGGTAGAGCTTGACGGTCACGTCGGCGATGCCGGTCTCCCGGTAGCGCTTGCCGAGCAGCTCGACCAGTGCACCGCCGCCTGCGAGCGGATCGGCGTCGCCGGAGGCGATCAGGATCGGCAGGTCGCTGCGGATGCGCGCCAACTGGGCCGGATCGGCCAGCCGCCGCGCGGGCCCGAACAGGGACGGAATGACGTCGTCCGGAACGTTCCACCCGCACCAGGGATCGGCGACGTAGGCATCGACTTCGGCGTCGTCGCGCGAGAGCCACTCGTAGCCGGTGCGGTGGGCAAAGCCGGCGTTGAACGCCTCCAGCCCCTTGGGCGCGTCGGCGGGCGCGTTGGCCATTGCGGCCGCCAGCATGTCGAGCGCGGTCGATCCGGACAGGACCACGCCCGACCACGTCGACGAGTGGTCGATGATCGCCGCCTGCGCCGCAAACGAGCCCATCGAGTGCGCGAACAGGAACAGCGGCAGGCCGCCGTGCTGCTCGCGCAGCATCGCGCCGAACTGCGCGACGTCGGCAACCAGCCCGCCGAATCCGGCAGTGCCGAAATCGCCCAGCCGGCCGTCGGCGCTCCGACCGTGCCCACGGTGATCGACCGCATGCACCAGGAAGCCGGCCGCATTCAGCGCCTTCGCAAAGCGCGCATAGCGTTCGCCATGCTCGGCGAGTCCGTGGGCGATCTGCACCACGCCGACGGGGCGGCCAGCAAGGTCGGACCAGGCGTAGGTGACGACCTGGGTGCCGTCGGCCGCGGAAGGAAACGAGGAGGTCGATGCATTCATGGCCCGATCCTGACACGGCCGCCTCAGGGCGTCATCTGGGGAAAATGGCAGGGTCGCCGACAGGCGTGAGAGCATCCCGGCGTGACTGGCCCGCCCCCCCTCGGCCGAGCGACCTGCAGGCGTTGCCTGCGCCCGCAGGCAACCTGCCTGTGCGCGATGGCACGGCCCACCGCGCACCGCACCGAGGTTCTCGTGCTGCAGCACCCGCAGGAGCAGCGTCAGGCGAAGAACAGCGTCGCGCTGCTTCGCCTGTCATTGGCCCGCTGCGATGTGGTCGTCGCCGAGCGCTTCGCGCCAGCGGCGCTGCACGACCTGCTGCACCGCCCGGGACGGGAAACGCGCCTGCTCTACCCGGACGTGCCCGCAGCGCCTGCACCAACGGCGCCGGAGCCACCCGCGGGCAAGCCCTTGCGGCTGGTGGTGCTCGACGCGACGTGGCGCAAGAGCCTGCGGATGCTGCTCGAGCATCCGGCCCTGGCGGCGCTGCCGAGGTTGTCGCTGGACGCTCCGCCGCCCACCCTCTACCGCGCGATCCGCGCCGCGCGGCGCGCGGACCAGGTCTCGACGCTGGAAGCCACCGTGCAGGCGCTGGCGATGCTGGAGGGCCCGGCGTTCGACGCCGCGCCGCTGCTCGACGCCTTCGGCCGCTTCGTCGCCGGCGTGGCGGCGCGGCAGCGGCCGGGGGATTGCGCGCGTTCGACTTAGCCCGACACCGGCGCTTTACCGCGTCATCCGCTGAATCAGCAGCCGACGGCGCACTACTCGCATTTGGCCGGGAATCGCATGGCCGCCGCAGTCGGGAAGATCGGGAAGCGCCGGTGATGGCAGGAAAATACGCACACGGCCTGCGCGGGCCACAAATAAGGCCACCTTGTGGGCGGCCTAAGTTGCTGATTCTGGCGGAGAGAGAGGGATTCGAACCCTCGGTACTGGAGAACCAGTACGCCGGATTTCGAATCCGGTGCATTCGACCACTCTGCCATCTCTCCGTTGGTGGTCTCGCTCATCGAGCGAAGCGTGAGATTCTAGCGCAGCACGGCCAGTCCGCCGAGATACGGGCGCAGCGCCGCGGGCACGGCGATGGAGCCGTCGGCCTGCTGGTGGTTCTCCAGCACCGCCACCAGGGTGCGGCCCACGGCGAGGCCCGAGCCGTTCAAGGTGTGGACGAGTTCGGTCTTGCCCTGGGCGTTGCGGAATCGCGCCTGCATGCGCCGCGCCTGGAAGGCCTCGCAATTGCTGCACGAGCTGATTTCGCGGTAGGTGTTCTGCGCCGGCAGCCAGACTTCGAGGTCGTAGGTGCGCGCCGAGCCGAAGCCCACGTCGCCGGCGCACAGCGCCACCACGCGGTAGGGCAGTTCGAGCTTTTGCAGGATCGCCTCGGCGTGGCCCACCATCTGCTCGAGCGTCTCGTCGCTCTTGTCGGGCTGGACGATCTGCACCATCTCGACCTTGTCGAACTGGTGCTGGCGGATCATGCCGCGCGTGTCGCGGCCGCTGCTGCCGGCCTCGGAGCGAAAGCAGGGGCTGTGCGCGGTGAGCTTGATCGGCAGCGCTGCCGCGTCCAGGATCTGGCCGCGCACGGTGTTGGTGAGCGAGATCTCGGAGGTCGAGATCAGGTACTGCTCGGCCTGCTCCTCGCTGCCTCCTCGCAGCACCCAGAACATGTCCTCCTTGAACTTGGGCAGCTGCCCCGTGCCTTCGAGGATCTCGCGGTTCACGATGTACGGCGTGTAGCACTCGGTGTAACCGTGCTCCTGCGTCTGCACGTCGAGCATGAAGGCCGCCAAAGCCCGGTGCAGCCGCGCCGCCGGGCCGCGCATGAAGGTGAAGCGCGCCCCCGCCAGGCGCGCGCCGGTCTCGAAGTCCAGCCCCAGCGCCGCGCCCAGGTCGACATGGTCCTTGGGCGCGAAGCCGAGTTCGCGCGGGCTGCCCCAGCGCCGCACCTCGACGTTGGCGCTCTCGTCCGCGCCGTCGGGCACGCGGTCCTGCAGCAGGTTGGGCAGCGCCATCAGCATGTCCTGCAGCTCGGCCTGGATCGCTTCCAGGCGCTCGGCCCCGGTCTTCAGCTCGTCGGCGACGCCGCCCACCTCGGCCATCTCGGCGCTCGCGTCGCCGCCCTGCCCCTTCAACTGGCCGATCTTGCGGCTGAGCGCGTTGCGCCGCGCCTGCAACTCCTCGGTGCGGGTCTGGATGCGCTTGCGCTCGGCTTCGAGCGCGCTGAAGCGCTCCACGTCCAGGAAGGGCTGCGGCCGCTTGCGCCGCTCGAGCCGGGCGACGACGCCGGGCAGGTCGCGGCGCAGCAGGTTGATGTCGAGCATGGTGGTTTCTCGCGGGAAGGGATTCGAGGGGAAAGTCGACGGCGGCGCGCGGCGCGCCCGGGCGTTCTGGCGTTCTGGCGTTCGGCTCAGCTTCGGGGCGGCGAGGTCTCGGCCATGCTGCGGTCGCCGAGGCCGCGCGGCAGCGGGAAGTGGATCGATTCGGCCACCCCCTTCATGTGGCGGATCGAGACCGCACCGAGCTCGCGCAGCCGCTCCACCACCTGCTGCACCAGGATGTCGGGGGCCGAGGCGCCGGCGGTCAGGCCGACCCGGGGCCGGCCTTCGAACCAGGCCGGCTGGAGGTCGGCCGCGCCTTCCACCATGTAGGCATCGGTGCCCAGGCGCTGCGCCAGTTCGCGCAGGCGGTTGCTGTTGCTGCTGGTCGGGCTGCCGACGACGATGAGCACGTCCACCTGCGGCGCGATGAGCTTGACCGCGTCCTGCCGGTTCTGCGTCGCGTAGCAGATGTCCTGCTGCTTGGGCTCGCGCACGTTCGGGAATCGGCGCTTGACCTCGGCCAGGATCGCCGCGGCGTCGTCGACGCTGAGCGTGGTCTGCGTCACCACCGCGAGCTTGTCGCCGCGGGGCTGCACGCCGGCCACGTCGGCCACGTCCTCGACGAGGTAGATGCCCGCGCTCAGCTGGCCCATCGTGCCTTCCACCTCGGGGTGGCCCTTGTGGCCGATCATCACGAACTCGTAGCCCTCGCGCGCCAGCTTGGCGACCTCGACGTGGACCTTGGTGACGAGCGGGCAGGTGGCGTCGAAGATCTGGAAGCCGCGCTGCTCGGCCTCGAGGCGCACCGCCTTGGCCACGCCATGGGCGCTGAAGACGAGGGTGGCGCCGGGCGGCACCTCGGCCAGGTCCTCGATGAAGATCGCCCCCTTGGCGCGCAGGTCGGCCACGACGTAGGTGTTGTGGACGATTTCATGGCGCACGTAGATCGGTGCGCCGAAGCGGCGCAGCGCGCGCTCGACGATCTCGATCGCGCGGTCGACCCCCGCGCAGAAGCCGCGCGGCTCGGCGAGCAGGACTTCGTCGACTTTGCCGGCCACCTCAGAGCACCCCGATGAGCTGGACTTCGAACTGCACCGGCCGCCCGGCCAGCGGGTGGTTGAAGTCGAACAGCAGCCAGTCGGGGCCGACCTCGCGCACCACGCCGGCATAGGAGCCGGCGCCGTCCGGGGTCGGGAAGCTCACCACGTCGCCCGCTTCGTAGCGGGCGTCGGCCTCGCCGAACTCGCGCAGCAGCGCCCGCTTCACGCGCTGCAGCAGATCGGGGTTGTACTCGCCGAAGGCGGCCCCGGCCGGCAGCTCGAAGCGCGCGTGCGCGCCTTCGGCCAGGCCCATCAGGCGCGCCTCGATGGCCGGGGCGAGTTGGCCGGCGCCGAGCGACAGCGTCGCCGGCGGGCCGGCGAAGGTGTCGACCACGGGCGTGCCGTCGAGGCCGGCAAGGCGGTAGTGCAGGGTCAGGAAGGACCCCGGCTGGACGGTGTTCAAGGGTGGGGCAAGGCAGGCGATAGACTGGCCGGGGATTGTAAGAGCCGCCCCATGCCCCTGAAGGACCTGCCCGCCGACCAGCGTCCGCGCGAGAAACTGCTCGCCCGCGGCGCCGCGGCCTTGTCCGACGGCGAGTTGCTCGCGCTGCTGCTGCGCACCGGCTTGCGCGGCCAGGGCGTGTTCGAGCTGGCGCAGGCGGTGCTGGGCGCCTGCGGCGGCTTCGCCGGGCTGCTCGGCGCCGATCCGGCCTTGCTCGGGCGCGTCAAGGGCCTGGGGCCGGCCAAGCGCGCCGAGCTGCTCGCGGTGATGGAAATCGCGCGCCGGGCGCTGGCCCAGCAGATGCGCGCGGCCCCGGTATTCGACGCGCCGCAGCGGGTGAAGGATTACGTCGCGCTCGAACTCGGCGCGCGCGAGCACGAGGTCTTCGCGGTCTTGTTTCTCGACACCCAGCACCGGCTCATCCGGCTCGAAGAGATGTTCCGCGGCACCCTCGCGCAGACATCGGTCTACCCGCGCGAGGTCTGCCGGCGCGCGCTCGCCCTCAATGCCGGGGCGGTGATCTTCGCCCACAACCACCCCTCGGGCGTGGCCGAGCCCTCGCGTGCCGACGAGCTGCTGACGCAGACGCTGAAGTCGGCGCTCGCGCTGCTGGACGTGCGCGTGCTCGACCACCTCGTCGTCGGCCAGGGCCAGGTGGTCTCGTTTGCCGAGAAGGGACTGCTCTGATGAAGGCGCGCGGCCTACAGGATCTGGCGGCCTTGCGCGACGCCCTGCGCGAGCGCGAGCGCGAGGCCGCCATGGCGGCAGC
>JAGWTS010000342.1 GCA_028868875.1 Burkholderiales bacterium | reverse complement strand
AGCCGCCGTCCCCGCCTTGCGGCGCACTCGCATCCAGCGTGCCGCCGACGTTCACCGTCCCGACCCGCATGTCGGCGATCAGGCGGATGTCGCCCTTCGCTCCCGTGGCCAGGGTCTGGGCGCGGATGACGCCGGTGTTGTTGATGACCGCGCTGGTGAGCGTGTCGAGTGCCTGCGCCGTCAGGTACACGACCCCGCCGTCGGCCTGGATCGCGCCGCCGTTGGCGACGAGCGCGTCGATCGCGCCCTTGTTGACCTGGAGTTGGACCGGCCCGCCCAGGTCCAGCGTGACATCGCTGCCGGCGCCCAGCAGCACGTTGCCGCCCTTGGCCGTCAGGCTGCCGTCGTTGGTGATCTTCGCGGCGATCAGGGCGATGCTGCCGCCCGCGCTGCCGTCGCCCGTGGCGACGATGTTGCCCTGGTTGACCACGGCGTTGGCGCTGGCGCCGCTGAAGCGGTAGTTGCCGGCCATGAAGTCGGACGTGCTCATCGTCAGGGTGGACGCCACCAGGCTGCCGACGTTGACCTGGGCCGTGGGCGTGAACAGCACGCCGTTCGGGTTCAGCAGGAACACCTGGCCGTTCGCGTTGATGGCGCCCTGGATCACCGACACGTCGGAGCCCAGCACGTTGTTCAGCGCCACGGCACTGGCGCCGGGCTGGACGAAATTGACGGTGTTGCCGGCGCCCACCGAGAAGCTCTGCCAGTTGGTGAGCAGCTTCGAACTGGTCTGGTTCACCGTCAGCGTGTTGCCGGCCTGGCTGATCGAACCCGTCCCTTGCGCGATCTGGCCGCCCGTGGGCAGCCCGGCCGCCGACGCCTGCGAAGCCGCCAGCACCGCCAGCACCGCCCCGGCCGCGCGCGTGAGCGCGCGGCCACCGCCCCGCTTGCCCCGGCTTCGGGTTCCCTCGGGAACGGCAACAAAACCTTGAAGGTGATCTGACCAGACGAGGCGGAAGATGTGATTGATCGAGGCGGCTTTCAACTATCGGCTCCGTTCTTGAGGGCATGCCGACAGCCGCGCGCCACCGCTGGGGAGCGCGCAGCCGCTGTCGGTCGACCGGGTTACTGTGCTCGAAACTATCGGATCGGAGTCGATCGATCTGAAGTGTGAAATCAAGGGTTTTGTCGAATTCAGCGTTACAAATTCACACATGCAACCGAGAATTCATCAGCACCAGGATGCGTGGATGGCGCCGCGTCGCCAAGCGATACATCAGCAAAACATTAATTGACGAGTCAATAGAACTGAGTTGTTCTTAGCTGAGCCGGCTCCTAAAGTGCGCCCAAGCCATCCACCGCACCCAGGAGCCTCCCCATGGACCAGTCCAACCGCTACGCCGATCTCAGCCTGCGCGAAGAAGAACTGATCCGCGGCGGGCGCCACATCCTGGTCGCCTACAAGATGAAGCCCAAGCCCGGGCATGGCTACCTCGAATCGGCGGCGCATTTCGCGGCCGAGTCGTCGACCGGCACCAACGTCGAGGTCTCGACCACCGACGACTTCACGCGCGGCGTCGACGCCCTCGTCTACCAGATCGACGAAGCGGGCGAGGACATGCGCATCGCCTACCCGATCGAGCTGTTCGACCGCAACATCAGCGACGGGCGGATGATGATGGTCTCGTTCCTGACCCTGGCGATCGGCAACAACCAGGGCATGGGCGACATCCAGCACGCCAAGATGATCGATTTCTGGATGCCGCCGCGCGCGATCCAGCTCTTCGACGGCCCGAGCAAGGACATCAGCGACCTCTGGCGCCTCCTCGGCCGCCCGGTCAAGGACGGCGGCTACATCGCCGGCACGATCATCAAGCCCAAGCTCGGGCTGCGCCCCGAGCCGTTTGCCGAGGCCGCCTACCAGTTCTGGCTCGGCGGCGACTTCATCAAGAACGACGAACCCCAGGGCAACCAGGTGTTCGCGCCGCTGAAGAAGACGATTCCCCTCGTCTACGACGCGATGAAGCGGGCGATGGACAAGACCGGCGAGGCCAAGCTGTTCTCGGCCAACATCACCGCCGACGACCACTACGAGATGCTGGCGCGGGGTGAATTCATCCTCTCGGCCTTCGGGCCCGACGCCGACAAGGTGGCCTTCCTCGTCGACGGCTACGTCGGCGGCCCGGGCATGGTGACGACGGCGCGGCGCTGCTTCCCGAACCAGTACCTGCACTACCACCGTGCCGGCCACGGCGCGGTGACGAGCCCGAGCGCCAGGCGCGGCTACACCGCCTACGTGCTCGCCAAGATGAGCCGGCTGCAAGGGGCCTCGGGCATCCACGTCGGCACGATGGGCTACGGCAAGATGGAAGGCGAGCGCGACGACCGCGCCATCGCCTACATCATCGAGCGCGACAGCTACACGGGCCCGGTCTACCACCAGGAATGGTTCGGCATGAAACCGACCACGCCCATCATCTCGGGCGGCATGAATGCGCTGCGCCTGCCCGGCTTCTTCGAGAACTTGGGCCACGGCAACGTCATCAACACCGCCGGCGGCGGCTCCTACGGCCACATCGATTCGCCCGCCGACGGCGCGCGCTCGCTGCGCCAGGCCTACGAATGCTGGAAGGCCCGCGCCGACCCGATCGAATGGGCGAAGGACCACCGCGAGTTCGCGCGCGCCTTCGACTCGTTCCCGAAAGACGCCGACAGCCTGTTCCCGGGCTGGCGCGACAAGCTCGCCGGGCGCCACCGCTGAACGCCGGGGAGCCCCTGCGATGACCACGCGCGAATCCGCCGACGCTTTGCAAGGGGCGCCCCTGCCGCAGGCGCCGCACCCGCTCGCCTCCTGGCGCGTCGCGCGCGAGCCTTACTACGCGGCGCAAGGCGACGAGGTGGCGCTGTTCGAGGCCGCCTGGCGCGCGCGCCTGCCGCTGATGCTCGAGGGCCCGACCGGCTGCGGCAAGTCGCGCTTCGTCGAATACATGGCCTGGCGCCTCGGCCGGCCGCTCGTCACCGTGGCCTGCAACGAGGACATGACGGCGGCCGACCTCGTCGGGCGCTTCCTGCTCGAACCCGAAGGCACGCGCTGGCAGGACGGGCCGCTGACGCTGGCGGCGCGCCACGGCGCGATCTGCTACCTCGACGAAGTGGTCGAGGCGCGCCAGGACACCACGGTCGTGATCCACCCCCTCACCGACCACCGGCGCTGCCTGCCCCTGGACAAGAAGGGCGAGCTCGTGCGCGCCCATGCCGACTTCCTGCTCGTCGTCTCGTACAACCCCGGCTACCAGAGCCTGATGAAGGACTTGAAGCCCTCGACGCGCCAGCGCTTCGCGGCTTTCGACTTCGACTATCCGGCCCCGGCGCTGGAAGCCGAGATCGTCGTGCGTGAAACCGCCATCGCGCCGCAGCAGGCCGCGGCCCTGGTCGAGATCGCCGCCGCTGCGCGCAGGCTGCGCGGCCACGGCCTGGACGAAGGCATCTCGACCCGGCTGCTGGTCTACGCGGGCCTGCTCGTGGCCCAGGGCGTGAGCCTCGCCGACGCCGCACGCATGGCGATGGTGCGGCCGATCACCGACGACGCCGACATCCGCGAGACCTTGCTGCACGCGGTCGAGGCCGTGCTGGCTTGAAGTCCGTGGGCGCGGTGAAGCCCGTCGGTGCCTTGGGTGCCTTGGGTGCCGTGGGTGCCATGGGCGCGGTCGACGCGGTCGGCGGACTCGGCGCGGTCGGCGGACTCGACGCGGTCGGCGCACACGGCGTCGAACGGGCTCCCCTGCGCCACGCCGCGTTGCGCGAACGCCTGGACTGCCGCTTCGAAGGCGTCGACGCGGTCTTCGACGACTGCATCGACGAAGCCCGGCGCCGCCTGAGCCCGGCCGGCTTCGAGGCCTACCTGGACCAGGCGCGCGCCCTCGGCAAGCTCGGGCGCGGCGTCGAGCCGCTGCTCGTCTTCCTCGAAGTCTGGCCGCTCGTGGCGCAAGCGGCGGGAGAAGCCACGCTGCCGGCTCTGGCGGCTCTCATCCAGGCTTTCCAGAAATCGCCGAACGGCCCGGCCATCGTCGCCCTGCTGCAAAGCCTGGCCGCGGTGGCGCGGCGCCTGCGCTCGCCGGCGTTGATGGCGCGGTACTTCGCCATCGCCCGGGGGCTGATGGAACGTACCAGCGTCTCGATCCACGGCCGCCACGCCACCGAGCCGAGCCCGTGCCTGCCGACCTTTCTGGCGCAGGCGCCCACGCTGGTGGCGATGGTTCCGCTCGAAGGGCTGCAGCACTGGACGACGGAGGGCATCCGCCTGCACGGCGGCCATCCGCAACGCCAGATCGACTTCTTTGCGCTCGCCGGCGCGGACAGCCGCGCGCTGCTGCAGCGCGAACGCCGCGGCACCCTGCTCGTCGACGCCGAGCGCCGGCTCGGCCTCACGCTGCGCGGCCTCTGGGGCGAGAGCGCGGCCTTGATCCCCTGCCCCGTGCACGCCGAAGAGGCGGCCCCGATCCGCCCCTGGGCCGAGGCCGACGGCTGGCGCCTGCCCGAGGTGCTGGAAGACCGGCCCGCGCCGAACGGCCCGGTGCCGGCCCTGATGCGCTACCGCGCCATGCTCGGCCACCTCGCCGCGCACCGGCGCTGGAGCCGGCCGCTGGTGGCCGACAACCTGAGCCCGCTGCAGCGCCTGGCGGTGGAATGCTTCGAGGACTGCCGCGTCGACTCGCTGATGCTGCGGCGCCATCCCGGCCTGCGCGCCCCCTTGCTCGCCCTGCACCCGGCGCCGGCCGAAGACGCCTGCGACGAAAGCCGCGAAGCCGGCTTGCGCCATCGCCTCGTCTGCCTGTCGCGCGCCTTGCTCGACCCCGGCCACGCCTATCGCGACCCGCTGCTGCTCGATGCCGCCGCCGCCTTTCGTCGCTGCGTGGAAGGCGACGAATCGAGCACCGAGGAGATGGCCGCACTCGCCCTCGACTGGGCCGCGCGCGGCCGGCGCCAGAGCGACCAGCTCGCGCGCATGCGCTTCGACGACACCTGGGTCGACTGGCGCGACGACAACCGACAGCTCTGGGCCTTCATCGAGGCCGGCGACGAGGAAGACGCCTTCGACGAAGCCCGCGCCCCCGCCGCCGCCGCCGGCGACGCGCCCTTGCCGCCGCACCTTTACCCCGAATGGGACGAAGCCACGCGCCTGCACCGCCCCGACTGGGTCAGCGTCTACGACCATCTGCAGTCCTCGGGCAGCGCTGCCGCCGTCGACGCCCTGCTCGAACGCCACGCCGCAATTGCGCGCCGGCTCGAACGCCTGCTCGACCGTCTGAAGCCGCAGGACCGGGTGCGCCTGCGCCACCAGGAGCAAGGCAGCGAACTCGACCTGGACCTGGCGCTGCGCTCGGTCTGCGACTGGCGCGCCGGCGCCCAGCCGGATCCGCGCGTGCAGATGAGCACGCGCAGCGACGCGCGCGACTTCGCGGTGCTGCTGCTGCTCGACCTCTCGGCTTCGGTCAACGACCCGGTGCCCGGCAGCGCCGACACCGTGCTCGGCATCAGCCGTGCCGCGGTCGCCCTGCTCGCCTGGGCCATCGAGCGCCTGGGCGACCCGTTCGCGATCGCCGGCTTTCACTCGAACACGCGCCACGAAGTGCGCTATCTGCACATCAAGGGCTTTTCCGAACGCTGGGACGAAGGGCCGAAGGCGCGGCTCGCCGCGGTCGAAGGCGCGTGCTCCACCCGCATGGGCGCGGCCTTGCGCCACGCCGGCCACCTGCTGGGCGGGCGCCGCGCCGACAAGCGCCTGCTGCTCGTACTGACCGATGGCGAGCCCGCCGATATCGACGTCGACGACCCCCGGCATCTGATCGCGGACGCGGCCCAAGCCGTGCACGAGCTCGGCGCCCAGGGGCTGGCCTGCCATTGCATCAGCCTGGACGCGAAAGCCGACGCCTACGTCGGCCGCATCTTCGGCCGGCGCTGGAGCGTCGTCGACGACGTGGCGCAACTGCCGCGGCGCCTGCCCGAGCTGTTCCTGGCCTTGACGCGCTGAAGGCCGCTTTCAGGCCTTGCGGCCCGGCCGGACGCGCGGCCGGGCCTCGCCGGACGCCGCGGAGCGCGCGCCCAGCGGCCCGGCGCCGCTGGCCTGTTCCAGCCAGAGCAGGGTGTCGACGTGGTTGACGAAGGCGTCGAAATACTCGGGCGAGAGCTCGCGCAGCGTCTGCAGCGCGCGGTTGACGACGTTCGACGAGTTCAGCGGCCCGGCCATCGAAGGCACCTGGGCGCGCGCCTGGCGCAGTCGCTGATCGGCGCGCAAGCGAGACAAGGTGCCCTTGAAGGCCGCGACGGACCTGAGCGCCAGCGGC
>JAGWTS010000026.1 GCA_028868875.1 Burkholderiales bacterium | reverse complement strand
CATGATCGCCGCGCCGTCGACGAGCCAGCCGATGGTGCCGATGTCGGCCCAGGTGAGCGTCGGGTAGTTGAAGATCGAGCTGTACTTGGCCTTGCCCGAGTGCAGGGCGTCGATCATCTGGTCGCGGCTCGTGCCCAGGGTTTCTGCCGCCGCGTAGAGGTACAGGCCGTGGCCGCCCTCGTCCTGCACCTTGGCGAGCAGGATGGCCTTGCGCTTCAAGCTGGGGGCGCGCGTGATCCAGTTGCCCTCGGGCAGCATGCCGACGATCTCGCTGTGCGCGTGCTGGCTGATCTGGCGCACCAGGGTCTTGCGGTAATGCTCGGGCATCCAGTCCTTGGCCTCGATGAAGTCGCCTTCGTCGATGCGCGCCTCGAAGCGCTCTTCGGCGGCGGCTTCCTCGGCCGAGCGGACCGCCCGGCGCTCTTCCTTGGGCGCGAGGTCCATCGCTTGCGTATACATCCTGCAGTTCTCCTACTTGGGTCGCTTGTCGACGACGCGGCGCGCCTTGCCGACCAGGGTTCGCTCGATCGAATCGGGCAGGCCGACATCGACCCGCGTGCTCACGCCGATCCGGCTCTTGATCTGGTGCCGCAACTCGCCGCCGATGGCGGCGCGGTCGGCGTCGAGATGGCCGACCGCGAGTTCGCAGCGCACGAGCACCTCGTCGAGCAAGGCCTCGCGGCTGACGACGATCTGGTACTGGCCCGAGAGTGCGGGCTGCGCGAGCACCACCTCCTCGATCTGGGTCGGGAACAGGTTGACGCCGCGGATGATCAGCATGTCGTCGCTGCGGCCGACGATCTTGCCCATGCGCCGCATGCTGCGCGAGGTGGGCGGCAAGAGCCGCGTGAGGTCGCGCGTGCGGTAGCGGATGACGGGCAGCGCCTGCTTGGTGAGCGTCGTGAAGACGAGCTCGCCTTCGCTGCCTTCGGGCAGCACGGCGCCGGTCTCGGGGTCGATGATCTCGGGGTAGAAATGGTCTTCCCAGATCACCGGGCCGTCCTTGCTCTCGATGCACTCGCTCGCCACCCCCGGGCCCATGACCTCGGACAGGCCGTAGATGTCGACCGCGTCGAGCGCGGCGCTTTGCTCGATGTCGCGCCGCATCGCCTCGGTCCAGGGCTCGGCGCCGAAGATGCCCACGGCGATCGACATCTGGCGCGGGTCCAGCCCCTGGCGCCGGTATTCCTCGACGATCACCTGCATGTAGCTGGGCGTGACCATGATGATGTCGGGCTTGAAGTCCTCGATCAGCTGCACCTGCTTCTCGGTTTGGCCGCCACTCATCGGCACCACGGTGCAGCCCAGGCGTTCGGCGCCGTAGTGGGCGCCGAGGCCGCCGGTGAAGAGTCCGTAGCCGTAGGCGACGTGGACGATGTCGCCGCCGCGCCCGCCGGCGGCGCGGATCGACCGCGCGACGAGGTCGGCCCAGGTATCGATGTCGGCCTGGGTGTAGCCGACGACGGTGGGCTTGCCGGTGGTGCCCGACGAGGCGTGGATGCGCACCACCTGCTCGCGCGGCACCGCGAACATGCCGAAGGGATAGTTCGCGCGCAGGTCGGCCTTGGCCGTGAACGGAAACCGGGCGAGGTCGGCCAGGGTCTTGCAGTCCGACGGATGAACGCCCTTCTCGTCGAAGGCGCGGCGGTAATGCGGCACCTTGTCGTAGGCCAGGGCCAGGGTTTGCCGCAGCCGCTGCAGCTGCAGGGCCTGGAGTTCGTCGCGGCTGGCCTTCTCGATCGGCTCGAGGTCGCCGGGGGCAGGGGTCTTGACGGGCATGCTCGGGTCCTTCGGGTTCAGGTCTTCTTGCCGATGGGCAGGCCCTCGACCAGCGGCTTGCCCTTCATCGTGAACGAGCGGCCGCGGAACAAGGCGATGGTCTCGCCGCGCTGGTTCGTGACGGCGACGTCGTAGGTGCCGGTGCGCCCGGTCTTGGCGCTCTCCTGCGCCCGCGCCGTGAGGCGGTCGCCGCGGCGCGCCGCGGCGACGAGGTTGACGTCGAAGCCCGCGGCCACCGTGATCTCGTTGTAGGCGTTGCAGGCGTAGGCGAAGGCGCTGTCGGCCAGGGTCGTGACGAAGCCGCCGTGGCAGATGTCGTGGCCGTTGAGCATGTCCTCGCGCACCGCCATCGCCAGGGTCGCCCGGCCGGGGCCGACCTCGAGCACCTCCATGCCCAGGCCGCGCGAGGCGCGGTCGTCCTTCCACATCGCGTCGCGCGTGGCTTCGGCCAGTTCTTGCGGCGCCATGCTCAGCGGTCCTCGAACACCGGCGTGCGCTTGGCGAGGAACGCCGCCACGCCTTCGGAGAAGTCGTGGCCGCGGCTCAACTCGCCCTGGACGCGGGCTTCGAGGCCGATCGCCGCGCCGAAGTCCAGCGGCATCGCCTCGTCGAGGGCGCGCCGGGTTTCGGCCAGGGCTTTCGAAGGCATCGCGGCCAGGCGCGCGGCGAGCGCGTTGACCGTGTCCATCAAGGCCGCATCGTCGACGCAGCGCCAGATCAGGCCGATGCGCTCGGCTTCCTCGGCCGGCAGCTTGTCGCCCGTCATCGCGAGGCCCAGGGCGCGGGCGCGGCCGACCAGGCGCGGCAGCAGCCAGGTGCCGCCGCAATCGGGGATCAGGCCGATCTTGCTGAAGGCCTGGATGAAGCTGGCGCTGCGCGCGGCGATGACGAAATCGCAGCACAGCGCGAGATTGGCGCCGGCGCCGGCGGCCACGCCGTTGACCGCGGCGATGACCGGTACCGGCATCGTGCGCACGCGCGTGGCCAGCGGCCGATAGTGGCGCTCGATCACGATGCCGGCGTCGATGGCGCCCGGGCCCCCGCTCATGTCGACGTCGCCCAGGTCCTGCCCGGCACAGAAGGCGCGCCCGGCGCCGGTGAGGACGACGGCGCGCACCGACGCATCCGCCGCGGCGGCATCGAGCGCGGGCATCAACTCGGCGTGCATCGCCGCGGTGAAGCTGTTCAAGGTGGCCGGGCGGTTCAGCGTGATGACGCGAACCGGGCCCGGCGGGCCGATCAGGACGTTGGTTTCGGACACGGGCTTCCTCGTTGCACGCGGTCGGAATCGAGTTATCCGACCGCACGGTCGAATAATAGCGGAACGAGATCGCTTCGCATCTCCGGGTTTCCCGCAGGATGGGATTCGACGCGGTGGCTCAGGCCTGCCGGCCGTAGCGCCTTTCGAGGTAGCCGAGCAAGGTGCGCAAGGTCTGCGCTTCGCCGCCCACGGGGCGCCCGGGGCGGGCGCTGTCGTTCCACGCGAAGAGGTCGATGTGCAGCCAGTCGAGCGCCGGCGGCACGAAGTCTTCGAGGAAGAGCGCGGCGTTGATCGCGCCCGCGAGCGCGCCGCGGCCGGTGTTGACGATGTCGGCGATCTCGCTTTCGATGCCGCCGTGGTAGTCGCGCCAGAGCGGCAGGTGCCACAGCGGGTCCTGGGTCTCGAGGCCGAGGTCGACGAGTTCGCGCGCCAGTTCCATGCGCCGGCAGAAGAGCGCCGGCAGTTGCGAGCCCAGCGCCACGCGCGCGGCGCCGGTGAGCGTGGCCATGTCGATCATCAGGTCGGGCTCGGACTCAGCGCCGTAGGCCAGCGCGTCGCAGAGGATGACGCGGCCTTCGGCGTCGGTGTTGCCGATCTCGATGTGCAGGCCCTTGCGCGTCTTAAAGACGTCGCCCGGGCGGTAGGCATTGCCCGCCACCATGTTCTCGACCGCCGGGATCAGCAGCTTCAGGCGCACCGGCAGGCCCAGCGCCATGATCATCTGCGCCAGGCCGAGCGCGTTCGCGGCGCCGCCCATGTCCTTCTTCATCAGGCGCATGCCTTCGGCGCTCTTCAGGTCGAGCCCGCCGCTGTCGAAGCACACGCCCTTGCCGACGAGGGTGAGCAAGGGGTGGCGCGGCTTGCCCCAGTCGAGCTCGATCAAACGCGGCGCGCGGGCCGCGGCACGGCCGACGGCGTGGACGGCGGGGAAGTTCGCGCCGAGCAGCTCGTCGCCCACGGTCTGCCTGAACTTCGCGCCATGCTGGGCCGCGACGAGGCGCACGGCCTCGGCCAGTTCGGCCGGCCCCATGTGCTCGGCCGGGGTGTTGACGAGGTCGCGCGTCGAGGCGATGGCGGTGGCCAGCAGCAGCCCGCGCTGGGCCGCGGCGCTGGAGGCGAGCATCAGCGTCGCGGCTTCGCGCTTGGCCGGCTTGTAGAGGTCGAACTGGTAGCTGCCCAGTTCCCACGACAGCGCCGCGCTCTCGGCGTCGAGGGCGAGGCCTTCTTCGGCGAGGCGGTAGCGCCCGGGCGGCAACGCGCGCGGCAAGGCCGCCAGGGCCCAGGGCGAAGTGGCCGAGGCGACCCCGGCCCAGACCTCGCCCAGGCTGCCGTCCGCGGCCGGCACGAGGGCCTGGGTGTCGGGCGCGCCGCTGAAGCCGATGGCCTGGAGCCAGCGCCGAGTCGGCGCGGGCGCGGCTTCTAGATCGGCCTGGAGGCTGGCGCGGTCGACGGCATGGATCGGCGTGGCGCCGGAGGCGGGCTTGCGGAGCAGGACGGTCATGGTGGCGGCGGCAGTCGGGCGGTGGAGCCTGATTGTCGCCCTGCAATGTCAGGTCGCCTGCTTCAGGCCGTAATCCCTGAACTTCACGACAACGCGCTCGATTTCTTCGTCGGACAACACCGTCGGCGCGCCGAGCTGCAGCGCAAGCAGGTACTGGTGCGCCAGGGTCTCGACCTCGAGCGCGAGCCAGAGCGCGCGCTCGAGTCCGGGGCCGATCGCGACCATGCCGTGGTTCGCGAGCAGGCAGGCGCCGCGGCCCTGCAAGGCCTGCACGGCGGCCGCCGACAACTCGGGCGTGCCGTAGGTGTGATACGGCGCGCAGCGGATCGTTTTGCCGCCCGCCGCCGCGATCATGTAATGCACCGCGGGAATCTCGCGCCCATGCATCGCGAGCGCGGTGCAGTGGACCGGATGGGCATGGACGACCGCGCCGGCCTCGGGCCGGGCGCGGTAGATATCGGCATGCATGCGCCACTCGCTCGAAGGCGCGAGCGCGTGCTCGCAGATGCCGTCGAGCGCCATCGGCACGAGGTCCTCGGGCCCGAGCCGGTCGTAGGCGATGCCGCTGGGCGTGATCAGCATGCCCTCGCCCCAGCGCAGGCTGAGGTTGCCCGAGCTGCCCTGGTTCAGCCCCGAGCGGTTCATCTCGAGCGCATGGCGGATCAGGGAGCGGCGCGCTTCGAGCTCGGTGGATCCGGCGTTCATCGCGATGGCTCCCAGGCGCCGGCGATCTCGGCGCTGCGGATGCAGGCCACGCGGTGCACCCGGTCCGGGTCGGGTTCGGCAGGGTTCAGCGCTTCGAGCAAGGGCACCTGGCGCCGGCAGGCCTCGGTGACGTGCGGGCAGCGCGACGAGAAGGGGCAGCCCGGCGGCGGAGTCAACGGGCTCGGGGCCTCGCCTTCGAGCGGCGCGCGCTCGCCGCGGCGGCGCGGGTCAGTGTTCGGAATCGCCTGGATCAGCGCCCTTGTATACGGATGCGCCGGGGTCGCGAACAAGGCCTCGGCCGGACCCTGCTCGACGATGCGGCCGAGGTACATCACCGCCACGTCGTCGCTCACATGCTCGACCACCGACAGGTCGTGGCTGATGAAGACATAGGCCAGGCCGAGTTCGCGCTGCAGCCGCAGCATCAGGTTCAGCACCTGGCTCTGCACCGAGACGTCGAGCGCCGAGACCGGCTCGTCGGCGACGACGAGCTTCGGCCCCAGCGCGAGCGCGCGCGCGACGCCGATGCGCTGGCGCTGGCCGCCCGAGAACTCGCTCGGATAGCGCCCCAGCGCGTCGGCGCCCAGGCCGACCGTGGCGAAGAGCTCGCGCACGCGCTCGATCTGCTCGGCCTTGCTGCCGACGCGGTGCACGAGCAGCGGCTCGCGCACGATCTCGCCCACCGTCAGGCGCGGGTTGAGCGAGGAATAGGGGTCCTGGAAGACCATCTGGATGTCGCGCCGCAGCGCGAAGAGCTCGGCCGGCTTCGCGTCGGCGAGATCCCGGCCTTCGAAACGGACCCGGCCTTGCGTCGGCTCTTCGAGGCGCATCAGCGTGCGCCCGAGAGTCGACTTGCCGCAGCCCGATTCGCCGACGAGGCCGAGCGTGCGCCCGCGCCCGACCGTGAAGCTCACGCCGTCGACCGCGCGCAGGCTCGCGATGCGCCGGCCCAGCACCCCGCCGCGCACCGGATAGTGCTTGTGCAGGTCGTCGACGACGAGAAGCGGTTCGGTCATGTACGTTCCGCCGTCAAGGGAAAGTGGCAGGCCACCGCGCCCTCGCCTGCCGGCTGCAGCATTGGGTCGACCTCGACGCAGCGCCGCTGCGGCTCGGCGCCGAGCCCGCGCCGGTGCGCGCAGCGCGCGGCGAAGCGGCAGCCCGGCGGCGGCGCGAGCAGCGAAGGCACGACCCCTTCGATCGTCGGCAACTCGGACTTGCGCGCGACGCCGCGGCGCGGAATGCTGTCGAGCAGGCCGCGCGTGTAGGGGTGGCGGCAGCGCTCGAAGATCTGCAGCACCGGCCCCTGCTCGACGACGCGGCCGGCGTACATCACCGCCACCTCGTCGCACATCTCGGCGATGACGCCCATGTCGTGGGTGATGAAGAGCACAGCGCTGCCGCTCAGCCGCTGCAGTTCGCGGATGAGGTGCAGGATCTGCGCCTGCACCGTCACGTCCAGCGCGGTGGTGGGCTCGTCCGCAATGAGCAGGCGCGGCTCGCTGAGCAAGGCCATCGCGATCATCACGCGCTGCTTCATGCCGCCCGAGAGTTCGTGCGGGTACAGCGCGAGGCGGGATTCGGCGTCGGCGATGCCCACGGTCGTCAGCATCGCGGCGGCGCGCTCGCGCGCGGCGGCGCGGTCCAGGCCTGCGCGCAGGGCCAGCACCTCGCCCATCTGGCGCTCGACCGTGAACACCGGGTTGAGCGAGGTCATCGGGTCCTGGAACACCATCGCGATGCCGCGCCCGCGCAGCCGCGGCAGGTCCTTGCGCGCGAGAGCGAGCACGTCGACGCCGTCGAAGCGGATGGCCCCGCCCAGGAAGCGCCCGGGCGGGCTCGGCACGAGGCGCAGGATGGAAGCCGCGGTGACGCTCTTGCCGCAGCCCGATTCGCCGACCAGGCCCAGGGTGCGGCCGGCCTCCAGCCGCAG
Organism: Burkholderiales bacterium; assembly: GCA_028868875.1. Classification (GTDB taxonomy): domain Bacteria; phylum Pseudomonadota; class Gammaproteobacteria; order Burkholderiales; family Burkholderiaceae_C; genus Rubrivivax. Next base: position 20,466 of record JAGWTS010000026.1, on the reverse strand, counting down.
CGACACGCCGTCGACGGCGCGCAGCAGCCCGGCCTCGGTGTCGAAGCCGACTTGCAGTCGATCGATTTCCAGCAGCGCCATGGGGTTCTTCGTCGTCTTCACGGCGCGGACGCGGCAAGCGCCGGCGGCGCGCCTTTCGCATCCTGCAGGTGGTAGTAGTCCTTGTCGATCGACGCCGCGAGCGGCAGCGCCCGGTTCGTGCGCATCGCCTCGTCGACCGCGGCCTTTCGCGCCGGGTCGAACCAGTAGACCATGTAGTCGGTGAGCTGCTGCGTGCGCTTGGGCAGGTAGAAGTCGGGGAAGCGCAGCCAGTCCCAGTAGACCAGGCGGATGAAGGGCGCGGTCCAGAACGGGATGTAGAAGGCCTGGTCGTGGACGATGTCGTCGATGCGCCGGGTCGCGGCCAGGCGCGCCTCGGGGTCGAAGCTGTGCTCGTAGGTGTCGATCAGGCGGTCGACCTCGGGGCTGCCGAAGCCCCAGATGTCGTTGTTGTTCGTCGCCTTCTTGAACTCGCTGCCGAGGTACTGGCGCGGGTCGGGGTAGAAGCCGCCGGTGCGGCCGGTGAGCGTCATCTCGTACTTGCGCTCGAGCCCGCGCTCGAAGGCGGTGCCGGGTTCGAGCAGGCGCAGCTGCATGTCGACGCCGGCGCGGCGGTAGTCCTGCTGGATCACCGTGAGCAGACGCGACATGGCCTGGCTGCCGTAGATGAGCGTGAAGCGCGCCTTCTGGCCGTGGTCGTCGACGAGCACGTCGTCGTCGTCCGAGCGCGTGAACAGCAGGCCGTGCAGCAGCTTCCACACGCCACCGAAAAAGCCGCGGCCCTGGAGTTCGGCCGGGCGGTGGAAGCCCGCACGCGCGAGTTCGCGCCGCGCCGCCTCGGGGTCGAACGGGTAGGCGCGCAGCTTCGGGTCGGCGTAGGGCGTGCCTTCGAAGAACGAGTTCAGGCGCAGGTATTCGCCGAACATCAGGTTGCGGTTGATGCGCTCGAAATTGAACAGGTGCTGCATCGCGAGGCGGAAGTCGCGGTTGCGGAAGATCGGCGCCTCGAGGTTCATCTGCAGGCCGTTGATGCCGGCGGGGGTGTCGACGAAGACCCGGGCGCGCCGCAGCCAGCCCCGGCGCACGGCCTCGAATCCGTAGTCCTGGTGCCAGGCCCGGGCCGAGCCCTCCTGGGCGATGTCGATCTCGCCGCGGCGCAGGTAGTCGAGCTCGCGGTCGGAAGGAATCACGCGCAGCACGATGCGGTCGAAATTGAACTGGCCCTTGAAATAGCGCTTGTCGTCGCCCCACCAATGGGGCTTGCGCTCGAAGGTCACCGAGACGCCGCGATCGACCTTCGTGACGACATAGGGCCCGACCGCGATCTGCGGCTGGTTGGTCGTGCGGTCGACCCAGCCCGCGTCGAGCTGGGTCGCATGGGCCGGCGTCGGCCACAGCCCGGCGTAGTCGGCCAGCGGCCGCCAGCTCGGCCGCGTGCCGACGATGCGCAAGGTGTAGTCGTCGATGGCCTCGACCGATTCGTAGTACTGCTTGGCGTAGGTGTTGTAGAAGGGGTCGACGATGTACGGCGACTGCATCAGGCGCCAGGTGAAGACGTAGTCGCGCGCCGTGATCGGCGTGCCGTCGCTGAAGCGGGCGTCGCGGTCGAGCTGGAAGTAGATCGTGCGCTGGTCCTTCTGCACCGACCAGTGGGTGGCCATCAGCGGAATGAAGCGGTCCGTCACCGGATGCTGGCCGACGAGCGAGAAGTTCATCGTGAACAGGCGGTTCCAGGCCGCGAACGAATCGTTCGAGTTCGGGCCGACGAGCCTGAAGGTGAGCGGGTAGGCGCCGATCGCCATGCGCAGCGTGCCGCCGCGCAAGGCCTGCGGCGAGCCGATCGGCGGGTCGTCGTTGTTGGTCTGCCACTGGATGCCGGGCGGCAGGCCGGCCACCGCGGCGAACGCGGGGCCGAGCCCGCCCAGGAGCAGCGCCAGCACCAGGCCATGCAGCCATGCCGCCGCCCCCGGGCGCCGCAGGCGCTGCCCTGCCCCCTCACTCATAGCGCGCATAGGGCTTGGGGTCGAAGGCCTCGCGCACCGATTCGCCGATGAAGACCACCAGCACCAGGGTCGCGGTGAGCGCGCCGAAGGGCGCGAGCGTGAGCCAGAGCTTGCCGCGGTTGCCCGATTCGAGCGCCTGGCTCATCAGCTCGCCCCAGCTCGGGGTCGGCGGCGGCAGGCCGTAGCCCAGGTAGTCGAGGCCGGTGAGGGCGAAGATGGCGCCGACCACGGCGAAGGGCGTGAAGGTCACGAGCGGGGTCAGGCAGTTGGGCAGCAGGTGGCGAAAGACGATGCGCCAGTGCGAGGCGCCGTAGGAGCGTGCGGCGAGGCAGTATTCGCGCGTCTTCTCGCGGTACATCTCGGTGCGCATGTAGAAGGTGATCGAGATCCACTGGAACGCGGCCATGATCGCCACCAGGAGCCAGAAGCTGGGCTGGAACAGGGCCGCGAGGACGATGACGACGTAGAGGAAGGGAATCGCGACCAGGATCTCGATGCCGCGCTGGCTCACGATGTCGAAGGCCCCGCCCAGATAGCCCTGCAGGCTGCCGATCACGGTGCCGATGACCTGGCCCGTGAGGACGAGGAAGAGCGCGAAGAAGATCGAGATGCGAAAGCCGTAGAGCAGGCGTGCGGCGACGTCGCGGCCTTGCGAATCGGTGCCCAGCCAATGCCGGCGCAAGGCGTCGGGCGGGGTCGGCGGCAAGGCGCCGATCCCCGGCGGCAGCGGCAAGGCGCCGGCGCGTGCCAGGGCCGCGAGGCTGCGTTCGCCGGCGCGCGCCGGGTCCGCCAGCAGTGCGGCGACGCGGCCATCGCGGATCGCGTCGGCGAGCGAGTCGAGGCCGTCGCGCCGGGCCCGGGCTTCGGCCGCGGCGGGATGGCCGGCGTCCAGCGACTGCTGGAGGTCGCCCAGCACCTCGGCGCTCCAGAAATCGCTCTGGTACGGGTTCCAGGGGATCGGCGGCATGACGACGAAGTCGCCGTGGTGCGGGTAGCGCGCGGCGAGTGCGGCCAGGGCCTTGGCGTCGCCGCCGGCCGCGGCCGCGCCCTGCGCGTAGAGACGGTGTTGGAGCTGCCATTCGCGCTGCAGGCGGAAATAGTCGGCCTCGATCTGGTCCGCGCTCCAGCCCGGCGGCGGCGCCTGGCCGAAGGCGCTCATCGGGTGGTAGTCGAAGGTGGGCAGCAGCAGCCGGCCCTGGGTCCAGACGAGCAGGGCCCGGCTCTCGGCGAGATAAGGCGCGAAGACGGCGAGCCCGATCGCCGCGCCCAGGATCAGAAAGGCGATCCAGCCGCGGCGGATGCTGCGAAAGCGCTGCAGGCGCCGGCGCGTGAGGGGGTCCAGGCGGATCCAGGCCATCATTCGAAGCGCACGCGCGGGTCGACGAGCGCGACGGCGAGATCCGAGACGAGGTTGCCGAGCATCAGCAGCACGCTCGAGATGACGAGAAAGCCGAGCACGACCGGAAAGTCGCGCGCCTGGATGGCCTCGAAGGCGAGCAGGCCCACGCCCTCGATGCCGAAGACGCGCTCGATCAGGAAGCTGCCGGTGAGGAAGATGCCGAGCAGGCTGCCGGCGCTGGTGGCCATCGGGATCAGCGAATTGCGCATCGCATGGACGAAGACGGCGCGGCGCCAGGTAAGGCCCTTGGCGAGCGCCGTCTTGACGTAGTCGGCGCTCATGTTCTCGACCAGGCTGTTCTTCATCAGCATCGTCGTCACCGCGAACGAACCGGCGAGGTAGGCGATGAGCGGCAGCACCGAATGCCAGACGATGTCGCTGAAGTGCGCAAGCAGGCCCAGCTGAGAGGCCCCTTCGGACTCGAAGCCGCCGAGCGGAAACACCGGCCAGCGCACCGAGAACAGGTTGGACAGCACGGCGCCGAGGGCGAAGCCGGGGATGGCGTAGCCGACGAAGATCAGGACCGAGGTGGCGGTGTCGATGCGGCTGCGGTGGCGGATGGCTTTCAGCGTGCCCAGCGGAATGCACAGGCCGTAGGTGAAGATCGTGGTGACGATGCCGTAGTAGATCGACACCGGCAGGCGCTCGGCGATGACGCGGGTGACGGGCTCGTTGTAGCGGAAGGAGTTGCCGAAATCCAGCCGCACCAGCTTCGCCAGCCAGTCGACGTAGGCCACGGCGAGCGGCTTGTCGAAGCCGTAGTAGGCGCGCAGCTTGGCGAGCTGGTCGTCGGGGATCTCGAGCTGCACCTTGCCCTGGCCGCCGCCGCCGCGGGCGACCTCGCCGCCGCCGCCGGCCCCCGCCAGGCGCATGCGCATCTGGTCGATCTGGCCCCCGGGGACGAACTGGCACAGCGCGAAGGTGGCGAAGGTGATGCCGATGAAGGTGGGCACCATCAGCAGCAGGCGGCGCACGACGTAGTCGCGCAGGGCCTGGCCGCGCGACTTCAAGCCGGGCTCCCGCGGCGCAGGGTCTCGGGGCCGACGGGGGCGTGGGTGCGGGGGCTGGGCTTCATCGCGGAGCGCATTCTGGCAGTGCCGGGCGGCGCGCCCGACAAGCCGACCCCGCTGCGCCTGAACCAGGCACAGCGCGCCCGCGCGGCCGAGGCCTTGCGCGCCCAGGCCGTCACGACGGCCACGCCGCCGTCGTACCGCCGCGCGGCCGGGGTCGGCCGGCGGGCCATGCCACGCGGCTCACTGGACTACCCTCCGCGCTGCGCGCTCCGGGATGAGCGCTTGGGAGCGGCCCGGCGCGCTCATGCCGATGCCCCCCCGCCCCAGCCCGCGTACGCCAGCGCATCCGGCGTCGCCCGGATGTGGGCTTCCAGCGCCAGCGCGGCGCGCGCTTCCTGCCCGGACAGCGCCATCTCGTAGATGAGCCGGTGCTCCGCATGCACGTCGCGCGGCGCCGGGCCGAGGCGGATCGAGATGCTGCGGTAGCGTTCGCTGTGGCGGCCCAGCGTGCGCAGCAGGCGCATGGTCCAGGCCGAGCCGCAACCTTCGACCAGCGCCTCGTGGAAGCGGGTGTTGAGTTGCTCCCAGCAGCGGCGGTTCTCCGGGCGCAGCGGCTGCTCGGCAGACGACAGCTCTTCGAACGCCTGCTGCAGTGCCGCGCGCCAGGCCTCGCCGCCGTGGCGGATCGACTGCCGCAGCGCGTCGATCTCGATGTGCAGGCGCAAGCGCGTCAGGTCCTCCAGGTCGGCCAGCGTCGCCGCCGCCACGCGGAAACCCCGCTGGCCCTCGGCGACCACGAGCGCATCGCTCGCGAGCCGCGTGATCGCCTCGCGCAGCGTGCCGGCTCCGACGTCGTAGCGCGCCTTCAGGTGCTCGACCCGCATGCGCTCGCCCGGCGCGAGACGGCCCTCGACGATGTCGTCGCGCAACTGCATGTAGGCGCGTTCGATCAGCGTGCGCGAGCCGTCGCCGGCGCCTGGCTCGCCGTCGGCGACGAGGGTGAGAAAGCTGCGCTTGGCCATCGCTCAGGACCTGGGCGCTTCGCCCGTGCGCAGGCGCTGCACGCGGTAGCTCAGCTGCGGGCGCGTGAGGCCGAGCGAACGCGCCGCCGCCGCCAGGTTGCCGCCCGAGCGCGCCACGGCCTCCTGGATCAGCAACTGCTCCATCGCCTCGAGCGTGAGCCCGCGCCGCGTGAGCTCGTCGTACAGCGAGCCCCCGGCAGCCGGGTCGTTCGGAGCCAGCCGGCCCTCGGCCGTGAGCGTGAGCGGCGCCGTGTCGGGCAGGCCGGGGAACAGCGAGTCCACGCCGACCGGCTCGCCGTCGCTGACGAGGATGACGCCGCGCTCGATCAGGTTTTCCAGCTCGCGCACGTTGCCGGGCCACGGGTGGCGGCGCATCGCGTCGAGCGCGCGGTCGGTGAAGCCGGCCACGCGCTTGCCGTGCAGCGCGGCGAAGCGCTGCAGCAGGTGCAGCGCCAGCGGCTCGATGTCGTCGGCGCGCTCACGCAGCGACGGGATGCGGATCGGGTAGACGTTGAGCCGGTACAGCAGGTCGCGCCGGAAGCGGCCGGCGGCGACCGCGGCTTCCAGGTCGACATTGGTGGCCGCGACCACGCGCACGTCCACCTTGCGCGGCTCGGTGCCGCCGAGTCGCTCGACCTCGCCGTGCTGCAGCACGCGCAGCAGCTTGGCCTGCGCCGGCAGCGGCAGCTCGCCCAGCTCGTCGAGCAGCAGGGTGCCGCCGTCGGCGCGCTCGAAGCGGCCCGCACGCGCCGCGGCCCCGGTGTAGGCCCCTTTCTCGGCGCCGAACAGCTCGCTTTCGATCAGGTCGGCCGGCAAGGCGGCGCAGTTCACGGCGACGAAGGGCCTGTCCTTGCGCAGGCTCATCGCGTGCAGGGCGCGCGCGAAACGCTCCTTGCCGACGCCGGTCTCGCCCGTCAGCAGCACCGTCACCTGCGTCGCGGCGGCCTTGCGCAGCAGTCCCAGCGCCGAGGCAAAGGCCTTGGAGCGGCCGACCAGCGGCCCCAGTTCATCGGACGCGTCCAGCGTGGAGCGCAGCGTCTCCACCTGCGACTGCAGGTCCTCCAGGCGGATCAGGAGCGAGTCGGGTTCGTAGTCGCGCGCCATCGCATCGCTGTCGGGCCAGTCGGCCAGCGCCTTGCCGACGATGCGGCAGGACGCCGCGCCGCAGGCCTGGCACTCGGTCTCCTTGAACAGGATCGGACGGCCGAAGAACTCGCTCGTGTAGCCGGACGCGTAGCCCAGCAGCATCCAGCACACCGGCTCGGTCTGCGGGCCGAAGTCGCGCACATGGGTCTCGACCTCCCACGAGTGGTCCCAGCGGAACTCGCCGTCGAAGCGGCCGCTGTCGAGGTCGACCTCGAAGCGCTCGGGCGTGACCTGGACCGCGCCCTGCAGCATGTGCAGCTGCGGCCCGACCGCGAACATCTCGAACAGTCCCGCCTCGCCGCGCACCTGGCGCGCGAGCTGCGCGTCGAGCCGGCCCGAGGCATGGCCTGCGCGCATCAGCGCCCGGCGCGACTGGTCGCGGCCGAAGCTCAGCAGCAGCTCGCGCCGCAGCGAGCCCAGCGCCGTCAGGTGCAGCAGCAGCATGCGCCGCCCGGCGAGCCAGATGCGCCCGTCCCCGGCCGAGAAATGCACCAGCCGCCGCAAGTCGGCGTCGCTGGGAAGCGCAGGGATGTCGGGTTGGTTCATGGGGTAATTATCGAGAACCGAGATCTTGCAGGCCTTCGGCGACCGGCGCCAGCGACTTCACGGAAAAGTGAAGTGCCGCGCGCCAGTTGACGATTTCATCACGCCGCACTGCATCATGGAGGCATTTACAGGCCCGACAGAGCCAGGGTTGTCCCTGATCGGGCGCTTCGAAGGCGACCGCAACAAGGGCTTTTGTCGGTGGTTTCCCTAGGTTTATCGAGATTTTTCGTCTTCTGGCACGGCCGGTGCAACGGGGGAGTCACCCGCCGACCGAGATCACCTGATGAACACCCGACCCGACGACGCCTTTGACCTCCGCCGCAAGTTCGTGCGCGTGACGGGTTCGCCGCGCGCCGGGATGGTCGCCTTCGAGTTCTCGATCGGCTCGCCCGTGCTGACGGTGGAGCTGCTGCTGCCGAGCGCGGCCTTCGATGAGTTCTGCGCCGCCCAGCAAGTCGAGCGGCTCGACGATTGATCCCGAAGACAAGGAGACGACCCCGATGAACATCGACCTGCAGACGCGCGAGATTCAGCCGCTGCGCCACACCTACGCGCAAGTCGCGCGCTACATCGGCGGCGACAAGGTCGCCACCCGCTACCAGGAAGCCACGCTCGGCGCCCAGGCCGAGACGAACTTCCACTACCGGCCCACCTGGGACCCCGAGCACGAGCTGTTCGACCGCAGCCGCACCCAGGTGCAGATGGCCGACTGGTACGCGCTGCGCGACCCGCGCCAGTTCTATTACGCAAACTGGACCATGACCCGCGCGCGCCAGCAGGACGCGATGGAGTCGAGCTACCAGTTCGTCGAATCGCGCGGCCTGGTCGGCAAGATGAGCGACGCCGTGCGCGCCAAGGCCTGCGAGGCGCTGATGCCGCTGCGCCACGCGGCCTGGGCGGGCAACCAGAACAACGCGGCAGTCTGCGCCTACGGCTGGGGCACGGCCTTCACCGCGCCGGCGATGTTCCACGCCATGGACCACCTGGGCGTGGCGCAGTACCTCACGCGGCTCGGGCTGGCGCTGGACGAGCCCGGCGTGCTCGAAGCCGGCCGCAACGACTGGCTGCAGGGCCCGCGCTGGCAGGTGCTGCGCCGCTACGTCGAGGACACGATGGTGCTGCGCGACCCGTTCGAGCTCTTCATCGCCCAGAACCTCGCGCTCGACGGCCAGCTCTACCCGCTGATGTACGGCCGCTTCGTCGACGAGCACCTGGCGCTGCAGGGCGGCACCGCGGTCGCGATGCTGACGACCTTCATGCCCGAGTGGCACGACGAGAGCGCGCGCTGGATCGATGCGGTGGTCAAGGTGGCCGCGGCCGAGTCGGACGCCAACCGCGCGCTCATCTCGGGCTGGGCACGCGACTGGGCCGCCCGCGCGCAGGCCGCGCTGCTGCCCGTGGCCGAGCTGGCGCTGGGCGAGCCCGGCCAGCAGGCCGCCGGCGACGCGCGCCGGGCGCTCGGGGCGCGCCTGGCCAAGGCCGGCCTCGCCGCCTGAGAACCGCTTACGAAGGAGACACCGCATGTCCAACGTGTTCATCGCATTCCCGTCGAACGAGGAATCGCGACCGCTCGTCGAGGCCATCCTCGCCGACAACCCCGCGGCCCAGGCCGTGCACTCGCCCGGCCTCGTGAAGATCGATGCCCCGAACCGCCTGACCATCCGGCGCCAGACGATCGAGGAGATCACCGGCCGCCCCTTCGACCTGCAGCAGCTGCACGTGAACCTGATCACGCTGTCGGGCCACATCGACGAAGACGACGACCAGTTCTCGCTGAGCTGGAAGCACTGAACCCCAGGAGACCGCCATGGATACCCGCGTTGCAAAGAAGAAGCTCGGCCTGAAGGAACGCTATGCCGCGATGACCCGCGGCCTGGCCTGGGACACCACCTACCAGCCGATGGACCAGGTCTACCCCTACGACACCTACGAAGGCATCAAGATCCACGACTGGGACCAGTGGGAGGACCCCTTCCGCCTGACCATGGACGCCTACTGGAAGTACCAGGGCGAGAAGGAGCGCAAGCTCTACGCCGTGATCGACGCCTTCGCCCAGAACAACGGCCATCTCGGCGTCGCGGACGCGCGCTACGTCAACGCCCTGAAGCTCTTCATCCAGGGCGTGACGCCGCTGGAGTACTACGCCCACCGCGGCTACGCGCACGCCGGCCGCGCCTTCCGCGGCGCCGGCGCCAGCGTCGCCTGCCAGATGCAGAGCGTGGACGAGTTGCGCCACTACCAGACCGAAACCCATGCGCTGAGCCACTACAACAAGTACTTCAACGGCATGCACCACCAGAACCACTGGTTCGATCGCGTGTGGTACCTGTCCGTGCCGAAGAGCTTCTTCGAGGACGCCTGCACGGCCGGGCCGTTCGAGTTCCTCACCGCGGTGAGCTTCTCGTTCGAATACGTGCTGACCAACCTGCTGTTCGTGCCCTTCATGAGCGGCGCGGCGCACAACGGCGACATGAGCACGGTGACCTTCGGCTTCTCGGCCCAGAGCGACGAGAGCCGGCACATGACGCTGGGCATCGAGTGCATCAAGTTCATGCTCGAGCAGGACCCGGCCAACGTGCCGATCGTCCAGCGCTGGATCGACAAGTGGTTCTGGCGCGGCTACCGCCTGCTGACGCTGGTGGCGATGATGCAGGACTACATGCTGCCCAAGCGCGTGATGAGCTGGAAGGAGGCCTGGGAGATGTACGCCGAGAGCAACGGCGGCGCCCTCTTCAAGGACCTGGCGCGCTACGGCATCCGCGAGCCGGCCGGCTGGAAAGACGCCTGCGAAGGCAAGGACCACATCAGCCACCAGGCCTGGGCCACCTTCTACAACTTCAGCGCCGCCGCGCCCTTCCACACCTGGATCCCGCAGGAGCAGGAGCTGGCCTGGCTGTCTGAGAAGTACCCCGAGAGCTTCGACGCGCTGTACCGGCCGCGCCTGGAGCACTGGCGCGACGAGGCCGCCCAGGGCAGGCGCTACTACAGCAAGACGCTGCCGATGCTGTGCAACACCTGCCAGATCCCGATGCTCTTCACCGAGCCCGGCGATGCCACGAGCATCTGCTACCGCGAGACCGACTGGCGCGGCAACAAGCACCACTTCTGCAGCGACCACTGCAAGGCGATCTTCGAGCACGAGCCCGAGAAGTACGTGCAGTCCTGGCTGCCGGTGCACCAGATCTACCAGGGCGCCTGCTTCAAGCCCGGCACCGACCCGACGGCCGCGGGCTTCGACCCGCTGCTGGCGGTGCTCGACTTCTACGAGTTGAACGTCGGCCGCGACAACTTCGACTTCGAAGGCTCGGAAGACCAGAAGAACTTCGCCGCCTGGCGCGGCGAGGCCGCCCCCACCGCTGCAGGAGACAAGCAATGAGCGTCGTCGCCCTCGAGCCCTACGACCCGCCCGCGCGCGACCTGCGCGAGCATTTCCCGGCGCCGCTGCTGTACATCGGCTGGGACGACCACCTGATGTTCGCGTCGCCCTACTGCCTGCCGCTGCCGCCGGACATGCCCTTCGGCGCCCTGCTCTCGCAGGTGCTGCCCGGCATCTACGGCAGCCACCCGGATTTCGCCCGGATCGACTGGGCCGCGGCCCGGTGGTTCAAGTCGGGCCGGCCCTGGCAGCCCGACGCCTCCAGGTCGCTGGCCGAGAACGGCCTGGTGCACAAGGACGTGATCCGCCTGCGCACGCCGGGACTCACCGGCATCCGGGGCTCGCACAGCTGATCCGCCGGGAGCGCAGACCGTGAGCTACCAGCTGAGGATCGAGCCGATCGGCGCGACCATCGACGTCGCCGAGGGGCAGACGCTGCTCGACGCGGCGCTGCGCCAGGGCGTGTACATCCCCCATGCCTGCGGCCACGGCCTGTGCGGCACCTGCAAGGTCCAGCTCTGCGATGGCGAGGTCGACCACGGCGCGGCGAACCCGTTCGCGCTCATGGACATCGAGCGCGACGAAGGCAAGGCGCTGGCCTGCTGCGCCACGCTGCGGGCCGACGCCACGATCGAGGCCGACATCGAGGAGGACCCGGACGCGCGCGTGATCCCGGTGCGCGACTTCAGCGCCCGCATCCAGGCGGTCGCGGACCTGACGCCCACCATCAAGGGCTTCACGCTCGCGCTCGACCGGGAGCTGGACTTCCAGGCCGGGCAGTACGTGCAGCTGCGCCTGCCCGGCGTCGCCGGCGACCGGCCGTTCTCGATCGCCAACAGCCCGGGCGACGTGGCGCGCCGCGGCGTGATCGAGCTGCACGTGCGCCGCGTCCGCGGCGGCGCCGGCACGACCTGGCTGCACGAGCAGGCCCGGCCGGGCGACCGGCTGTCGCTGTCCGGGCCCTACGGCCGCTTCTTCGTGCGCGAATCGGCGCCCGGGCCGATGCTGTTCATGGCCGGCGGCTCGGGGCTGTCGAGCCCGCGCTCGATGATCCTGGACCTGCTCGAGCGCGGCTGCACGCGGCCGATCACGCTCGTCTACGGCCAGCGCAATCGCGCCGAGCTCTACCACGACGACGAATTCCGCGCGCTGGCCGCGGCGCACCCGAACTTGCGCTACCTGCCCGCGCTGTCGGACGGCGCAGACGGTGCGGACGGTGCGGACGGTGCAGACGGTGCAGAGGGCGCCGATCGCGGCGACGTCTTCAAGGGCTTCGTGCACGAGGCGGCGCGGACCGCCTTCGACGGCGTCTTCGCCGGCCACCAGGCCTACCTGTGCGGGCCGCCGCCGATGATCGAGGCCTGCCTGAGCGCGCTGATGCAGGGCCGGCTGTACGAGCGCGACATCCACACCGAGAAGTTCATCACCGCGGCCGATGCGAACCAGCCGCGCAGCGCCTTGTTCAAGCGCGTCTGAGCGCCCGCCTTTCGAAAGCGACACCCATGTTCGATTTCCGACCCAAGGTGGAGGTCACGGTCACGCAGACCGGCGAATGCTTCCCCTGCCCTGTGGGCGAAAGCGTGCTGCAGGGGATGTTGCGGCTCGGCCGCAAGGGCATTCCGGTCGGTTGCGTCAACGGCGGCTGCGGCGTGTGCAAGGTGCGCGTGCGCGCCGGCGACGTGACACGCCTGGGCCCCATCAGCCGCGCCCACGTCAGCGCCGAGGAAGAGGCGCAGGGCTATACGCTGGCCTGCCGCGTGGCGCCCGCCTGCGCGCTCACGCTCGAGGTCGCGGGCAAGTTCGAGAAACCGTTCACCACCACGTTCCACAAGGGCCGTGCTGCCTGCGCGCAGACCGGCATCCCCCTCACCCCCCCCTGAGTCGATTCAAAGGAGACAGCAATGGGTATTTTGCGCATCGGGCACGCGAGCCTGAAGGTCATGGACATGGAAGCCGCCAAGCGCCATTACACGAAGGTGCTCGGCATGAAGATCACGATGGAGGACAAGGCCGGCAACGTCTACCTGAAGTGCTGGGACGAGTGGGACAAGTACTCGCTGGTGCTGACCCCGTCCGACCAGGCCGGCCTGAACCACCTCGCCTACAAGGTCGAGAAGGACGCGGACCTCGATGCGCTGCGCGACAAGATCGAGAGCTTCGGCGTCAAGACCGCGATCCTGGCCGAGGGCACGCTGCCGTCGACCGGCCGCCTGCTGCAGTTCAAGCTGCCCAGCGGCCACGAGATGCGGCTGTACGCGATGAAGGAATACGCCGGCACCGAGGTCGGCACGACCAACCCCGATCCCTGGCCCGACAACCTCACCGGCGCCGGCGCCCATTGGCTCGACCACGCGCTGCTGATGTGCGAGCTCAACCCCGAGACCGGCGTGAACCATGTCGCCGACAACACGCGCTTCATGACCGAATGCCTGGACTTCTTCCTCACCGAGCAGGTCACGGTGGGCCCGGGCGGCGCGATACAGGCCGCGACCTGGCTGGCGCGGACCACCACGCCGCACGACATCGCCTTCGTCGGCGGCGCGCGCGCCGGCCTGCACCACATCAGCTTCTTCCTCGACAGCTGGCACGACGTGCTGAAGGCGGCCGACGTGATGGCCAAGAACAAGACCAAGATCGACGTCGCGCCCACGCGCCACGGCATCACGCGCGGCGAGACGATCTACTTCTTCGACCCGAGCGGCAACCGCAACGAGACCTTCGCCGGCCTGGGCTACCTGGCGCAGCGCGACCGGCCCGTGACCACCTGGACCGAGGACAAGCTGTGGAGCGGCATCTTCTATCACACGGGGGAAGCGGTGCCGTCGTTCACCGAGGTCTACACCTGAGAGACCCGCCGCAGGGAAAGCAAGCATGAGCACGAACCCCGAGATCGGCCGCAGCCTCGTCGCGGCCGGCATCCGCACCAACTACCACGACCAGGGCCAGGGATCGCCGCTGCTGATGATCCACGGCTCCGGCCCCGGCGTGTCGGCCTGGGCCAACTGGCGGCTGGCCATCCCCGAACTGGCCCGGGCCCGGCGCGTGATCGCGCCCGACATGGTCGGCTTCGGCTTCAGCGACCGCCCGCCGGGCCAGCGCTACACGATGGACGGCTGGGTCGAGCAGGCCGTGGGCGTGCTCGACGCGCTCGACCTCGAGCGTGCCGACGTCGTCGGCAACTCCTTCGGCGGCGCGCTCGCGCTGGCGCTGGCGATCCGCCACCCGCAGCGCGTGCGCCGGCTGGTGCTGATGGGCGCGGTGGGCGTGCCCTTCGCGATCACGCCGGGGCTGGACGCGGTGTGGGGCTACGAGCCGTCGTTCGAGGCCATGCGCCGGCTGATGGACGTCTTCGCCTGGGACCGCTCGCTCGCCTCGGACGAACTCGCGCAGCTGCGCTACGAGGCCAGCATCCGCCCCGGCTTCCAGGAATCGTTCGCGGCGATGTTCCCGGCCCCGCGCCAGCGCTGGGTCGACGCGATGTGCAGCCCCGAGGCCGCGATCCGCGCGCTGCCGCACGAGACGCTGGTGCTGCACGGCCGCGAAGACCAGGTGATCCCGCTCGCCAACTCGCTGACGCTGGCGCGCTGGATCCCGAACAGCCAGCTCCACGTCTTCGGCCATTGCGGCCACTGGACGCAGATCGAGCACGGCGCGCGCTTCAACCGGCTGGTGGGCGACTTCCTGGCCGAAGCCGACCGCGCCGGCTGACCGCGCACCGGCAGGCCAGGCAGGCTAGCGCGCGAAGCCGTGCACCACCTCCAGAAACGCCGCGAGCACCGGCGACGGCGGCTCGCGCCGGTACAGGCAGGCGAGCTCGATGTCGGCCAGGGCCTCGCAATCCAGCGGCCGGAAGCTCACGCCGGGCAGGCGCAGGCTCATCGCGGACTCGGTGGTCACGCACATCCCGAAGCCGCTGGAAACCAGGGCGACGGCGGTCAGCACGTCCTCGACCTCCTGCTCCAGGCGCAGCGCCAGGCCCTCGCGCTGGAACGCGCCGGCCACGCGCTGCGCCAGCCCGGGCAGCGCCTGCTGCGGGTACAGGATCATCGGCTCGCCCTGCAGGTCGGCCAGCCCGAGCCGCGCGCGCGCGGCCAGCGGGTGGCGCTCGTGCAGCGCGACCACGAGGCGCTCGCGCAGCACCGTCTCGACCACGAGGTCGCCATCCGGCGGCAGCAGGCGGTTGAAGCCGATCGCGATGCGGCGCTCGCGCAGCGCGTCGATCTGCTCGGCCTTGGTCTGGTTGTGCAGCACGATGCGCACCTCGGGCCGCTCGGCGTGGAAGCGCGCCAGCAGCCGCGGGATCACGTCGAGCACGCCCGAGCCGAAGGTGCCCACGTCGAGCCGGCCGACCAGGCCCAGGCCCGCGCGCTGGGTGCGCTCGCGCGCCCGCTGCGCCAGCGCCAGCACGTGCGGCACCTCGTCGAGCAGCGCGGCCCCGGCCTCGGTCAGGTCCACGCCGCGTGGCGTGCGCACGAACAGCGGCGTGCCCAGCTCGTCCTCCAGCGCGCGGATCTGGCGCGTCAGCGGCGGCTGCGCCATGTGCAGCCGCTCGGCAGCGCGACCGAAGTGGCGCTCCTCGGCCAGGGCGAGGAAATAACGCATTTGTCGCAGGTCCATCGGGCAGGGTCTCCGGGCGTCTCGATACCGGCGCGGTATCACGCCGGAATTATTCGGTATTGGACGGTATGGGGCACCTGCTTTTATCGTTCGGTCGAACTCAGCAAGCTCCCATGAAACAGTTCCTCAACTTCATCGACGGCGCCTTCGTCGCCACCGGCAAGACCTTCGAGAACCGCGCCCCGGTCGACAACCGCGTGATCGGCCTCGTCCACGAGGCCGGCCGCGAGCAGGTGGACGCGGCGGTGCGCGCGGCGCGGCGCGCCCTCGGCGGCGAGTGGGGGCGCATGAGCGTCAACCGCCGCGTCGAACTCCTTTACGCGGTGGCCGACGAGATCAACCGTCGCTTCGACGACTTTCTCGCCGCCGAGACGGCCGACACCGGCAAGCCCCGCTCGCTCGCCTCGCACATCGACATCCCGCGCGGCGCGGCCAACTTCAAGGTCTTCGCCGACATCGTGAAGAACGTGCCGACCGAGAGCTTCGAGATGAGCACGCCCGACGGCGGCACGGCGCTCAGCTACGCGCTGCGCTCGCCGGTCGGCGTGGTCGGCGTGGTCTGCCCGTGGAACCTGCCGCTGCTGCTGATGACGTGGAAGGTCGGCCCGGCGCTGGCCTGCGGCAACACCGTCGTCGTCAAGCCCTCGGAAGAGACGCCGGCCACGGCCACGCTGCTCGGCGAGGTGATGAAGGCAGTGGGCGTTCCCGACGGGGTCTACAACGTCGTGCACGGCTTCGGTCCGGACTCGGCCGGCGCCTTCCTGACGCAGCACCGGAACGTCGACGCGATCACCTTCACCGGCGAGACCCGCACCGGCGAGGCCATCATGGCAGCCGCGGCCAAGGGCGTGCGTCCGGTCAGCTTCGAGCTCGGCGGCAAGAACGCCGGCATCGTGTTCGCCGATGCCGACTTCGACAAGGCGGTGGCCGGCATCACCCGCAGCGCCTTCGAGAACTGCGGCCAGGTCTGCCTGGGGACCGAGCGCGTGTACGTCCAGCGCCCGATCTTCGACCAGTTCGTGCAGGCGCTCAAGGCCCGTGCCGAGGCGCTCAAGATCGGTCCGTCGGAAGAGCCCGGCGTCGGCCTGGGCCCGCTGATTTCGCGCGAGCACCAGCTCAAGGTGCTGGGCTATTACGAGCGTGCCCGCGCCGAGGGCGCGACCCTGGTCACCGGCGGCGGCGTGCCGCAAATGCCGGCTGCTCTCGCCGAAGGCTATTGGGTGCAGCCCACGATCTGGACCGGCCTGCCCGAGACCGCGCGCGTCGTGCGCGAAGAGATCTTCGGCCCCTGCTGCCACATCGCCCCGTTCGATACCGTCGACGAGGCCATCGCGCTGGCCAACGACACCGACTACGGCCTCGCCACCACGGTGTGGACGCGGGACCTGGCCACCGCGCACCGGATGGCGCGCGAGGTGCAGGTGGGCCTGTGCTGGATCAACAGCTGGTTCCTGCGCGACCTGCGCACCGCTTTCGGCGGCAGCAAGGCCTCGGGCATCGGCCGCGAAGGCGGGGTCCATTCGCTCGAGTTCTATACCGAACTCCGCAACGTGATGATCAGGCTGTGAGCGCCCCTATGAACGAAGCCCTGATTCACCAACTCGGCGATGAGCTCTACGCCGCGCTGCGCGGCTGCGAAGTCGTCGACCCGATCACGAACCGCCACCCCGAGATCCAGATCGCCGACGCCTACCGGATCCAGCAGCGCATGCTGGCGCGCCGCATGCAGGACGGCGAGCGCATCGTGGGCAAGAAGATCGGCGTGACCTCGCGCGCGGTGATGAACATGCTCGGCGTCTACCAGCCCGATTTCGGCTACCTGCTCGACGCGATGATCGTCAACGAAGGCGAGGCCATCGATGCCAAGACCCTGATCCAGCCCAAGGCCGAAGGCGAGATCGCCTTCCTGTTGAAGCGCGACCTGATGGGCCCAGGCATCGGCAATGCCGACGTGCTGGCCGCGACCGAATGCGTGATGCCCTGCTTCGAGATCGTCGACTCGCGCATCCGCGACTGGAAGATCAAGATCCAGGACACCGTGGCCGACAACGCCTCCTGCGGCGTCTTCGTCCTCGGCGACCGCGCCGTGGATCCGCGCCGCATCGACCTGTCCACCTGCGGCATGGTGCTCGAGAAGAACGGCGACCTCGTCGCCACCGGCGCCGGCGCCGCGGCGCTGGGCTCGCCGCTGAACGCCGTAGCCTGGCTCGCGAACACGCTGGGGCGGCTGGGCATCGGGCTCAAAGCCGGCGAAATCATTCTTTCGGGCGCGCTGGCCGCGATGTTCCCGGCGACGAAGGGAGACAACTTCCGCGTCTCGATCGGGGGCCTGGGCAGTTGCTCGGTTCGCTTCATTTGACTCCAAGGAACGCCATGAAGAAGATCAAGTGCGCCTTGATCGGCCCCGGCAACATCGGGACCGACCTGCTCGCCAAGTTGAAGAGAAGCCCGGTGCTCGAACCGGTGTGGATGGTCGGCATCGACCTCGAATCCGACGGCCTGAAGCGAGCGCGCGAGATGGGGCTCGAGACCACCGCCGAGGGCGTCGACGGCCTGCTGCCCCATGTGCGGGCCGACGGCGTGCAGATCGCCTTCGATGCCACCAGCGCGTACGTGCACGCCGAGAACAGCCGCAAGCTCAACGCGCTGGGCGTGATGATGATCGACCTCACGCCCGCCGCGATCGGGCCTTATTGCGTGCCGCCGGTGAACCTGAAGCAGCACCTGGGCCGGCGCGAGATGAACGTCAACATGGTCACCTGCGGCGGCCAGGCGACGATTCCGATGGTCTATGCCGTGAGCAGGGTCCAGCCGGTCGCCTACGGCGAGATCGTCGCCACGGTGTCGAGCCGATCGGTCGGCCCGGGCACGCGCAAGAACATCGACGAATTCACCCGCACCACGGCGGGCGCGGTCGAGAAGGTGGGCGGCGCGAAGAAGGGCAAGGCCATCATCGTGATCAACCCGGCCGACCCGCCCTTGATCATGCGCGACACCATCCATTGCCTGACGCTGGATACGCCCAAGGCGGCGGAGATCGAGGAAAGCGTGCACGCAATGATCCAGGAAGTGCAGAAATACGTGCCGGGCTACAGATTAGTGAACGGCCCGGTGATCGACGGCAACCGCGTCTCGATCTTCATGGAGGTGGAAGGCCTGGGCGACTACCTGCCCAAGTACGCCGGCAACCTCGACATCATGACGGCAGCCGCCGCCCGCACCGCCGAGATGTTCGCCGAGGAAATCCTCGCCGGCAGCCTCGTCCTCGAACCCCAATCGTCGATCACCGCCTGAAGGAGCCCGCGATGAACCTGAAGGGCCGAAAGATCACCGTCCACGACATGACGCTGCGCGACGGCATGCACCCGAAGCGCCATCTGATGACGCTGGAGCAGATGCGCAACATCGCGGTCGGGCTCGACGAAGCGGGCGTGCCGCTGATCGAGGTCACCCATGGCGACGGCCTGGGCGGCAGCTCGCTCAACTACGGCTTCCCCGCGCACAGCGACGAGGAATACCTGGGCGCGGTGATCCCGCTGATGAAGCGCGCCAAGGTCTCGGCCTTGCTGCTGCCGGGCATCGGCACCGTCGACCATTTGAAGATGGCGCATGGGCTGGGCGTCAACACGATCCGCGTCGCCACCCATTGCACCGAGGCCGATGTCTCCGAGCAGCACATCAGCATGGCCCGCAAGATGGACATGGACACGGTCGGCTTCCTGATGATGGCGCACATGAACAGCCCCGAAGGGCTGGTGAAGCAGGCGCTGCTGATGGAGGGCTACGGCGCCAATTGCATCTACATCACCGATTCGGCCGGCTACATGCTGCCCGACGACGTGAAGGCCCGGCTCGGCGCGGTGCGCGCCGCGCTGAAGCCGCAGACCGAGCTCGGTTTCCACGGCCACCACAACCTGGCGATGGGCGTGGCCAACAGCATCGCGGCGGTCGAGGCCGGCGCGAACCGCATCGACGCGGCTTCGGCCGGCCTGGGCGCCGGCGCCGGCAACACGCCGATGGAAGTGCTGGTCGCCGTCTGCGACCGCATGGGGATCGAGACCGGGGTCGACGTCTGGAAGATCCAGGACGTGGCCGAGGACCGGGTCGTGCCGATCATGGACTTCCCGATCCGCATCGACCGCGACGCCTTGACCCTGGGCTATGCCGGCGTCTACGGCAGCTTCCTGCTCTTCGCCAAGCGCGCCGAGAAGAAATACGGCATTCCGGCGCGCGACATCCTGGTCGAACTCGGCCGCCGCGGCATGGTCGGCGGCCAGGAGGACATGATCGAGGACACGGCCTTGACGATGGCGCGCCAGCGCGGGCTGAAGGTGGCGGCATGAAGCTCAGCCCGGAGACCATCGCCGGCCTCGCCGAGCACCTCGAGACCTGCCAGCTTCAGGTGCACGACACGCTGAAGATCACCGACGAGCATCCCCACATGGACTGGGACGATGCCTATGCGATCCAGGCCGAGATCCTGCGCAGGAAGCTCGCGCGCGGCCAGCGCCTGTCGGGCCTCAAATGCGGGCTGACCTCGCACGCCAAGATGAAGCAGATGGGCGTGGCGACACCGGTCTTCGGCTTCATGACCGACGACTACGCGGTGCCCGACGGCGGCGAAGTGCGCATGAGCGAGTTGATCCACCCCAAGGTCGAGCCCGAGATCGCTTTCGTCACGAGCCGCGAATTGAAGGGCCCGGGCTGCCACATCGGCAGCGTGCTGGCGGCGATCGACTTCGTCATCCCCGGCATCGAGGTCATCGACAGCCGCTACCGCGACTTCAAGTTCGACCTCAAGAGCGTCGTCGCCGACAACACCTCGGCCGCGCGCTACGTCATCGGCGGCCAGCCGATGGCGGTGGCCGGAATCGACCTGCGCACCCTCGGCGTCGTGATGGAGAAGAACGGCGAGCCGGTGGCTTTCGGCGCCGGCGCCGCGGTGCTCGGCCATCCGGCCGCTGCGCTCGCGATGCTCGCCAACCATCTGGGCGCGCGTGGCGAATCGATTCCCGCGGGCACGCTGATCCTCTCCGGCGGCATCACCGAAGCGGTGGCGGTCCATGCCGGTGACCACGTCTGCCTGCGCATGCAAGGCATGGGCAGCACCGGCTTGCGTTTCGTCTGAACCAGGAGTTGCCCGAATGCCGTTCGCCCAGATCTACCTGCTCGAAGGCCGCACCGAAGAGCAGAAGAAAGCCGTGATCGAGAAGGTCACGCAAGCGCTGGTCGACGCCGTCGGCGCGCCGGTGCAGAACGTGCGCGTCTGGATCCACGACGTGCCCAAGGAGAACTGGGGCATCGC
>JAGWTS010000341.1 GCA_028868875.1 Burkholderiales bacterium | reverse complement strand
CGTCGTCCAGCTCTCTGATCGAAAGGCTTGGGCTGCGCTCGTCGCGCGTCGGGCTCAAGGCGATGTATCGGCCGGGCGCGGTGCGCTTAACGCCGGACAGCAGCGGCAGAATGCGGTCGAGCGGGCTCATCGAGTAGCCCCCACGGTGCGAGCGAAAGCACGAACGTCGGCGAGCGAGGCACATGGCCGGGCGAGGTTCCACTTCGTGACGAGAAACGACTTGTCGGCCAGTTCGAGCAGCGTGAAGCCGCGCAGTGCCAGCTCGGCCGCCAGGGTGGACTTCAGTTTCGCTATCGGCGCATCGGTGGCAAAATCGCCGTGTCCGCTTTCCCCTGCCTTCAGCGCCTGGTCGGTTGCCGCCGAGCCGGGCGCTTCCACATCTACAGCAGGGGGCGCAGCAGCCAGGACCAGCGGCCCAGCGAGAAGGCGATCGCCGCGATGCGGCCGCTCAGGCGCGGCCAGGCCCGGCACCGTGGTGCCGTCGTGGATGTGGCGGGGCACGTCACTTGCCCCCCTTCAAGCCGGCGCGCAACTCGGCGGCCATCGCCTCGCGCTGCGCGTGCAATTGCGAGACCAGGGCCTTTACTTCGAGTTCGCCGAGACCGGCGACGCGGGCCCTCTTGATTTGCTCGATCTCGTTGGCCGGAAAGGCGGCGGCGCGCTCGCCGATCTTGACCGACTTCGTAATCAAGCCGAGGCGTTGCGCCTCGTAGAACTGAGTGCGCGACATGCCGAGTTCGGCAATGGCGCGGGGAGGGCGGAGCAGCATTTTCGGTCCCACTGTTCGGCCGCAAATCCGTTGCAGCGTCGGCGCCGCGATAAAGCGGCTTCAGTGGGATCGATTGGGAGATTCGAAGCGCAACCGACTAGTCGGTTACCGCGCTCTTTTCCTCAACGCCTTGTTGACGGCAGGCACGCCGACGCCGAATCGCTCGGCAATTTCCTGCTTCACATCGCGCGCAGTACCGTGGCCGGCTGCTCGCATGCTCTCGATCAGGGCGTGGAGCTTGTCTCCCTGGGGTAGCGTCGCCATGCGCGCGCCGCGCGCTTGGTCTTTCTCATTGCGCAGCTCGCGCTCGATGACCGCGGCAAGATGCTTTCGGGTGTGCAGCAAATCTAGTCCGCGCTCGATTGCAGTCAGCGCGTGCAATTCGTCCCACTCTGCATTGCCGTTCGACTTCTGCAGCCGCTGCTCGACCCATTCGATTTCGTCGGCCAGTCGGCTGTCGTCGGGATATGCCACGGCGCAGGCCTTGATCCTGCTCAGGCGGGCGTTAGGGCTGCTGCCGTCGAACATTCCTTCGAGGGCCTGCACCGCATCGTCTGAAGCGTCGTCAGCCCGCACCGTGACCCAGCGCCATAAGGGGCCGACACCCACTCTGTGAAGGGTGTACCTGACTGCGGGCGCCTTCATAGTGTCAGTGCCTCCAACGCCTTCGCGGCGTGCTCGGCGTTCAGGTGCCCGTAGTGCTTCTGGATCATCAAGATGCTGGTGCCGCTCAGCGTCGCCACCGTGAGCACGTCCAGGCCGGCGCGCACGAGGTCGGTGATGGTCGAGTGCCGCAGCGCATACGCGGTGACGTTCCCAGGCAGTTCGGCCGCGGCGACGGCATCCCGGACCGGGTATTTCCAGGCGTCCTTGTTCCAGGCCGAACCGTCCGCCCGGGTCAGCAGCGGGGCGCCGGGCAGCTTGTCCTTCGCGCGGTCGGCGAAGAACTCGGCCGTGGCCGGGGGCAGGGCGATCTTGCGGTCTTGGCCGTGCTTGTCCTTGCCGATCGTGAGCACGCCAAGGCGCCTGTCGAAGTTGCCGGCGGTCAGGGCGGCCATTGCGCCAGGGCGCAGCGGTACCAGGGACAGGGCGCGCAGGTAGTCGGCTAGGTCGGGCGGCGCCTTCGCGATCAGGGCCCGGCGCTGCGCCAGGTCGAGGTACGTGTCGCGCCGTCGATCGGCGTCCTTGACGGGGCGCAGCTTCACTCGCCATGCTGCGTCAGTCGTCACGTGCCCGTCTTCGAGCGCGAGATTCAGGGCCGCGCGCAGGCTGGTCATGTCCCTGTTGAGCGTGGACGCCGAGCGCGGTCGGGTTGGCTCCTGGGTCTTGTCCTGCGGCGTGGCCTTCGTCGCGGCCAGCGCCTTGCGCCAGGCATCCACGTCGCCGGGCTTGAGCTTCTGAAGCAGGATGGTGCCGATCTTGGCACCGTCGACCCAACGGGCAAACCTCTGCTCGGCGTCGCGCGCGCTGCCATCCTTGCCGGCCGCGCGCAGGTTCGTCACGTAGTTGGCGCAGGCGGTCTTGACGGTGACGGGCTCGGAAGCAGTACCGCCTCGATCAAGGTGCTTGAACCACTTCTCGGCCTCGGCCTTCGCGGCGTCGAACCGCTCCGAGGGCCGCAAGGCCTCGAAGGCGCCGAGGGCCTGCAGTCTCTGCTTCCCGCTCGCGGCGTCGCGGCTACGGGCTACCCAGGTGCCTTCGCTCGCCGTCGTCATCTTTCGAAAGCCCAGGTAGTTGCCCGTCGTCATCGCCTGCCAGTGCGGTTCGCGGCCCGGTTTCAGGCGGGCCCTGTCGGCGACGTTCTTCAGCTCGGCCATGGCAGCTTTCTGTGAGTACGGAAAAAGTACGGAAATCATACCCGCACATTTCGGGACTCAGGGGGAGCGGCTTACCTATGAAGAGGCTTCCCAAGATGCCCCAAAAATGCCGCACTCCCTACTTTCACACGGCAGGGGTCGCAGGTTCGAACCCTGCACCGCCCACCAGGAACACGAGATCAATCAAGGACAAGCGGCGCCAGACGGCGCCGTTTGCATTTGTGCTGCGCAAAGCGCCGACAAGGCCGGAGGCCTCAGCGATCCTCGCCATTCGTTACAAGCTGCGGCGCCGCGCCACGACGCTGCCTTGTCCGCGGCATAGACTCCTGCGCTCCACAGGAGGCCCTCGATGGCGAGCGCGATCGGCAGGCAGCAGGAATGGCTCGAAGCCGATGGCTTGGGGGGCTTCGCATCGGGGTCCGCTGATGGGGTTCGAACCCGGCGCTACCACGCCCTGTTGCTCGCGGCCACGACGCCGCCGACCGGGCGCATGGTGCTGGTCAACGGCTTCGACGCCTGGATCGAGACAGCCGGCGGGCGCCTGGACCTCAGCTCGCAGTGCTATGCGCCGGGCGTGATCGGCGGCGACGGGGCGCAGCACATCGAGCGCTTCGGCCGCGATCCCTGGCCGACGTGGATCTTCGCCTTCGCCGACGGCACGCGCGTGCAGCAGGAGATCGTCGTCGCCAAGGGGGGCGCCGGCACCTGCCTGTCCTGGCGCCTGCTCGGCCCGGCGCGGGACGCCCGGCTCTTCGTGCGACCCTTTCTCTCCGGCCGCGACTACCACGCGCTGCACCAGTGCAACCCCGCCTTTCGCTTCGACGCCGAAGTCGCGCCGGGGCGAATCGCGTGGCAGCCCTATCCCGATGTGCCGGGAGTCGTCGCACGACACAACGGCAGCTACCGCCACGAGCCGCTTTGGTATTACCGCTTTCGGTACGAAGCCGAGCGCGCGCGCGGACTCGATTGCGAGGAAGACCTCGGCGCGCCCGGTGTCTTCGAGTGGTCGCTCGATGGTGGCGAGGCGCAGCTGATCCTCGCCGCGGCCCCGTCCGCCGCCCAAGCCCCGGCCGCGGTCGACGCCGGCGCGCAGGGCCATCGCCTGCGCGAGGCGGAGCGCGCGCGCCGCCGGTCCTTCGCGTCGGCGCTGGAACTGGCGGCCGATGCCTATCTGGTGCAGCGCCGCTCGCCAGCCGCGCCCGCTGGTCTCTCGATCATCGCCGGCTACCCGTGGTTCGCCGATTGGGGCCGCGACACCTTCATCTCGATGCGCGGGCTCTGCCTGGCGACCGGGCGCCTCGACGCGGCGCGGCAGATCCTGCTCGCCTGGGCCGCGACGGTCTCCGAAGGCATGCTGCCCAACCGCTTTGCCGACCGCGGCGGCCAGGTCGAATTCAACTCGGTCGATGCCTCGCTGTGGTTCGTCGTCGCGGTCGCGGAGTTTCTCCAGGCCGGGCCGGTCGCCGCTGCCGATCGGCACGTGCTCGAGGCGGCCGTCCAGGCCATCCTGGCGGGCTATGCGAAAGGCACGCGCCACGGCATCCACGTCGATGG
The DNA here is from genome assembly GCA_028868875.1 of Burkholderiales bacterium. Lineage (GTDB taxonomy): Bacteria > Pseudomonadota > Gammaproteobacteria > Burkholderiales > Burkholderiaceae_C > Rubrivivax. The sequence continues at coordinate 2,194 of JAGWTS010000341.1, read as the reverse complement.
CGACGGCCTGCTGGCCTGCGGCGAAGCGGGGGTGCAGCTCACCTGGATGGACGCCAAGGTGGGAGACTGGGTCGTCACGCCGCGCATCGGCAAGCCGGTCGAAGTGCAGGCCCTGTGGCTCAACGCGCTGGCCCTGGCGGCGAAGTCCGATCGCCTCTGGCAGGCGGCCCTCGACCTCGGACTCACCTCGTTCCGCAAGCGCTTCTGGAATGCCGGGCGCGGCAGCCTGTTCGACGTCGTGGATGTCGATCACCAGCCCGGCGCGAACGACCCGGCCTTGCGGCCGAACCAGATCTTCGCCGTGGGCGGACTTCCCTTGACCCTGCTCGACGGGAACCAAGCGCGCAGCGTGGTCGACGTCGTCGAGCAGCAGTTGTGGACGCCGGCCGGCTTGCGTTCGCTCGCGCCGGGCGAGCCCGCTTACGTACCGCGCTACGAAGGGGGCGTGCGCGAGCGCGATGCCGCCTACCACCAAGGGACGGTGTGGCCCTGGCTGACGGCGGCCTTCGTCCAGGCCTGGCTGCGCGTTCGGGGCGACGGTGCCGCGGCGCGCGCTGCCGCGCGCGAGCGCTTTCTGGCGCCGCTGCGCTCGCGCGCCGAAATCGCCGGGCTCGGCCATCTCGGCGAGATCGCCGATGGCGATGCCCCGCACACGCCTCGCGGCTGTCCGTTCCAGGCCTGGTCGATGGGGGAATGGCTGCGCCTGGAGCGCCAGATCCTGGCCGAGCCCGCCGATCCGGCGCATGCTTGACCCGCCACCGACGAACCGACTCCTTCCCATGCCCATGCCTTCATCGACCGCCATCGACTCCGAGGCCCCCGCCGAACGTCAACGCCTGGCGCAAGCCGCTGCCGGCACGCAGGACTGGCGGCGCTGGGGCCCGTATCTGTCCGAGCGCCAATGGGGAACGGTGCGCGAAGACTACAGCCCGGGCGGCAACGCCTGGGAGTACCTGCCGCACGACCACGCGCGCAGCCGCGCCTACCGCTGGGGCGAGGACGGTATCGCAGGGTTCAGCGACGACCGCCAGTTGCTGTGCCTGTCGCTGGCGCTGTGGAACGGCCGCGATCCGATCCTCAAGGAGCGGCTCTTCGGCCTCACGAACGCCGAGGGCAACCACGGCGAAGACGTGAAAGAGCTGTACTACTACCTCGACGCCACGCCCAGCCACTCCTACCTGAAGATGCTCTACAAGTATCCGCAGGCGGCGTTTCCTTATGCGCAGCTGGTCGAAGAGAACCACCGGCGCGGCATCGAAGCCGACGAGTACGAACTGCTCGACACCGGCGTCTTCGACGAAGACCGCTATTTCGACGTCTTCGTCGAATACGCCAAGGCCGCGCCGGAAGACATCCTGATGCGCATCACCGTCCACAACCGCGGGCCGGAGGCGGCGCCCTTGTGGCTGCTGCCGCAGATCTTCTTTCGCAATCTCTGGTCGTGGAAGCCCGGCACGGTGCGGCCGACACTCGCGGCCGAGGGCGGCGCGATCGCCGCGGCGCACCCTGCGCTCGGCGAATTCCGCTTCGAGGCCGAGGGCCGGCCGACGCTGCTGTTCTGCGACAACGACACGAATGCGCGGCGGCTTTTCGGCCGCCCCGATGCCGCCGGCTTTTTCAAGGACGGCTTGCACGAGGCCGTGGTCCAGGGCAACGCGGCGGCCGTCAACCCGGCGCAGACGGGCACCAAGGCCGGCCTCCTCCAGCAAGTGACGGTGGCCGCCGGCGCTTCGCAGCAGATGCGCTTGCGGCTGCGGCCGACCGCCGCGGCGAGCGCCGTGTCCGATGCCTTCGCCGATTTCGATGCGGTCTTCGCCCAGCGCTTGGCCGAAGCCGATGCGTTCTACGCGGACCTTCAGCGCGCGATGGACGACGCCGATGCCCGCCAGGTCCAGCGCCAGGCGCTGGCCGGCATGATCTGGAGCAAGCAGTTCTTCCATTACAGCGTCGACAAGTGGCTGAACGGCGATCCGGCCCAGCCGGCACCACCGGCGCAGCGGCTGCACGGGCGCAACCACGACTGGACCCATTTCGCCAGCGCCGAGGTCCTCTCCATGCCCGACAAATGGGAGTACCCCTGGTTCGCGGCCTGGGACCTGGCCTTCCATTGCGTTGCGCTCGCGCTCGTCGACGCCGAATTCGCCAAGTCGCAACTCGTGCTGCTGGCGCGCGAGTGGTACATGCACCCGAACGG
>JAGWTS010000025.1 GCA_028868875.1 Burkholderiales bacterium | reverse complement strand
AGTCGAAGTCATGGTCCTCGAGATCGACGAGGACAAGCGCCGCATCAGCCTGGGCATGAAGCAGTGCAAGGCCAACCCCTGGGAAGAGTTCGCTTCCAACGTCAAGCGCGGCGACAAGGTCAAGGGCCCCGTCAAGTCGATCACCGACTTCGGCGTCTTCGTCGGCCTGTCGGCCGGCATCGACGGCCTCGTGCACCTGTCGGACCTGTCCTGGCACGAGCCGGGCGAGAGCGCGGTGCGCAACTACAAGAAGGGCCAGGAAGTCGAGGCCCTGGTGCTGGCGGTGGACGTCGAGCGCGAGCGCATCAGCCTGGGCATCAAGCAGTTGGACGTCGATCCGTTCACCAGCTTCACGACGCTCAATGACCGCGGCGCCATCATCAACGGCAAGGTCAAGGCCGTCGACCCGCGCGGCGCCGAGATCCAGCTGAACGACGACGTCACCGGCTACCTGCGCGCTTCCGAGATCAGCCGCGACCGCGTCGAAGACGCGCGCAACGTGTTGAAGGAAGGCGACGACGTCTCGGTCATGATCGTCAACGTCGACCGCAAGATGCGCTCGATCCAGCTCTCGATCAAGGCCAAGGACAACGCCGACCAGCAGGAGGCGATGCAGCGTCTGGCGCAGAGCAACGAGCGCGAGAACGCCGGCACCACCAGCCTGGGCGCCCTGCTGCGCGCCAAGCTGGACACGCAGAAGGAGTAATTCCTTCGCCGTCGTCGGCCCGTGCGCTCCCCGGCGCGCGGGCCGGTCCCCCGTGCCATCGCCTCCATCGACTTCGCTGCCGACATGACCCGCTCCGACCTCGTTGCCCGCCTGGCCGAGCGCTTCGCGCAGCTGACCCAGCGCGACACCGAATTTGCCGTCAAAACCATCCTCGACGCGATGTCCGACGCCCTGGCGCGCGGTCACCGCATCGAGATCCGCGGTTTCGGCAGCTTCTCGATCAGCCGCCGCCCGCCGCGCGTGGGCCGCAACCCGCGCAGCGGCGAGCAGGTGGTGATCCCCGAAAAGCTGGCCCCCCATTTCAAGCCCGGCAAGGCGCTGCGCGAAGCCGTCGACGCCCGCGCGGGGGCCGCCGAGCGCGAGTCCGAAGGCCTCGCCTCCTAGCCGCCGGCACGCCATGCGCCTCCTCGTCTGGCTGTTCCGCGCCTTCGTCTTCTTCACCCTGTTCGCCTTCGCGCTGAACAACCAGCAGGGCGCCGTCGTGCGCTGGTTCTTCGGCGTCGAATGGCACGCGCCCATGGTCATCGTCGTGCTCGCGGCCTTTGCCGCGGGTTGCGCCATCGGCGTCTTCGCGATGGTGCCGAGCTGGTGGCGGCATCGCCGCACCGCGCGCCGCCTGGCCCCGCCGCCGCCCCCCGCGCCCGCACCGGCCGGCCCGGCGCCGACAGTGGCGCCGTCGGACTACGGCCCCGAGCACCCGCCGCGGGAAGGGTTGTGAGCCCCGCCTCAGCTCCAACGCTGCCCTGATGGACTTCGACCTGCAATGGCTGCTGGTCGGCCTTCCGGTGGCTTTTGCGCTCGGCTGGCTGGCCTCGCGCTTCGATCTGCGCCAGCAACGGCGCGACAGCCGGGATGCGCCGCGTGCCTATTTCAAGGGCCTGAACCTGCTCCTCAACGAACAGCAGGACAAGGCCATCGACGCCTTCATCGAGGCGGTCCAGAACGACCCCGAAACGAGCGAGCTGCATTTCGCGCTCGGCAACCTGTTCCGCCGCCGCGGCGAGTTCGAACGCGCGGTGCGCGTGCACCAGCATCTGTTGAGCCGCGCCGACCTCAAGGCCGGCGAGCGCGACCGCGCCCAGCACGAGCTGGCGCAGGACTACGTGAAGGCCGGTCTCTTCGACCGCGCCGAAGAGGCCTATCGCGCGCTCGACGGCACCGCCTTCGCCGCCGAGTCGCGCCTCGCCCTGCTCTCGCTGTACGAGCGCTCGCGCGACTGGGCCCAGGCGGCCGAAATTGCGCAGCGCCTCGAGGCCGCCGGCGCGGCCTCGTTCGCCGCGCGCATCGGCCACTACGAATGCGAACTGGCGTTGCAGGCGGACCAGCACGGCGACGGCGCGGCCGCCGATGCCGCGCTGGCCCGCGCCCGCAAGGCCGCGCCCGAGGCGCCGCGCCCGCTGGTCCTGGCCGGTGAACGCGCCGCCCGCGCCGGCCGCCATGAACAGGCGCTCGCGGCCTGGGACGAACTGCGCCAGCGCCGGCCCGACGACTTCGTGCTCGTCGCCGGCGCCTACGCCGAGAGCGCGATCGCCTGCAGCCGGCAGGAGTCCGCAAGGCGTGAACTCGGCAGGCTTTTCGCCGAGCGGCCTTCGCTGGACCTGCTGCGGGCGCTCGAACGCCTGGGCTCGGCACCGCCACTGCTGCCTTTCCTGCAGGCGCATCCCACGCTCTCCGCGGCCCAGCAGTGGCTGGCCCAACCCCGCGCGGCCTGGAGCGAAGAAGGCGTGGCCGCGGCACGCGAAGCCCTGGCGCGCGCCGCGGCGCCGCTGCAGCGCTTCCGCTGCGCGGCCTGCGGCTTCGAGTCGCGCCAGTACTTCTGGCAATGCCCGGGCTGCCTCAGCTGGGACAGCTTTCCGCCCGAGCGCATCGAGGAGCTGTAGGTCTCAGTACCGCAAGGTCGCTCCGAACGGGCTGAGCGCCCCAAGGGCCACGAAGAGGCCCCGGGGGGCAGCGAGCAAAGCGAGCGTGGGGGCGGCACTTCAGCCTCGCGCGAGCTGCTGCTCGAGCAAGGTCATCACCTCGGCCTGGCCCGGCACCTGGCCGCGCCCGCCGATGCTCGCCACCGGACCGCTCCCGGTGATGCCGCATTCAGCCGGATCGTGATCGCAGTAGATGCCCAGCGTCGGCCTGCCGAAGGCCGCGGCGAGATGGGAAAAACCGGTGTCCAGCCCGACGACCTGGCGCGCGCCCGCGAGCAGGGCGGCGGCCTGTCCCACCTTGAGGAAAGGCGGCACGTCGCCGTCGCAGCTCGCCGCGATGCGCTCGGCCAGGGTCTGTTCGGCGTCGCTGCCCCAGAGCACCACGGGCAGCAGGCCGCTGTCGCGCAAGCGCTGCCCGACCGCCACCCAGCGCCGCTCGGGCCAGAGCTTCTCGACCCGGCTCGCACCCGGGATCAGCACCGCATACGGCCCGGGCGGCATCCAGCCCGGCTCGGGTGCGCGCAGGCCGAAATCGGGCGCAGTGTCAGGCACCGGGTAGCCGAGCAGTCCCGCGGCGAGGCGGCGGCAGCGCTCCACCGCCTGCAGATCCCAGCCGACGTCCACATGGCGCTGGTACAGCAGCGAAGCGAGCGGCTCGCGCGCCGTGCGCCTGCCGTAGCCGCCCACCGGCCCGCGCGCCTGGCGCGCCCAGATGGCGCTCTTGAACAGCCCCTGCAGGTCGATCACGAGGTCGTAGGGCTTGCGCCGCAGGTCGCGCCTGAGGGCGGCGATGGCCTCGCGCGTCTCGCGCGCGAGGAGCTTGCCGCGCCATTTGCGCCAGGCCAGCGACAACACCCGGCCGACACCGCGGTGCATCGCGGGGATCGCGGCGAATGGCGCCTCCACGAGCCACTCGAGTTCGAGCCCCGGAAAGCGCTGGACCAGGTCCGAGGCCGCAGGCAAGGCGTGGACCACGTCGCCCATCGACGTGGTCTTGACGATCAGCACCCTCACCCGGCGCGGCCCCGGCCCGGCGCGGCCGCCTGCTCGGCCACCAGGGCCGGGTTGAAGCGGGCGTCGTTGTACATCTTGAACTGGCGATAGACCTTGAAATAGGCGCGCCCGGCCGCGGCGTCGGCGAGCAACGCGTCGAGGCAGCCCGCGAGGTCGCTGCGCTGCTCTTCGAGCCGTTCCAGGCGCGCCCGGCTCGCGGCGCGATGGTCTTCGGCCACATCCTGGCGCGCGGCCTGGGCGCGCATCGCATGGACCTTGAGCGCGAGGATCGACAGCCGGTCGATCATGCTGCCCGCGGTCTCGCTGTTCAGCCGCGCCCCGGCGGCGGCGCGCGAGGCCGGGGCGTCGCCGCGCGCCGCTTCGGCATCGACCAGGCCCAGGGCCACGAGCAGGATCTCGTCGACGCGTTCGGTGGCGTCGTTGCGCGCCTGGTTGAAGCCGTCGATGGCGCGCTTGTTGGCCGCGATCTCGGCGTCGGCCACCTGGGTGCGCCGTGCCAGGTCTTCCTCGGCCCAGAGCCGGGCATTGAATTCGTGGTTCGTCTGCACCCAATGCCACAGCGGTTGGTCCGGCTTCGGCGCGGCGGCAGCGAGGAGTCGGTCTTGCAAGGCGACGACGTCGGCGGCGCGCAGGATCGGAGCGGTCATGAAGCGGCGGAGAACCCGATGGCAGAATGGCCCGCGATTATCCGCTGCCCATGACCGAACCGAGCCGACCCCTGATCGTGCGCCTGCGCAACTGGGTCGGTGACGTGACGCTGGGCCTGCCCACGCTGACGCGCCTGGCCGGCGCCGGCTACGACCTGCGCCTCGTCGGCAAGCGCTGGGCGCGCGACCTGCTCGCGGGCCATGGCTGGCCGGTCGAGGTGCTGCCCGGGAAGAAGCTGGATCGGCTGCGCCTGCTGCGCCGCATGCGCGCACAGGCTCGCGCCGCCGACCCGGGCTTCGACCGCCGCCTGAACACGCTGTGCTTTCCGTATTCATTCTCGAGCGCGCTCGAGTGCCGGCTGGCCGGACTGCGCGCGCTCGGCCATGCCTACGAGGGCCGCAGCCTGCTGCTCGCGCGCAGCGTGCCGCGCCCGCAGGACACGCACGAGCTCGAGGTCTACTGGCAGCTGGGCAGCGCCCTGCTCGGCGCAGACGCGGCGCCGCCCGCGGCCATCGGCCTGCGCGCGAGCGCAGCCCATCGCCGTGCGGCGCGCGCCCTCGTGCAACAACACGCCATCGAGCCGGGCTACATCGTGATCTGTCCCTTTGCCGGCGGCACCTGGGACGGCAAGGACAAGACCTGGCCCGGCTTTGCCGCGTTTGCGGCGGGGCCGCTGCGCGGCTTCGGCCGCAGCATCGTCGTCTGCCCCGGCCCGGGCGAGGAGGCGGTGGCGCGCGAGGGTTTTGGCCGCGCCACGCTGCTGCGCGGGGTCGACCTGGGCACCTATGCCGCCTTGCTCGAGGAGGCGGCGCTGATGATCTCCAACGACACCGGACCCGGCCACATTGCGGCCGCGGTGGGCACGCCGTTGATCTCGGTGCTCGGGCCGAGCAATCCGGCATTGTGGGGCGCGTGGGGCGCTAACGTTCATAATGTGCGCCACCCGCCGGGCTGGCCGACCGACGAGGAGGTGGCGGCCGCTGTCGCGCGGGTGATCCCAAGCAACCCGAGGAGAACTCCATGCTGAAGAAGCTGCTGGTCCTGCTGTTCGCGTTGTTCACTGCCGCTGCGATGGCGGCCGCCGTCGACGTCAACAAGGCCACCCAGGCCGAACTCGAATCGGTCAAGGGCGTGGGCCCGGCGATCTCGACACGCATTCTCGAAGCTCGCAAGAGCGGCGAATTCAAGGACTGGTCCGACCTCATCGGCCGCGTCAAGGGGCTCGGCGGGAAGAATGCGGTCAAGCTCTCGGGCGCCGGACTGACGGTCGGCGGCGCCGCCTACACCGCGGCGCCCGTTGCCGCCCGGCCGGCGCGCACGGCGGCCTCGAAGCCGGCACGGGGCGCGTCCAAGCCCTGAGGCGCGCAGCCGCCCTCGAGCTTCGCGCGCGCGCCGCGGCATCAAGGCAGTTCGATGTCGATCGCAGGCCCCTCGCCGGGGCGCGCGCGCGGGCGGCGCCAGCCGAAGAAGCTCAGCACCTCGTCGCTGCGCGCCAGGGTATCGGCCTCGCCGAGCGCGATGAGCTCACGCGTGAATGGCGCCTCGAACAGCAGGTAGCTCGCGAGCGCCGAACCGCGCGCCGAGGCACCGGTGCCCCCGACCCCGACCCCGCGCAGCAGCGCGCGCACCGCGGGCGGCAGGTTCTGGACATGGCGCGAGGCGATGTCGTCGATGCGCTGGCTCGGCGAGATCACGAGCGCCTCGAGCGGGCGCAGGGGCGTGTCGGCCAGCGCGTATTCGGGCAGCAGCGCCAAGGTGCGGTTGATGCGCCGCATGCGCTCGATGTCGACCGCGAGCGCGTCCAGGAAGATGCTCGACATCGCGTGGCCCGCGATCTGCGCGAGGCTCGGATAGCCGGTATCGATGACGCGGCGCTGGCCGGGCTCGTACATGCGCCCGGCACCGATGATGAGCAGGCGCTGAGCCCCGAGGTGGATGGCCGGCGACAGCGGCGCGGTCTGGCGCATCGAGCCGTCGCCGAACCAGCCGCCCGAGGCCGCGTCTTCGAGCCGCGTCGCCGGAAACACGAAGGGGATGGCCGAAGACGCCAGCAGGTGGTTGACCGTCAGCCGCGTGGCTTGCGCCACGCGCTGCGAACGCTGCCAGGGCTCGATCGGCACCGCCGCCGAATAGAAGGTGTAGTGCTCGCCGGTCGTGTAGCTCGAAGCCGTGACCGCCAGGGCGTGCAGCTGGCGCTGCGCCAGCATCAGCGGCAGCCGTTCGAGCGGAACCATCCGCGCCAGCAATTCGGCCAGCGGCTCGTTGTCGAGCAGCGATCGCGGCCGCGCGCGGCGCCAGCGTGCGATGACCCAGCCCGCCGACAACATCGTGAGCCAGCGCGCGCCGCTCGAGATCATGCCCAATGCATCGGCGCGGTAGACCTGATCGGCGCTGAAGTTCGCCCAGACCTTGGCGATGACCTCGACCGAGGCTTCGAAGCGGTCGGCATGGCAGGCCAGTGCGGCGGCATTGATGGCGCCGGCCGAGGTGCCGACGATGACGCCGAACGGGCTCATCACGCGCGAGCGCGCGCCCAGCGCATCGCGCCGCAAGCGCGCGATGGCCCGCAGCACGCCGACCTGGTAGGCGGCGCGCGCCCCGCCGCCGCTGAGGACGAGACCGGTGAGCGGGGTTTCGATCATCGGCCGGACTGTAAGCGCTGCCGCAGGCGGCGCCGGTCCGGCTCAGCGTTCAATCGCCGCGCTCGCGATCGCCGCCATGGCCGTGGTTGCCGCGCCCGCCGTGCTCGCCCCGGTTGCCGTGATCGCCCCGGCCTGCGCGCTCCTGTCCCGGGCCGCGGCGGTCGCCGCGGTCTTCCCGATCGTCGCGCTCGCCACGCATCACGTTCTGGCGGTACCAGCCGTCGTCGACAAAATACACCGGGACCCCGCAGGCGCGGTAATGCGCGCAATAGCGGCCCCAGTTCCGGCGTTGGCCGGGCGGCACCCACATATAGACCGGCTGCGGGGCCGCCACCACCGGGCGGCCGATGATCACCGGCTGCGGCGCCACCACGACCGGCTGCGGGAACGAGCCGATGTCGACCCGGCCGTAGATGCCGGGCTGGCTGATCGAGATCGAAAGGCCGACATCGGCGGCGAACCCGGTGGCCGCGGCTCCGAGCAGGCCGGCGGCAACGAGCGTCTTCATGATCTTCACGTACTTCTCCTCGGGGGCTTGGGGATGGTGGATCTTCAACGCGCGACGGCAACGCCCGGATGGCAGCTGCGGCCGAATGCGCAACAGCTTTTCATTCGTACACGACCGCCACGCTGCCGCCGGCGGCAATGCCTTTCCAGCGCGCCAGGGCTTCATCGCTGGGCCAGAAGCGGGCTTCGTCGCCGAGATCGATCTCGGCGCTGGCGCTGCGCCGGCGCAGCCGCAGGCGCACCGCCAGGCCCTGGGTGAGTTCGCCCTGCTCGCTGCTGACGCGGCGCGCCGGCCAGAGCCGGACGACGTCCCCCAGCGGCGGCAGCGCCGCCCGCGCACCGGCGCGCGGCGGGCTTTCCGGCGCCAGGTCCACCGCCAGATAGCGGCCGAAGCGCGCGCGCGCCGCGGCGAGGTCCCAGACCTGGTTGACGTTCAGGCGCAGGCCGCCCGAGAACCGATCCGGCTGGAGCTTGCCCTGGAGGACGACGAGCTCGTCGTCGCGCAGCAGTTCGCGGTTCGCGTCGAGCAGCTCTTCGTTGGCGACCGACTCGATGGCCTCGCTGCCGTCGTCGAGCTTGAAGATCGCGACGCGCCCGCGCTGGCCGTTGATGACGCGCAGGTCGCGCACGATGCCCGCCGTGAGCTGGGGCTCACGCGAATCGACGAGTTCGGCGATCTCGCGCTTGACGAAGTGGCGCACCTCGGCGCGGCAGGCGTCGAACAAATGGCCCGAGAGGAAGAAGCCGATCGCGGCCTTCTCCTGCATCAGGCGCTCGCGGATGGTCCAGGGCTCGGCATGCACCAGAGGCGGCTCCTGGCTGATCGAGCCATGGGCATCGCCGAAGTCGAACAGCCCGCCCTGGTCGGCGTTGGCTTCCTGCGTGTCGGCCCATTCGAAGGCGAGGCCGACGCTGGCGAGCATGCAGGCGCGGTCCGGGTGCAGGTTGTCGAAGGCACCGGCCTTGATCAGCGCCTCGACGACGCGTTTGTTGACGCGCTGGCGGTCGATGCGGGCGCAGAAGTCGAACAGGCTGCGGAACGGCCCGCCGCCTCCGCCCGCGGCGCCTTCGCGCGCCGCGACGATGGCCTCGATCGCCCCGGCCCCGGTGCCCTTGATCGCGCCCAGGCCGTAGCGGATGCGGCGGTCGGCCACCGGCTCGAAGCGCTGGGTGCCCTGGTTGACGTCGGGGCGCTCGAAGGCGATGCCGAAGAGCTTGGCGTCGGCCAGCAGCACCTCGAGCTTGTCGGTGTCGTCGGCCTCGATCGTCATGTTCGCGGCGAAGAACTCGGCCGTGCAATGGACCTTGATCCAGGCCGTGTGATAGGCCAGCAGCGAATAGGCCGCGGCATGGCTCTTGTTGAAGCCGTAGCCGGCGAACTTCTCCATCAGGTCGAAGACCTCGTCGGCCTTTTCCTGGCTGATGCCCTTGGCGAGCGCGCCGCTGCGGAAGATCGCGCGCTGCTCGGCCATCTCCTCGGCCTTCTTCTTGCCCATCGCGCGGCGCAGCAGGTCGGCGCCGCCGAGCGAGTAGCCGCCCAGCACCTGGGCCGACTGCATCACCTGCTCCTGGTAGACGAAGATGCCGTAGGTCTCTTCGAGCACGGGCGCGAGCAGCGGGTGCGGGTACTCGATCGTCTCCTTGCCGTTCTTGCGCGCGCAGAACGAAGGGATGTTCTCCATCGGCCCCGGGCGGAACATCGCGTTGAGCGCGATCAGGTCCTCGAGCCGGGTCGGCCGCGCGTCGCGCAGCATGCCTTGCATGCCGCGGCTTTCGAACTGGAACACCGCTTCGGTGAGGCCGTCGGAGAAAAGCTTGTAGACGCGCGCGTCGTCCAGCGGCAGGGTCTCGTAGGCGAAATCGGCGCGGTCCGGGCGGCGCTGGCGGATGTAGGTCTTCGCGAGCTCGAGGATGGTGAGCGTCGCCAGCCCCAGGAAGTCGAACTTGACGAGGCCGATGGCTTCGACGTCGTCCTTGTCGAACTGGCTCACCGCGCTGTCGCTGCCGGGCTGCTGGTACAGCGGGCAGAAGTCGGTGATCTTGCCCGGTGCGATGAGCACGCCTCCGGCATGCATGCCGATGTTGCGCACCAGGCCTTCGACCCGGGTCGCCAGCGAGAGCAGTTCGGCCACCTCTTCCTCGGCGGCTTCGCGGCGGTCGATCTCGGGCTCTTCGGCACGCGCGTAAATCACGCCGGGGTCGGGCTTCTCGGGCACCTTGGCCAGCGTCACCGTCTTGCCCGGCGGCGCCGGGATCAGCTTGGCGATGGCGTCGACATGGCCGTAGCCCATGCCGAGCACGCGCCCGACGTCGCGCAGCGCGGCCTTGGCCGCCATCGTGCCGAAGGTCGCGATCTGGCTCACCGCGTCGCGGCCGTACTTGTCCTTGACGTAGTCGATCACGCGGTCGCGGTTGCCCTGGCAGAAGTCGATGTCGAAGTCCGGCATCGAGACGCGCTCGGGGTTCAGGAAGCGCTCGAACAGCAGCTTGTACTGCAGCGGGTCGAGGTCCGTGATCGCGAGCGCATAGGCGACGAGCGAGCCCGCGCCCGAGCCCCGCCCCGGGCCGACCGGGCAGCCGTTGTCCTTGGCCCAGACGATGAAGTCCGAGACGATCAGGAAATAGCCCGGGAAGCCCATCTTCAGGATGACCTCGATCTCGAACTCGAGGCGCTCGACATAGCGCACGCGCTCGGCTTCGCGCCGCGCCGGATCGGGGAACAGCGCGGCCAGGCGCCGGTCCAGGCCGGCGTGCGAAGCGGCGCGGAAATAGGCTTCGATCGGGCTGCCGTCGGGGGTCGGGAAGTCGGGCAGCTGGGGCTTGCCCAGCACCAGCTTCAGGCTGCAGCGGCGCGCGATCTCGAGCGTGTTCTCGATCGCGCTCGGCACGTCGGCGAACAGCTCGCGCATCTGCGCCGCGCTCTTGAAATACTGCTCGCGCGAGAAGCGCCGCACCCGCTTCGGGTTGGCCAGGGTCTCGCCTTCGGCGATGCAGACCCGGGCTTCGTGGGCGTCGAAGTCGTCCGGGGTCATGAACTGCACCGGATGCGTCGCCACCACCGGCAGCCCCAGACGCGCCGCCAGCGGCACCGCGGCGCGCACATGGGCTTCGTGGCTGGGCAGGCCGGCGCGCTGGATCTCGATGTAGAAGCGCCCGGGAAAGAGCGCCGCGAGCTGCGCCGCCGCGGCTTCGGCTCGGGGCCCATCGCCGGCGAGCAAGGCCTGGCCGACCGCGCCGGCGTCGGCGCCCGAGAGCGCGATCATCCCGGCGCCGAGCTCGCGCAGCCAGTCCCACTTGATCCACGCCGCGGTGCGCTGGACGTTGCGCGTCCAGCCGCGCGCGAGCAGCTCGCTCAGGTTCAGGTAGCCAGCGTGGTTCTGCACCAGCAGCATCAGCCGGCTCGGCGGCCCGCCCTCGGCCAGCGGCTCCATCCAGACATCGACGCCGACGACGGGCTTGACCCCGGCGCCGCGGCAGGCCTTGTAGAACTTGATGGCGCCGAAGAGGTTGCCGAGGTCGCTGATCGCGAGGGCGGGCTGCTGGTCGGCGCGCGCCGCGGCGGCGGCTTCGGCGATGCGAACGGTGCCGTCGACGACCGAATATTCGGTGTGCAGGCGCAGGTGGACGAAGGACATCCGGGGCATTGTAGGCAGCGCCTGCGAACCTAGAATCGCGCCCCATGCCGGCCTTGCTGCTGCGTTTCGTCGGGGTCCTGCTGCTCGCCACCGCGATCGCGCTGGCGCTTTCGCAGGCGCCCGATCGACCCCTCGAAACCCTGGTGGCACGCTGGGCGCCGCCGCCCTCGGACTTCACCGAGGTCGAGGGCCAGTTCGTCCACTACCGCGACGAAGGCCCGCGCGCCGACGCCACGCCGCTGGTGCTGCTGCACGGCCTCGCGTCGAGTCTGCACACCTGGGAAGGCTGGGTCGCTCGGCTGAAGCAGAGCCATCGCGTCATCACCCTGGACCTGCCCGGATGCGGCCTGAGCGGCCCCAACCCGCGAGGCGACTATCGCGACGCGGCCGACGCCCGCTTCGTCCTCGCCCTGCTCGACCATCTCGGCGTCCGGCGCTTCGAGATCGGCGGCAATTCGCTCGGCGGCGAGATCGCCTGGCACATCGCCCTGCTCGCGCCGCAACGGGTGGCGAGGCTCGTGCTGGTCGATTCGGCCGGGCTGCCTTTCGAGGGCCGCGGCGTGGCGCTGGCCTGGGGCCTGGCGCGGATCCCCGGCATCGGCCTCCTGTTCGACCAGGCCTTGCCGCGCCCCCTGGTCGAGCAGGCCTTGAGGTCGGTCTACGGCCATCCCGAGCGCGTGACGCGCGAACTCGTCGACCGCTACGACGAGTTGCTGCTGCGCGAAGGCAACCGCCGCGCCTTGATCGAACGGCTGCGCCAACACCGGGAAGGCGCCGACGCCGCACAGGTGGCCACGCTGAATCTGCCCACACTCATCCTCTGGGGCGGGCGCGACACGCTGATTCCGCCGGCCGTGGGCCGCCGCTTCCAGGCTGCGATCGCCGGCAGCCGCCTCGTCGTCTTCGACGACCTCGGCCATGTGCCGCAGGAAGAAGACCCGGGGCGCACGGTGGCGCCGGTGCTGGCGTTCCTGGATGGGCGCTGATCAGCGCAGGGTCGCCGGGTCGAGGTTGGCGCCGCAAAGCACGACGGCGACGCATTCGTGCGCCTGCGGACGCACCGCCCCCGACCAGAGCGCGGCCAGCGGCAGCGCCGCGGCGGGCTCGACCGCCAGCCGCAGTTCGCCCCAGATCCGGCGCTGGGCGGCGCTGATCGCGCCATCGTCGACTTGATGCAGATCGGCCAGATGGCGCTGCGTGATGGGCCAGGCGATGGCGCCGACGCGGCGTGCGCCGAGCGAGTCGGCGGCCACGCCCGAGACCTCGACGTCGACCGGCATGCCGGCGGCGCGCGCGGCGTAAAGCGTGGGCGCCAACACGGGCTCGATGCCTTCGACGCGGGTCCGGCTTTCGAACCAGGCCGCGATTCCGGCGACGAGCCCGCCGCCGCCGACGCTCACCAGCACCCGGTCGGGCAGGCCGGCCTCGTCCTCGATCTCGGCGCCCACGGTGCCGGAGCCGGCGACGACCTCGGCCTGGTCGTAGGCGTGCATCGGCAAGGCGCCGCTCGCGCGCTGGCGCTCGACGCAGGCCGCTTGGGCATCGCCATAGGCCGCCCCGGCGACGACGACGCGGGCGCCGAGCGCCGCGAGCAGGGCCTGCTTGGCGGCACTGCAGACTTCGGGCACGAAGACCTCGCAGGCGACACCGAGCGCGCGCGCGGCCCAGGCCACGGCGATGCCGGCATTGCCGCCCGAGGCGATGATGACGCCGGAGGCCGGAAGCTCGGCCGCGCGCATGCGGTTGAACATGCCGCGCGCCTTGAAGCTGCCCCCCACCTGCAACTGCTCGAGCTTGAGCCAGACTTCGGCCACACCCAGCCCCAGGGCCGAACCGGGCAGCCGCCACAAGGGGGTGCGGCGGACATCGGACTCGATGCGGGCGGCGGCTGCGAGGATCGTGGCGCGGTCGATCGTCATCGGCCGCCCCTCAAGCGAGCACCGCGGCGCTTCGCATCACCGATCTCAAAACGCGCTCGACCGCCTCGACCTGGCGCGCGTCCTTCAGGCCCCCGGCTTCGTCGAAAGCCTGGTGCGCCAGGGGCACCGTGGCCGTTTCAGGCACCACCAGCATGCCGAGCGAAACCGAGAGGAACGAGCGCAGGAAGATCTGCGAACGCAGTCCGCCGAGGGCGCCGGGCGAGGCGCTCAGCATCCCGGCCGCGGTGCCGGCCATCGCCACCAGTCCGGCCGGATGCTCGCCCTCGGCTTTCGGCCGCGACGCCCAGTCCAGGGCGTTGATGAGCAGCGGGGTCGGAAAGGCGTTGTACTCGGGGGCCGCGACGATGAAGCCTTGATGGCTCGCGAACAGGCGCCGCAATTCGAGCGCGCCGGCCGGCATGGCGGCGGCTTCGATTGCCGCGTCGTACAGCGGAAGGCCGAGCGCGCCGAGATCGAGTTCGGTGACTTCGGCCCCTGCGGCGCGCGCGCGCCCGGCCGCGAACCGGGCCAGCGCCTTGTTGTACGAGCCCTCGCGGGCGCTTCCGGCGGTGATGAGCAGGCGCGGTTTCATGGCAAGGTTCTCCGAGGATTCGGGCGAGTATTCCATCGAACGGCCCGCACCCGCGGCACCGCGCCGTCTCATGCCCCCCCCTCGGAGGCTCGATTCGCAGCGGCCGGCCTGGGGGCGCTCTCAGCGCGCGAGGTCGAACCAGAGCACTTCGGCGCCCTCGCCGCCGTCGATCACGAGCCGTTCCTCGGCGTCGACGACGATCGCATCGCCCGCCGCCAAGGCCTCGCCGTTGGCGCGCACGCGCCCGCGTGCGACGTGCAGATAGCCGATGCGGCGCGGGTCGAGCGCGATCTCGGCGCGTTCGCTTCCGTCGAACAAGCCGCCGTAGAGGCTTGCGTCGGCATGGATCGTCACCGAGCCCTCGCGAGCGTCGGGCGTCGCGATCGGGCGCAGCCGGCCGCGCTTGCCGGCCGCGTCGAAATGCTTCTGCTCGTAGCCCGGGGCGATGCCCTGGCGCGCCGGCAGGATCCAGATCTGCAGGAAATGCGTGGTCTGGCCCTGGGCATGGTTGAACTCGCTGTGCATCACGCCGGTTCCCGCGCTCATGCGCTGAACATCGCCTGGGCGGATCACGCCGGCGGCGCCGCCGTTGCCCAGGCTGTCCTTGTGCGCGAGCTCGCCTTCGAGCACGTAGCTCACGATCTCCATGTCGCGGTGGCCGTGGGTGCCGAAGCCGGTGCCGGGCGCGATGCGGTCTTCGTTGATCACGCGCAGGTTGCCTACCCCCATGCGCGCCGGATCGTAGTAGTCGGCAAACGAAAAGCTGTGACGGCTGGCCAGCCATCCGTGGTCGGCAAGACCTCGTTCGGAACCCTTGCGCAGGCTGATCATCGGGCTTCTCCTTTCATGACAACTCAACTGTAGGCAGGAGGCTTCATTCGAAAGCCGGCGCGACTTGACGATCGCATTCAAATAAGATGAAGCCATGTCTTCCGACCGCCGCCAAGCCCTGACACCCGAAGCCCTGGTGATGATGGACACCATCGCCCGCACCGGCAGCTTTGCCGCCGCCGCACGCGAACTCGGCAAGGTGCCTTCGGCCCTCACCTACAGCGTGCGCCAGCTCGAAGAAGCGCTGGACGTGCTGCTGTTCGACCGCAGCTCGCGCCAGGCCCAGCTCACCGCCGCCGGCTCCGAACTGCTGCACGAGGGGCGGCGCCTGCTGCAGGAGATCGACGCCGTCGCCAACCGCGTGCGGCGCGTGGCCTGCGGCTGGGAGGCGACGCTGTCGATCAGCATCGAGGACTTGCTCTCGGCCCCCACCACCTTCGAGCTGGTGCAGGCATTCTGCGAGCTGCGCGACCCGCAGGGCGCGCCCGACGGCCCCGCGACCCGGCTGCGCCTGCGCAGCGACGTGCTCACGGGCACCTGGGAGGCGCTGGTCTCGGGCCAGGTCGACCTCGCGATCGGGGTCAGCGGCCTGCACCCCAACCCCGGCGGCATCGAGCTGCGGCCGCTGGGCAAGCTCGAGTTCATCTTCTGCGTCGCGCCGCACCACCCGCTGGCCGCGATGGACGAGCCGCTCAGCGATGCCGAGCTCGTCCACCACCGCGCCGTCGCGGTGGCTGATACGGCCCAGCGCATGGCCCCGCTCACCGTCAACCTGCTGCCGGGCCAGGACGTGCTCACCGTGCCGTCGATGCGGGCCAAGCTCGAGGCCCTGCTGCGCTGCCTGGGCTGCGGCTTCGTGCCCGAGCCGCTGGCGCGGCCGCACCTCGAGGCCGGCCATCTCGTGCGCAAGGCCACGGTGCGCGTGATCCGCATCGCCGAGCTGCAATACGCCTGGCGCGCCGAACGCGGTGCGCTCGCGATCGGGCGCGCCTTGCAGTGGTGGCTGAACCAGCTCGAGAGCCCGACGACGCGTCGCGCCCTGCTCGAACGCCACGCCGGCCCGCTCGACTGACGTGGGCTATCGCGGCCGGTTCGCGCCGTCGCCGACCGGTGCGCTGCATGCGGGATCGCTGGTCGCGGCGCTCGCGAGCTGGCTCGATGCACGCGCCGCCGGCGGGGCCTGGCTCGTGCGCATCGAGGACGTCGACCGGCCGCGCTGCATCGAAGGGATGGACCGGGTGATCCTGGCCCAGCTCGCGGCGTGCGCAATGCACAGCGACGAGCCGGTGCGCTACCAATCGGCGCGCGACCCGATCTACGAGCGCGCGCTGCAACGCCTCGTCGAGGGCGGCCGCGCCTACCCCTGCGGCTGCACGCGCAAGCAGATCGACGAAGCCTGGGCCGCGCGCGGCTTCGCTCACCGGCGCGGCGAGGAGCGCGTCTATCCCGGCACCTGCCGCGACGGCCTGCACGGCCGCCCGGCGCGCGCCTGGCGATTCCGGGTCGAGCCCGGCCGCGTCGACTGGCGCGACCGCCGCCTCGGCCCGCAGTTCCAGGATGTCGAGCGCGAGGTCGGAGACTTCGTTTTGAAGCGCGCCGACGGCCTCTGGGCCTACCAGCTCGCGGTGGTGGTCGACGATGCCGAGCAAGGCATCACCGACATCGTGCGCGGCGCGGACCTGGCCGACAACACGCCGCGCCAGATCCAGCTCCAGCGCGCGCTCGGGCTGGCTCAGCCGCACTGGCTCCACGCTCCGCTCGTGCTGGGCGCCGACGGCCACAAGCTCTCGAAACAGAACGGCGCGCAGGCCTTCGATGCCGGCGATGCCCTCGGCGCGCTGCAGGCCGCGGCCGCCGTGCTCGGCCTGCCGCCGCTCAGCGCCGCGACCCCGGCCGAATGGCTGGCCGCGGCGGTGCCGGCCTGGGCTGGCATGATGCGCACTTTGCGCGAAAGGATCTCCCCATGACCACCACCCCGTCCGGACTCCAGTTCGACGACACCGTCACCGGCAGCGGCGCCGAAGCCCTGGCCGGCGCCCGCGTCAAGGTGCACTACACCGGCTGGCTGCACGACGCGGCGGCCGAAGGCTCGCGCGGGCGCAAGTTCGATTCGAGCAAGGACCGCGGCGACCCCTTCGCCTTCGCGCTCGGCGCGGGCCAGGTCATCCGCGGCTGGGACGAAGGCGTGCAGGGCATGAAGGTCGGCGGCACCCGGGTGCTGACGATCCCGCCCGAACTCGGCTACGGCGCGCGCGGCGCCGGCGGCGTGATTCCGCCGAACGCGACCCTGGTGTTCGAGGTCGAGCTGCTGGCGGTCTGAAGCGGCCACCTCGCGGCTCACCAAGAAAAAAACGCCGGCAGGAGCCGGCGTTTTTTTGTTGGTGGTCAGCGCGCGCGCGGCCCCGGTTTGGCGAAGCTCTTGCCCGCCGGCTTGAAGCCCGGGCGTCCGCCCGGACGCGGTCCGAAACGCTTGCTCGCCGGGCGAGCGGCCGGCGCCGCGCTCGGCTCCGGGCGCTTGGGCTCGAGGCCGACGATCGTCGTCGTCGGGATGCGCTGGGTCGTGAAGCGCTGGATGCGCTGCACCAGGTGCGCGTCGCGGCGTTCGGCCAGCGTCACGGCGAGGCCGGCACGGCCGGCGCGGCCGGTGCGGCCGATGCGGTGGACGTAGTCCTCGGCCTTCATCGGCAGGCCGTAGTTGATGACGTGGCTGATCGTCGGCACGTCGATGCCGCGCGCAGCGACATCGGTCGCGACCAGGATCTTCAGCTGGCGGCTGCGCAGGCCTTGCAGCACGCGCGTGCGCCGCCCTTGCGGATGTCCACCGTGCAGCGAAGCCACGTGGTGGCCCATGTCGGCGAGGCGGTCGGCGAGCCAGTCGGCGTCGCGCTGCGTGCTCGTGAACACCAGCGCCTGCTCGACGCTGCGCTCGGTCAGGATGTGGTCGAGCAAGGCGTTCTTGTGCTGCAGGTCGTCGGCCCAGTGCAGTCGCTGTTCGATGTCGGCATGGGCTTCGGTGTGCGAAGACACGTCGATGCGCTGCGGCTCGCGCAGCAGTTCCTCGGCCAGGCGCCCGACATGGCCGGCGAAGGTGGCGCTGAACATCATCGTCTGGCGCGAAGCCGGGGTCGCCGCGGC
Source organism: Burkholderiales bacterium (assembly GCA_028868875.1). GTDB lineage: Bacteria > Pseudomonadota > Gammaproteobacteria > Burkholderiales > Burkholderiaceae_C > Rubrivivax. Next base: position 10,637 of record JAGWTS010000025.1, on the reverse strand, counting down.
GATGTGGTGGATCGGCTCGATGAAGCCCATGTCGAGCATGCGATCGGCCTCGTCGAGCACGAGCAGCTCGACGTTGGCGAGGATCGCGCGGCCCGACTCCATGTGGTCGATCAGCCGGCCCGGGGTCGCGATCAGCACGTCGAGCGGGCCGCGCAGCGCCTTCAGCTGGGCGCCGTAAGGCACGCCGCCGAGGACGGTCGCGACGCGCAGGCCGGGCACGTGGCGGCCGTAGTCGACGGTGGCCTTGGCCACCTGCAGCGCGAGTTCGCGCGTCGGCGCCAGCACGAGGACGCGCGGGCCGCTCGCCGCACCTTTGTCGCGCTTCTTGGACGCATCGCCGCGGGCGGCGAGCACGCGCATCAGCGCCGGCAGCACGAAGCTCGCGGTCTTGCCGCTACCGGTGCTGCTCGAGACCATGAGGTCCTTGCCCTCGATCGCGGCCGGAATGGCGCGCGACTGGACTTCGGTGGGGGTGGTGTAGCCCGCGTCGGCAACGGCGCGGGTCAGGGCCGCATGCAGGCCCAGAGTATCGAAACTCATCGTTTTCTTTCGGTCACAGGTGAAGTCGCGCCTATGTGGGCGACGGCATCGCCGCCAACCGGAAGAACGCGAAACCCGAGAGAGAAAACGGGCCGACGAAGGTCAGAGGGGATGTACGAACGGCGCCACGAGTGACGCCGTGGCCGCATTGTAGCCGAGTCCGGGTTTTTACGGAGACCTAGTTCTGTCGCGTAGCGGCTCAGGCCTGCAAAAGATGCTGGCGGTAATGCAGCAGCTCGTCGATCGACTCGTGGATGTCGGCCAGCGCGGTGTGGGCCTGGGCCTTCTTGAAGCCGTCCATCACCTCGGGCTTCCAGCGCCGCGCCAATTCCTTCAAGGTGCTCACGTCGAGGTTGCGGTAATGGAAGAACGCTTCGAGCCGGGGCATGTAATTCGCCAGGAAGCGCCGGTCCTGGCAGATCGAATTGCCGCACATCGGGCTCTTGCCCTTGGGCACGTAGCGCTGCAGGAATTCGATGACGCGGGCCTCGGCCGCGGCCTCGTCGAACTCGCTCGCCTTCACGCGGTCGACGAGCCCGCTCTTGCCGTGCGTGCCCTTGTTCCAGGCGTCCATTGCATCGAGCGTGGCGTCGCTCTGGTGCACCGCGAAGACCGGGCCTTCGACGCGCTGCGTCACCTGCGGATCGGTGACGACGACGGCGATCTCGATGATGCGGTCGGTGTCCGGGTACAGCCCGGTCATCTCGAGGTCGATCCAGATCAGGTTCTGGTCGCCGGGTTGGAGCGCGTTGTCGGTCATGAGGAATACGGCAGTGGCGGAAGGGCGTCGATTCTCGCCCAAGCCTACACTTCGCCCCCATGCAGAGTTCCCTGGTCAGCCTCGTTTTCGCGGCCGTCTTGCTCGCCTCGCTCGGGGTCAAGTTCTGGCTCGCCTCGCGCCAGATCCGCCACGTCGCAAGCCACCGCGACCGCGTGCCGGCGGTCTTCCAAGGCACCGTCACGCCGGCCGCGCACCGCAAGGCCGCCGACTACACCGTGGTCAAGAGCCGCTTCGGCCTGCTCGGCACCGCCCTGGGCACGGCCGTGCTGCTGGGCTGGACCCTGCTCGGCGGCCTCGACGCGCTCAACGGCGTGTTGCGCGACGCCCTGCTGCCGCGCTGGGGCGCGATGGCCTACCAGCTCGGGCTGCTCGGCGCCTTCGCCCTGATCGGCAGCCTGATCGAACTGCCGCTGGAGTGGTATTCCACCTTTCGCATCGAGCAGCGCTTCGGCTTCAACCGCATGACGCTGGGGCTCTGGCTCGCCGACGGCGTCAAGGGCGCCCTCGTCGGCCTCGCCATCGGCACCCCGCTGGCCGCGCTCGTGCTCTGGATCATGCACGCGACCGGCGGCCTCTGGTGGCTCTGGGCCTGGGTCGCCTGGGTCGGCTTCAACCTGCTGCTGCTGGTGATCTACCCCACGCTGATCGCGCCGATCTTCAACAAGTTCGAGCCCCTGCCCGACCCCGCGCTCGAGGCCCGGGTCCAGGCCTTGATGCAGCGCTGCGGCTTCGCCGCCAAGGGCTTGTTCGTAATGGACGGCAGCCGCCGCTCGGCCCACGCGAACGCCTATTTCACCGGGCTGGGCGCGGCCAAGCGCGTCGTCTTCTTCGACACCTTGCTCAACCGGCTCTCGCCTGGCGAAGTCGAGGCCGTCCTCGCGCACGAACTCGGCCATTTCAAGCACCGCCACGTGCTGCAGCGCATGGCCAACCTCTTCGGCCTGAGCCTGCTTGGGCTCGCGCTGCTGGGCTGGCTTGCGGGCCAGAGCGGCTTCTACACCGGGCTCGGTGTCGTGCCCAACATGGCCGCGCCCAACGACGCCCTGGCGCTGCTGCTGTTCACGCTCGCGCTGCCGCCCTTCACCTTCTTCGTCTCGCCGCTGATGGCCCATGTCGCGCGCCGCCACGAGTTCCAGGCCGATGCCTACGCCTGCGAGCAGGCCGACGGCGGCGACCTCGCGAATGCCTTGCTCAAGCTGCACGAGGACAACGCCTCGACGCTGACGCCGGACCCGCTGTACGTGCGCTTCTACTACTCGCACCCGCCGGCCGGCGAACGCCTGGCCGCGCTGCCGCGAGCGCACGCCGCGTGATCCGGCGCTGCACCGGACGCCGCATGGCGCCCTGCCCTTGAGCCGTTTCGCGGCGCTGGACCTCGGACTCGTGGTCGCGGCGCACGGCCGCCACGTCGTCGTCGAGACGCCGGACGGCCGGCGGGTGATCTGCCACCCGCGCGGCAAGAAGAGCGAGCTCGTCGTCGGCGACCGCGTGCGCTGGCTCGCGAGCGGCGACGAAGGCGTGATCGAGCACCTCGAGCCGCGCCGCAACCTGCTCTTCCGCCAGGACGAGTGGCGCACCAAGTCGTTCGCCGCCAACCTCGACCAGATCCTCGTGCTCGTCGCTGGCGAGCCTCAGTTCAGCGAATCGCAGCTCGCGCGCGCACTCATCGCGGCCGAGCAGGCCGGCATCGAATGCCGCATCGGCTTGAACAAGATCGACCTGCCGGCGGCCGCGCTGGCGCGCGAACGCCTCGCGCCCTACCGCGCGATGGGGGTCGACGTGGTCGAACTCGCGCTCGCGGCCGACCCCGCGTTCGCGCGCACCGCCCTCGCGCCGCTGCTGCAGGGGCGCACGACGCTCGTGCTCGGCCCGAGCGGGATGGGCAAGAGCACGCTCATCAACCTCGTCGTGCCCGCGGCCGCGGCCCAGGTGGGCGAGATCTCGCAGGCGCTCAACGCCGGCCGCCACACGACGACGACGACGACCTGGTACTGGCTCGACGCGGCGCGCTCGGGCGCCCTGCTCGATTCACCGGGCTTCCAGGAATTCGGGCTGCGCCAGATCGAGCCTGCGCAGCTTGCCACGCTGATGCCCGACTTTGCGGCCGTGCTCGGCGACTGCCGCTTCCACAACTGCAGTCATCGTCACGAGCCGGGCTGCGGCGTGCGCACGGCGCTCGAGCGCGGCGCCATCGCGCCCTCGCGCTACCGCATCTACGGCGAGTTGTACGAGGAGTTGTCGGCCAGGCGCTGGTGACGCCCCGGCCCTCGCGCGCGCGACGCGCGAGAGCCTTCGCCAGGCACGAGGCCCCGAGCGGTCGGGGCCTCCGCACGCGGGCTCGCCGCTCTCGCGCGCGCGACGCGCGAGAGCCTTCGCCAGGCACGAGGCCCCGAGCAGTCGGGGCCTCGTGTCCGGGCTCAGCCGATGACGTTCGCCAGCGTCAGCAGCGCCACCAGCAGCATCCACAACACGACCGAACGCCACACCAGCCCGACCACGCTTTGCAGATGGCCGAGCTGCGGCGGCACGCCGCCGGTCGAGCCTTCAGCGGCGGCAACGCCGGCATCGGCGCCGGCGGCGAAGGTCTTGGAGCGATCCGGTGTCACGCCTGGCGCGGCGCTGCCGCCGAGTTGAATGCCGACGGCGCCCGCGGCGGCGGCGAGGATCACGCCTTCGTTGGCGTGCTGCCAGAGCCCGGCGTCGCGGCGCCAGCCGGCAATCGCTTCCTCGAAATTGCCGACGACCGCGAAACCGAAGGCGGTGAGTCGTGCCGGCACATGGTCGACGAGGCCGAAAAGCTTGCGCGACAAGGCCAGCAGATCGTCGTTGGCGGGCGCGTCGAGGGCGCGGTGGCGATAGGCCCAGTAGCGGCTCGCGAACTCGGCCATGCGATAGAGCACCGCCCCGGTCGGGCCGAGCCCCACCGCCGAGAGCACGACGAACCAGAAGAACACGCCGAAGACATGGCGGTGCGCCGCGAGCAGCGCGTGCTCGATGACGTGGCGCAGCACTTCGGTGCGCGGCAGCTCGCTCGCATCGAGGTGGCGCCATTCGGCGAGCTTGGCGCGGGCCTCGTTCTCGTCGCCGCGGTCGAGCGCGTCCCGGATGTCGGTGAAGTAGTGGCTGAACTGGCGAAAGCCGAGCGTGAGGTATAGCAGCAGCACGTCGAAGCCGATGCCCAGCACGACGCTGTAGTGCGAGGCCGCGAGATACGCCAGCGCGACCGCGAGCGTCGGCGTGAGCACGGCGACGCACCAGACCACGACCACGTGGTGCGACTTGCCGGCGTCGAAGTTGCGGCTCGTCCAGCCGACCCAGGACCGCAGCGCGTGGTGGACCCAGTTGTCGCGCGGCAGGGGCTTGAGCTGCTCGATCAGCAGCGCGAACAGGACGGCGAAAAAGCTCATCGGCCGCGATCATAGCGGCGGGGGTTCAGGCGGCGAGGAAGCGGTAGAGATTGCGCAGCATCGCCGCGGTCGCGCCCCAGATGAAGTAGCCGCCCCAGGGCATCGAGAGGAACTGGCGCTGGCCGCCGTCCCAGTCGAAGCGATGGCGGCGGTGGTGCGCCGGGTTCATCAGGAAGGCGAGCGGCACCTCGAAGGCTTCGGCGACTTCGGATCGGTCGAGTTCGAGCGTGAACGGCGGCGCGACGAGCCCGACCACCGGCGTGACGATGAAGCTCGTCACTGTGGTGTAGGCCGGCAGCGAACCGATGACCTCGACGCGCTCGGGCGCGAGCCCGACTTCTTCCTGCGCCTCGCGCAGCGCGGTGGCCGCGGCGTCGGCATCGTGGCGTTCGGCGCGCCCGCCCGGAAAACTCACCTGGCCCGCGTGGTCGCGCAGATGGTCGGCGCGACGCGTGAGCAGCACCATGACCCCGTCGGCGCGATCGACCATCGGCACCAACACCGATGCCGCCGACGGCACTCGTTGCGAGGCCCAGGCCGCGCCATCGCCGCGGAATTCGGGCTGCCACGCCGGCGGCGCCGCAAAGCGCGCGCGCAACGCCGCCGCGGTCAGGCGTTCGGGCGCGACCGCTGGCAGGTGGTCGTCGACCCCCGCCACCGGCACCGCGTGCGGATTCAGGATGCGCGCGGCGACGCCGGGAGCCGGCGCCGACGGGGCATCCGGATCAGGCAAGCTTTTCTTTGATTCGAGCCGACTTGCCGCTGCGCTGGCGCAGGAAGTAGAGCTTGGCACGGCGCACGTCGCCGCGGCGCTTGACTTCGATGCCGGAGATGAGCGGGCTGTAGAGCTGGAACGTGCGTTCCACGCCTTCGCCGCTGGAGACCTTGCGCACGATGAAGCTGCTGTTCAGGCCGCGGTTGCGCTTGGCGATGACGACGCCTTCGTAGGCCTGGACGCGCTTGCGCGTGCCTTCGACGACGTTGACGTTGACGATCACGGTGTCGCCGGGGGCGAAAGCCGGGATGGTCTTGCCCAGGCGGGCGATTTCTTCTTGCTCGAGAGTAGCGATGAGGTCCACGGGGTTCTCCGTTTCGTTCTTGCGCGCCCGTTGTAGGAGGAGTAGGCCGCTATGGCGTTGAACGCCGTGCGGCCTTAATGTGGGCAGCAGAGGATCGAAAAGCCTTCGATTATAGCCCGAGCGTGCGCAGGAACTTCTCGTCAGCGGCCGAGAGCCGGCCGGCGGCGCGTGCCGCGGCGATGAGCTCGGGGCGGCGCCGCAGCGTGAGTTCGAGCGATCGCTCGCGCCGCCAGCGCGCGATCTCGCCGTGATGGCCCGACAGCAACACTGCCGGCACCGGCAGCTCGGCGCCGCCGATCGCGAGGCGCTCCGGGCGGCTGTAGGCCGGGCCTTCGAGCAGGCCGTCGGAGAAGCTGTCCTGCTCGTGCGATGCGGCCGTGAGCACCCCTTCGCGCAGTCGCGCCACCGCGTCGAGCAAGGCCAGCGCCGGCAACTCGCCGCCCGAGAGCACGAAGTCGCCCAGGCTCAGCTCGTGGTTCACGGCGTGGTCGATGAAGCGCTGGTCCAGCCCTTCGTAGCGGCCGCAGAGCAGCACCGCGCCCGGGCCGGCGGCGAATTCGCGCACCACGGCCTGGTCGATGCGCCGGCCGGTCGGCGTGAAATGGACCACCGGCGCGCCCGGCCCGCGCTGCGCCTCGATCGCCGCAAGGGCGCGCAGCAGCGGCTCGGCCAGCATCACCATGCCGGGGCCGCCGCCGTAGGGGCGGTCGTCGACGCGGCGATAGGCATCATCGGCGAAATCGCGCAGCTGCCAGGTTCGCACCTCGATGCCCCCCGGCGCCGCCGCATCGGCGAAGGCGCGGCGGGTCACGCCGTGCTGGAGATGCGGCGCGACGAGTTCGGGGAACAGCGTGACGAGGTCGAAGCGCATGGCCTCTCGCGGCCCGGAGTCAGTCTTCGGCGTCCGGGTCGAAGTCCCAGTCGACCGAGATCGCGCGCGCGGCGAGATCCACCTTGTCGACATAGGCGTCGACGAAGGGGATCAGCACTTCCTCGGCCTCGACCGGCTCGGGCCGGATGCGCAGCACGCAATGGGGCCCGGTCTCGATCAGGCCGATGACCTCGCCCAGCGCCTTGCCCTGGCGGTTGTGCACGGCGAGGCCGATGAGGTCGATCCAGTAGAACTCGCCGGCGGCCGGGGTCGGGAAGCTGGAGCGGGCAACGAACACGCGCGCACCGACCAGGGCCTCGGCGCCATTGCGGTCGTCGAGGTCGTTGATCGTCGCGACGATGACATCGCCCTGCTCGCGCGCTTCGCGCACGCGCACCAAAGCCGGAACCCGATGGCCGGGCTTCGCCTCGGCGGGCTCCAGATACCAGCGTTTGGAGGAGAACAGCGCCTGCGGGTCGGCGGCAAACGGCTTGACCTTGATGCCGCCCTTGATCCCCCAGGCCCCGACGACGCGGCCGACTTCGACGGCGTCGTCGGGCTTGGCCGGCTCTTGTTCAGCCGGCAGCCCGGTCACGCCGCCTTCTTCGCCTGCTCGACGAGGCGCTCGACGGTGGGCGAGAGCTGGGCGCCGACGCCGGCCCAGTAGGTGACGCGGTCGACAGCGACGCGCAAGGGCTGCTCGGCCCCGGCGGCCATCGGGTTGTAGAAACCGACGCGCTCGATGAAGCGACCATCGCGGCGCTCGCGCGAGTCGGCGACGACGATGTTGTAGAAGGGGCGCTTCTTGGCGCCGCCACGGGCCAGACGGATCACGACCATGGGAAAAGTCCTCGAGTCTCGGGCGACCGCCTCGCCATTCGGAAGCCTTCGCTCCGTCGGGTTGGCAGATCAGGGGAATCGGCTGCCCCACGCATGGACCCGGGAAGATCCGTGCGCCACCCCGGCAAACTGTTTACCCGGGGCTGCAAGCCGAAAACCGCGCATTATAAACTCGGCCGCGACAGCACAGCCCAGACGATGAACAACGACACCCTGACGATCCGCCCGAGCACCGAAGCCGACCTCGCGGCGGTCACCGCGATCTACGCCGAGAACGTGACCGGCGGCAGCGGCACCTTCGAGACCGAGGCGCCCGACGAAGCCGAGATGGCGCGCCGCCGCGCCGAGGTGCTCGCCAGGAAGCTGCCCTGGCTCGTCGCCGAAGCCGGCGGCCGGGTGCTCGGCTATGCCTATGCCAACTATTTCAGGCCGCGCCTGGCCTACCGCTACTACCTCGAGGACTCGATCTACCTCGCCGCCGACGCCCGCGGCCGCGGCATCGGCCGCCTGCTGCTGGCCGAGCTCGTGGCGCGCTGCGAAGCCGCCGGGGCGCGCCAGATGCTGGCCGTGATCGGCGACTCGGCCAACAAAGGCTCGATCGGCGTGCACCGCGCGCTCGGCTTCGAAGACTGCGGAATCTTGAAGTCCGCGGGCTGGAAATTCGGGCGCTGGATCGACGTCGTGCTGATGCAGCGCGCGCTCGGCCGCGGCGACACCAGCGCGCCGCTCGAATGAGGGCCTACCGCTCGAAGGCGCTCGTCACCTGGATCGCGCTGCTGCTCGGGGCGCTGGGCATCCACCGCGTGGTCCTGTACGGCTGGCGCGACAAGCTCGCCTGGCTCCATCCCTGGCCGAGCCTGATCGGCCTGTACGGCGTGCTGCGCATGCGCGCCCTCGGGCAGGACGACCGCTTGTCCTGGATCCTGATCCCGCTGCTCGGGCTCATGCTCTCGCAGGCCGCGCTCTGCGCCATCGTCTACGGCCTCACGCCCGACGCGAAGTGGGACGCCGCCCACAACCCCGGCCAGCCCGGACGCGAAACACGCTGGGCCCCGGTGCTGGGCGTGATCGCCTCGCTCGTGGTGCTGGGCATGGTCCTGCTCGGAACCATCGCCTTCGCGACCGAGAAGTTCTTCGTCTGGCAAGCCGAGCCGGCGCCGGCCGCGACTCAGGACAAGAGCCGGGCAAGCCCGTAGAAGAGCGCGCCGATGGCCGCGGTCGCCGGGATCGTCAACCCCCACGCCAGCGCGATGTTCCCGGCCAGCCCCCAGCGCACCGCCGACGGGTTGCGCACCGAGCCGACGCCGTAGATCGCGCCCGTGATGGTGTGCGTGGTCGAGACCGGCACGCCCAAGGCGCTGGCGAGGAACAGCGTCGCCGCCCCGCCTGCCTCGGCGCAGAAACCGCCGACCGGGCGCAGGCGCGTGATGCGCTGGCCCATGGTCTTGACGATGCGCCAGCCGCCGAACATCGTGCCCAGCCCCATCGCGAGGTAGCAGCAGCCGATGACCCAGGTCGGCGGCATCGGATCGCTGGCGGCGCTGTAGCCGGCCGAGATCAGGAGCAGCCAGATGATGCCGATCGTCTTCTGCGCGTCGTTGCCGCCGTGACCGAGCGAGTAGAGGCCGGCCGAGACGAGCTGGAGGCGGCGGAACAGGTTGTCGGCGCGCAGCGGCGAGCTGCGCCGCATCGCCCACGAGACCCCGACCATCGCGAGCGCGCCCAGGGCGAAGCCCAGCAAGGGCGAGATCACGATGAAGGCCACCGTCTTCAACAGGCCCGGCGCCAGCAGCGGCCCGCTGCCGGCCTTGGCCATCGTTGCGCCGACGATGCCGCCGATGAGGGCGTGCGAACTCGACGAGGGAATGCCGTACCACCACGTGAGCAGGTTCCAGGCAATGCCGCCGACGAGGGCGCCGAAGACGATCTGCGAATCGACCACGCCGGGCGCGACGATGCCTTTGCCGATCGTCGCGGCGACGCCGAGGTGGAACACCCCGACCGCCAGCACGTTGCAGACCGCGGCCAGCAGCACCGCCTGCTGCGGCTTGAGCACGCCGGTGGAGACGACGGTGGCGATCGAGTTCGCGGCGTCGTGGAAGCCGTTCATGAAGTCGAAGACGAACGCCAGCGCGACGAGCAGCGCCACGCCCCAGAAGCCCAGCGGCAAGGTTTCCATCGGGGGCTCCCGCCTCAGGAGCTCTCGAGCACGATGCCTTCGACCAGATTCGCGACGTCCTCGCAGCGGTCGGAGATCGACTCGAGGTGCTCGTACACCGCCTTGAGCTTGATGAGCTGGCGCGTATCGGCTTCCTCGCGGAACAGGCGCGACATGGCGGCGCGCATCACGCGGTCGGCATCGGATTCGAGGTGGTCGATCTCTTCACAGCTCTTGAGCGCCGCCTCGGCGACCGCGGCCTCGCGCAATCGGGGCAGCAGCGCGACCACGTCCTTGACGCGCTCGCAGCAGCGCACCGAGATCTCGGCCAGGCGCACGACTTCCTCGCTCACCGCCTGCAGGTCGTACAGCGACATGACCTCGCTCGAATCCTGGAGCAGGTCGAGGATGTCGTCCATCGCGTTGATCAGGCCGTGGATCTGGTCGCGATCCAGCGGCGTGATGAAGCTGCGATGCAGCAGGCGATGGACTTCGGCCGTGACCTTGTCGGCGTTGCGCTCGGCGGTGTTGACCTCGGCCGTGTACTGGTCGCGCAGCGCGGCGTCGGCGTAGTGGCGCACCAGCGCCAGGAACGCGTGTGCGCCTTCGACGATGAGCGCCGCATGGTCATCGAACATCGCGAAGAACCTGCCTTCGCGCGGCAGCAGCTTGCCCAGCAACCCGATCCCCTCGTCGTCACCGGAACATCACCGGCTTGTCACACAAAGATTGTAGGGGCGAGCGATTCAGGCCAGTTTCTCGATCGACTGCCCCGCTGCGCGCTCGAACCAGGGGCCGAGCGCGCCGAGTTGCGGGTGCACGAGGCCGGGCTCGATCTCGAGCAGCGGCGCGAGCACGAAAGCGCGCAGATGCAGGCGCGGATGGGGAACGACGAGCTCGGGCAACGCGATGACGGCGTCGCCGTAGAGCAGCAGGTCGAGGTCGAGCGTGCGCGGCGCGT
>JAGWTS010000340.1 GCA_028868875.1 Burkholderiales bacterium | reverse complement strand
GCGATCGACGCCGCAGCGGCGGTGATCATCGGCCGCAAGATGACCGATGCCTCGTTCGACGAATCGCCCGTCGGGCTGCGCCGCCGGCGCTCCGTGATCAACGCGATGCGCCGCCTCGAATCCGCGCCGCCGGAATACGAAGGCGCAACGCCGAGCCTGGCCGTCATCACGGCCGTGGTGGCGCTCGACTACCTGCGCTTTCGCTTCGCCGGCGCGCCCTGGTTGCCGCCGATGCCGCGGCTGGAGGCGCTCGCCCGGCGCGCGCATGAGCGGGCATCGTTTGCGCAGACGCTGCCGCGCGACATGCCGGTGGCCTGAATGCCGGCCCGGCCTACAGCCCCGGGCTGCTCTGCATGATGCCGCCGTCGGCAAAGACGGTGGTGGCGGTCATGTAGCTCGCGCCATCGCCGGCGAGGAAGGCGACGACGCTGGCGATCTCCTCGGGCCGCGCCAGCCGGCCCAGCGGAATCGCCGCATCGAGCTTGCTCAGCAAGGCCGGGTCCGCCATCGTCGACTGGTTGATCGGCGTCGCCACCGCGCCCGGGCCGACGCCGACGACGCAGATGCCGTGCGCCGCGAGCTCGACCCCTGCGGTGCGCGTGAGCATGCGCATGCCGCCCTTGGACAGGCAGTAGGCCGCGTTGCCCGGCATCGGCCAGTCCTCGTGCACCGAGCTGATGTTGACGATGCGCCCGCCCCCGCCCTGCTTGATCATCTGCTGCGCGGCGAGCTGGGTGCCGAAGAAGGCGCTCTTCAGGTTGATGGCGAGCACCTTGTCGTACTGCGCCTCGCTCGTCTCGAGCACCGAGGTGCGGGTCTCGATGCCGGCGTTGTTGACCATGATGTCGATGCGGCCGAAGGCCTGCAGCGCCGCGTCGATGAGCCGCTGCAGGTCGGCCAAGCGGCTCACGTCGGCTTCGACGCCGATCGCGCGCTCGCCCAGCGCGGCGACCTGCTTTTCCAGCTCCAGCGTCGCGTCCGGGTTGGCGACGTAGTCGATCACGACGTTGGCGCCCTGGCGCGCGAGTTCGAGCACGATGGCCTGGCCGATGCCGCTGTTGCCACCGGTGACGATGGCGACCTTGTCTTTCAGATTCATGGCAGTTCTCCGTTGTTGCGGGGGTTGACGATGGGCGCTTCGATCAGGGACTTGGATTGCCGCGAAACGAAGGCGGCGAGCAGCGCGAGCATCAGCGCCACCCCCGTGGTGGCGGCGCAGACCTCGCCCAGGCTCCAGCCCAGATGAACCTGAAGCGGGCCGACGCCGAAGGCGGCCAGGCCGTAGCCCACCTGGTAGCACGCGATCAAGCCGCCCGCCACCGAAGCGGCGATGCTCTCGAACTCGGCCTGGGCGAAGCTGATGACGAGTGGCAACAGCGCCGAACAGGCGAGCCCGGCCAGGGCAAAGACGAGGATGCCCGCGGACGCCTGGCCCCGCTGCAGGCTGGCGCCGAGAGCGAAGCTGGCCGCGAGCAACAGCGGCAGCCAGCGGCACAGAAGCCGCTCAGGCAGCCAGCGTTCGGTGAAGGCGAAGAGAATGCGGCCGGCCGTCACGCTGCCCCAGAAGGCCGTCAGCGCCAGCGAAGCCTGGGCCGCGCTGCTGCCGAGTTGCCGGGTCATCAGCAGCGTCGCCCAATTGCCGTCGATCGTCTCGCAGAGGCCGTAAAGCAAGGCGAACGCGGCAAACCAGCCGAAGCGCGAGGGCCGGCGCGGCGACCCCGCGCGAACGCCGGCTGCGGCCGATGGCGGGGCCAGCCGCAAATCGAGTCGCAGCGCGAAAGCCAGCAGCACAACGACGAGGGCGCCGACCATCACCGGCAGCCCCCACCAGATGCCGAGACCGACGAAGACCGCCACCAGCACCGGCGCAAGCGCGGTGCCGCAGCCGAGCAAGGCGTTCATCGCCAGCACCGCCTTGTCCACCTGGCGCGGAAAGAACCCGGCGGCGTAGGTGTTGAGCGTCGGCACCGTGAGACCGAAGCCCACTCCCAGGCAGCCCGTGGCCAGCAACAGCACGCCGTAGGCGAGCGCGTGGGTGTTCATCACGAAGCTGCTGGCCAGCAGCAAGCCCATCGCCACTGCGTTGGCGCCCAGCCCGGTGAGGAAGATGCGCCGCGCGCCCACGCGCCGCGTCAAGCCCGCGCCGAGCAAGGCGAAGACGATGGCCGCGATGGCCTGCGGCACGAACATGCCCCCGTATTCGGTGGCCGAAAGCCCGTATTCGCTCGCGCTGGTGAAGACGGCGCCTGCGGCCGGGAACGTGACCAGCGCCAGGCCCTGGACGAGCCCGGCGGCATAGACGGCGGCAATCTCGGAGCGACTGGCCATCGAGGTCGGGTCAGCCCAGCCGCTGCAGCAGGTGCTCGCCCACGCGCAAGGCGTTGGCTATTGCGGTCAGCGACGGATTGACGGCGCCGATGCTCGGAAAGAAGCTCGTGTCGACGACGTAGAGGTTGTCGAGCTCGTGCGCCTTGCAATGGATGTCGAGCACCGAGGTCTTCGGATCTGTGCCGAAGCGGCAGGTGCCGGACTGGTGCGCGACGCCGGCAATCGGGATGTACTTGCCCATGTACAGCGTGTTGGGCAGCAGATGCGGGTGCATGCCCATGTGGCCGAGCATCTCCTGCAGCTTGCCGCGCAGGCGGTTCAGCGGCTCGACATTGGTGGGGGTGTAGGCCAGGCGGATCTCGCCTTTCCCGTTCACGCTGATGCGGTTCTGCGGCAGGGCGAGGTCTTCGCTCGTGAGCCAGAAATCGACCGCATGGTCCGCGATCCAGTCGAGCGAAAAGCCGGGCGCGAGACCGTGCGCGTCGCCCTGGAACATCGGCCCCTGCGATTTGCCGATCATCTGGATGTTGCCGAGCGGGAATTCGTAATCCGACGCGCCGAAATAGAAATCGTTGATCGACAGCGTCTTCTGGAACTGGGTCGGGTTCTCGCGCAATGACAGCGCGACCAAGGCCATGGCGTTGTGGAACATGTAGTTCCGCCCCACCAGATCCGAGCCGTTGGCCAGGCCTAGCGGGTGCCTTTCATTGGCCGACATCAGCAGCAGCTTCGCCGAATTGGCCGCGCCACAGGACACGACGACGAGGTCGGCCGTGTATTCCTCGCGCTGACCCTTGCGTTCGACGACCACGGCCGTGATGCTGCGCCCGCCGGCATCGGTCTGCAGGCGCTGGACGAAGGCATTCGTCAGCAGCGTGACGTTCGGATGCTCCAGCGCCGGCCGCACCGCGATGACCTCGGCGTCGGCCTTGGCGTGGACCAGGCAGGGGTAGCCGTCGCAGGTGTTGCAGCGGATGCAGCGGCTGTGCGGCGGGTCGGCCTCGTCGAGCAGGACGGCGCAAGGCGCGTAGGCCGGCTTGTAGCCCGCGCGCTGCAGGTCGTCGGCAATCTCCTGGATGCGCGGCTCGTGGCTCACCGGGGTAAACGGATACGGCGCGCTGGCGGGCGGATCCGTGGGGTCGTCGCCGCGCCGGCCGTGGACCTGGTACAGCCGTTCGGCCTGGGTGTAGTAGGGCTCGAGGTCGGCGTAGCGCAGCGGCCAGTCGGCCGTCATGCCGTCGGCCGTGCGGTGGGCTGAAAAATCCTGCTCGCGCAGGCGGAACAGCGCGGCGCCGAACATCTTGGTCGCGCCACCGACGAAGTAATGCACGCCCGGCTGGAACGGCGCGCCGTCAGCGTCGAACCAGTTCTCCTTGGAGACATAGCGGTTCTCGACGAAGACCGCGGTCGGGTCCCAGTTCGCCTTCTCGCGCGGCAGGTAGTCGCCGCGTTCGAGGATCAGGATGCGCTTGCCCGAAGGCGCGAGCTGGTGCGCCAGCGTGCCGCCGCCGGCCCCGCTGCCGATGAGGATGAGGTCGTAATGGTCGCTGCTGCTCATGGGCGGCTCCCGTTCAGTTCGTTTCGCGGCCCGGCGCGCCCGCTTTCGCCATCGCCGCGGCCGTGGGCTGCAGGAGTTTGGCGACGGTGCCGGTCCAGCCGGTCTGGTGCGAGGCGCCGACGCCGCGCCCGCTGTCGCCATGGAAGTATTCGAAGAACAGCACGTAATCGCGGAAATGCGGGTCGCCGGCCAGCTTCGGGTGCACCTTCAGCGCCGGGCGCTGGCCGTCGGCGCCTTTCAGGAACAGCCGGCAGATCCGGTTGGAGAGTTCCTGCGCCGCCTCGGCCAGACTCACGAAGCGGCCCGAGCCGGTCGGGCATTCCACCTTGAAGTCGTCGCCGTAGTAGTAATGGAAATGCTGCAGCGATTCCACTAGCAGGTAATTGATCGGCATCCAGATCGGGCCGCGCCAATTGGAATTGCCGCCGAAGAGGCCACTGCGCGATTCGCCGGGCCAGTAATCCACTTCGTAGTTCACGCCGTCGACGTAGAGGTGGTAAGGCTCGCGCTCGACCTGCTTGGACAGCGAGCGCACGCCATAGTCGGAGAAGAACCGCGTCTCGTCGAGCATGCGGTGCAGCAGCGCCTTCGTGCGGTGGCCGCGCAGCAACGACAGCAGGCGCCGGTCGCCGTGGCCGGGCACCTTCCAGTCGGAGATCAGCGCCGCCAGTTCGGGCTTGTGCTTCAGCACCCATTCCATGCGCGCCGTGAAGGCCGGCATCTTGTCGAGCAGTTCGGGCTCGAGCACCTGCACCGCGAACAACGGAATCAGGCCGACGATCGAGGGGATGCGCAGCGGCATCTTGCTGCCGTCGGGCAGGCTGAGATGATCGTAATAGAACTGGTCGATCTCGTCCCAGAGGCCGAGCGCGGCTTCGCCGACGCCGTTGATCGCCGCGGCGATGGCCAGGAAATGTTCGAAGAACTTGCTCGCGATGTCCTCGTAGGCCGGGTTGTGCTGCGCCAGCTCGATCGCGATGCGCAGCAGGTTCAGGCAGTACATCGCCATCCAGCTCGTGCCGTCGGCCTGGTCGATCGTGCCGCCGGTCGGCAAGGGCTGGCTGCGGTCGAAGCAGCCGATGTTGTCGAGCCCGAGAAAGCCGCCCTGGAAGATGTTGCGCCCTTGCGCATCCTTGCGGTTGACCCACCAGGTGAAGTTCAGCAGCAGCTTCTGGAACACGCGCTCGAGGAACAGCAGGTCGCCTGGATCGTCGGGCCGGGTCTCGCGGCGCCAGCGGCGGTCGATCTGGAACACGCGGAATGCGGCCCAGGCGTGCACGGGCGGGTTGACGTCGCCGAAAGCCCATTCGTAGGCCGGCAACTGGCCGTTGGGGTGCATGTACCACTCGCGCGCCAGCAGCACGAGTTGCGACTTGGCGAATTCGGCGTCGACGAGCGCCAGCGGAATGCAATGGAAGGCCAGGTCCCAGGCGGCGAACCAGGGGTACTCCCATTTATCGGGCATCGCCAGCACCTCGGCGCTGGCGAAATGGGTCCAGTCGTGGTTGCGGCCGCGCTTGCGCTCCGCGGGTGGTGGCGGCTGCGCCGGATCGCCCTCGAGCCATTTCTCGACGCTGTAATGGAAGAACTGCTTGCTCCAGATCATGCCGGCCAGCGCCTGGCGCTGGACATGGCGCGCGTCCGCATCGTCGATGCCGCGCTGCAGGTCGGCATAGAACGCATCGGCTTCGAGCAATCGCTGGGCGAAGACGGCGTCGAAGTCGGCAAATGGCGCGCCCGCACCGGTCGCTGCCGCAGCGGGACGCAGCCGCAAGCGCATCTGCTGCGAGCCGCCGGCGGCGATCATGAATTGGGCCAGGGCCCCGGCCTTGGTGCCCGCCTGCGCGGCGTTGACGGCCGCCGTCTGGCCGTCGACGACGAACTCGTGGAAGCCGTCCTTGAAATAGCCGGCCGCATCGGGGCGGCCGAAGAGACGCCGCGCGTTCGTGTCGTTGTCGCAGAACAGCAGCGTCGGCTCGCCCTCGGCCTCGAAGCGGAACTCGCCGAGCGCGGGGTGCGCCGCCGCGATCGCGCCACGGTCGGCGGCGAGCGTCGGGCGCGTCGTCCCGGGCTTCCACGACCAGAGGTTGCGAAAGCAGATCTGCGGCAGCAGCCACAAGGGCGCGTCCTGCGGCCCGCGGTTGTGGACGGTGATGCGCATCAGGATGTCTTCGGGTGCGGCCTTGGCGTATTCGACGAAGACATCGAAATAGCGGTCTTCGTCGAAGACGCCGGTGTCGAGCAGTTCGTATTCGTCGCCGTCGATGCCGCGCCGGTGGTTCTCATGGACCAGTTGCGCATAAGGAAACGCCGCCTGCGGATACTTGTAGAGCATCTTCAGGTAGGAATGGCTGGGCGTGGCGTCGAGGTAGTAGTACAGCTCCTTCACGTCCTCGCCGTGGTTGCCCTCGGCATTCGTGAGGCCGAAGAGCCGCTCCTTGAGGATCGGATCGCGGCCGTTCCACAGCGCGAGCGACAGGCACAGGAACTGGCGGTCGTCGCTGAATCCTGCGATGCCGTCCTCGCCCCAACGGTAGGCGCGGCTGCGCGCGTGGTCGTGCGGCAGGTACTCCCAGGCGTTGCCGCC
>JAGWTS010000339.1 GCA_028868875.1 Burkholderiales bacterium | reverse complement strand
ATCGCGAAGTCCATGCCCCAGCCGCTCTGGATCGACAGCGGCGCGTACATGGTCCAGCCGGTGTCGACCGCGCCCGAGCCGATGCCGAACATGCCGAGAACGAAGGGCAGCACCAGCATCACTGCCGCCGGCGGCAGGATCCAGAAGCCCCAGTTGTTCAGGCGCGGCAAGGCCATGTCGGGGGCGCCGAGAATCATCGGCAGCATGTAGTTCGCCAGGCCCGTGGCCACCGGCATCGCGAAGCCGAACACCATGATCAACCCGTGCAGGGTGATGAGCTGGTTGTAGAACTCGGGCTGCATCAGCTGCAGCCCGGGCTGGAACAGCTCGGCCCGGATCGCCAGCGCCATCGCCCCGCCCGTCATGAGCATGGTCAGGCCGAAGATCAGGTACATCGCGCCGATGTCCTTGTGGTTCGTGGTCTCGATCCAGCGCCGGATCCCGCTCGGGTGAGGGGCGTGCGCGTCGAGCGTCATTTCATGCGACATGGGGCGGTTCCTGGATGGCGATGGGCGGTGGTTCGGCGAAGCGGCGCGTCAGGAGGCCGTCTGCGCCGGCGTGCCGGCGTCGGCGCTGGTGGCGGCGCGGGCCTTGTGGGCGGCGATCCAGGCTTCGAATTCGGCCTCGGGCACGGCCTTGACGACGATGGGCATGAAGCCGTGCTCCTTGCCGCAGAGTTCGGAGCACTGGCCGCGGTAGATCCCGGGCGTGTCGATCCGGGCCCAGAACTCGCGCAGGAAGCCCGGCACCGCGTCGCGCTTGACGCCGAAGGCCGGCACCCACCAACTGTGGATCACGTCGTTGGACGTGGTGACGAAGCGGATCTTCTTGTTCACCGGCAGCACGAGCGGGTGGTCGACCTCGAGCAGGTAGTTCTTGTCCTTGGCCTCCGTGCCGTCGATCTCGGCGCGCGGGGTCGAGAGGTGGCTGGCGATCTGCACGCCCTGGGCCGGGAACTCGTACAGCCACAGCCACTGGCTGCCGGTGATCTTGACGACGAGATCGGCTTCGGTGCGCGTGTCCTCGTAGTTGAGCACGGCGTGGTAGGCCGGGATGCCGAAGATGCCGTAGTCGATCACGAGCAGCGCGGCGAAGGGCGCCAGGACCCAGAGCCACTGCTTGCGTGAGCGCGGGGCGACGAAATCGGCCGCGACGTGGCCGCGCGACTTGCGGTGCTTCCAGAAGGAATACAGCATGATCGCGAAGACGCCGAAGAAGAGCACCAGGATGATGCTCATGAACAGGTTGTGGACCTCCAGCGTCTCGTGGGCGATCGGCGTCACCGGCTGCGGGAAGCTGTACGGATAGCCCGCGAAGGCCGCGCCCGAGGCCAGGGCCGTCACGGCGGCCGGCGCGAAGCGTTTCAGAACTTGCATGAATGTCTTCTTTCTCGAGGTTCGGGCGGCTTGGGCGATTCCCGGGTCGACTGCTGCTGCGGGGCTTCAGGCCGCGACGACCGCAGCCCGGACGACCGACCAGACGAGGCCCGCCGCCATCAGGCAGGGGAGCAGGGCGAAGGCCATTTCGGCGGACAGGCGCACGGGAGCGCGCGCGCCGCTGCGGTGATGATTCCAGGCCGAAACGAGAATCGCTATCAAACCGAATGCGATCAGCAATGCGCAAATCAGCAGCACCGAAATGTGCCGATCGGGGGCGGCAGGAATGAGCGCGGAAATGCCCCGCGACGTTTCGCTGTTCATCGCAATGGCCCCGTCCGATCAGCGGAATCGGCTGTTCTGAACCGTGATCACGTCGCCTGGAAGGCCCTCGATGTATTGCGTGATCGCCTGCAATTGACCGTCGGTGAATTGCTTGGCCATTGCGGACATGATCGGATTGCCGCGGCCGATGAAGGGCTTGTCGTTCGACTTGTAGGCCTCGAGCGCGTAGTACAGGTAGTCGCTGTACTGCCCGGCGAGCTTCGGATAGCCGGGGTCGACGGGCTTGTTGAAGTTGGCGCCGTGGCAGGCCGGGCAGCCGCCGCGGCCGATGAGCGCGAGCGCCTCGGCCGCGTCGCCGCTGCCGCTGCCGCGCACCGCCGTGACCGTGCCCTTCGATTCGAAGTAGGCGCCGAGGTCGGCCATGTCCTGGTCGCTCAGCGTTTCGGCGATGGCGCGCATCGACGGGTGCTTGCGCTCGCCGCGCTTGTACTCGGCCAGCGCGTTGGCGATGTAGCGCGCGTTCTGGCCGAAGATCTTCGGCACGCGAAGGACGACGGGGAAGCCGGTCTTGTAGTCGTAGATGCCGTGGCAGCCCAGGCACATCGCGGTCTTCTTCCCGCCCGCCACCGGGTTGCCCTGCAGCGGCGCGGCCGCGGCGAAACCGCATGCCAGGCCGCCCAGGAGCAGGGCGGCAGCGAGAGTTGCGCGAATGAAGGCTTTCATCGGAAGCAGGCTGGAAACAGGGGGCGCAAAATAAAACCGCATCCGGTCCTGCGCGGGGACCGAATCACGGTTGCAACGAGGAACGCATTGCCGGAGCAATTCCGATTGCGAATGGTCTGAAGGGTTCATTCGAACCGAACCGCCCCGAACCGATCACAAGGGTATTTAAGTATTCTAATCGACGGCAATAGCGTCAACCGGGGTATTCCTGATCGATCCCATCGAGCCCCGCCTGATCCAGATCAAGGCGATTGCGTCTGGCCTGGATTAAAAGACGAGCGCATGCCGCGCCCTGGGTTCAGGCACCCCAGCGACTGTCCAGCGCCTCGAGCGTCTCGTCCAGGATCTGCAGGAAGGGCGCGATGTCCACCGGCTTGGTGACGTAGCGCGTGGCACCCAGCGTCAAGGCCTCCTGCATGCGCGCCGTGGTGGCATCGGCCGAGACCACGATCACCGGAATCGACGCGAGTTCGTCGTCCTGCTCCATGTGGCGCAGCAACTCGAGTCCGTTGATGTCAGGCAGTTGCATGTCCAGCAGGATGAGGTCGGGGCGTTCGCGCCGCACCGCGGCCAGGCCGTCGAGTCCGAGCAGCGAGACCTCGAGTTCGAGATGCGGGCGCTGCGCGACGATGGCGCGCATCACCTCGACGTTGGTCTCGTTGTCCTCGATGTAGTGCACGCGGCGCCGGCGCATCGCCGCCACCGCCCGGGGCCGGGCCTCTGCGGTGGCCGCCGGAACGCCTTCGGCGCGCGGCAGCCGCAAGGTGAAGACCGAGCCCTGGCCGGCAACGCTGCTGGCCTCGAGGCTGCCGCCCATCATCTCGGCCAGGCGGCGGCTGATGACGAGGCCGATGCCGGTGCCCTCGATCGGGCCGGACTCGCGCCCGAGGCGGTTGTAGGGCTGGAACAGCGCCGCCATCTGCTCGGGCGTCATGCCCAGGCCGGTGTCGCGCACCGCGATCTCGACGAAGCCGCGGGCGTCGCCGGCCGTGGTCACGACCACCGAACCGCCTTCGCGGTTGTACTTGACGGCGTTGGACAGGAGGTTCGTCAGCACCTGCTTGAGCCGGGTCTCGTCGCCCAGCACCGCGAGCGGCTCGGGCGCGTATTCGCTGTGCAGGACGACCTGGCGCTGGGCCGCGGCGGTGCCCAGCATCGCGAGGCTGGCGCTGGCGGCGGCCGCGGGGTCGATGGCGCGCAGGGCGAAGCGGACCGCGCCGGATTCGATGCGCGCGAGGTCCAGGGTGTCGTTGATCATGTCCAGCAGGTGCCAGCCCGCGCGCTGGATCTGGCCCACCCAGTCGAGGTGCTGGGCCACCAGGGGCGGGGCCTGGTCGAGCGCGAGCAGCTGGGCGAAGCCGATCATCGCGTTCAGCGGCGTGCGCAGCTCGTGGCTCATGCGCGAGACGAATTCGCTCTTGGCGCGGCTGGCCGCCTCGGCGCGGTCGCGCGCGCGCTCGGCCTGCTCGAGCCTCAGGTGCTCGGTGATGTCCTCGACGACGCCGGCGATGCGCTGCGCCACGCCGCCGGCATCGCGCAGCACGCTCAGATGCGTGTGCACCTGCAGGGCCAGGCCGTCGGCGCGCACCAGCTGCATGCGCCGGCGCCGTGCATCGGTGTCGCCGTCGAGCAGGGCGGCCAGGCGGCTGCGGTTGCCGGCGCGTTCGTCGGGGTGCGAGATCGAGTCCAGGCTCGCGCCGAGCAGCATCGCCGCCGGCCGCCCGAGCATGCGGCACAGGCGCGGATTGGTCTCGACGATGCGGCCTTCGACGTCCAGGAACATGACGCCGATCGGCACGTTGTCGAGGATGCTGCGCAAGCGCGCCTCGCTCTCGCGCAGCAGTTGCTCGGCCTGGCTGCGTTCGTGCACCTCGCGCTGCAGGTCGGCGGTGCGCGCGGCCACCGCGAGCTCGATCCGGCGCGCGCGCCCGGTGACGGTGAGGAGCAGGGCGCCGAGCAAAGCCGCCGCGAGCATGCCCCCGACCGAGAACAGCCAGGCATTGCCGCGCTCATTGCCCGGCACTGTGCTCAAGGGAGCCTGCACGCGCAGCTCGAGCGGGCGCGCGGCGAAGACCAGGGGGTAGCGTCGCGTCAGCAGCGCGCGCCCGGGCGTGGCGGCCGCTTCGCAACCGGGCGGCCCGGCCACGCGCTCGGGCGCGCCGGCGGCTTCGCGGTCGACGAGGCACCAGCGCAGGTAGCGGCCATGGCCCGGCTCGAGGTCGGCGAGGAGGCGGTCGGCGCGCAGCGTCACGAAGACGACGCCGCGCCAGGCGGCGCGCCGCGCCGCGGTGTCGCTGGGCGAGCCTGCGTACAAGGCCTGGTAGACGACGGTGCCGGTCTTGCCGTTGCGCGACTGGGCAAGGGGGAAGCTGCGCGCCGCGACCGCCTCTCCGCTGTCGCGGCTGCGCTCGATCGCGGCGCGCGCCGCCGGGACCGAAAGGGCGTTCACGCCGAGCGCGCCTTCGTTGCCGGCGCGCGGTTCGATCTGGCGCAGTGCCAGCACCTCGGCGTCGCCGGAGGTGTCCGAGCCGGGGCGGTCGTACACGCGGTAGCCGGCAAGACCGGAGGCGCGGGCCTGGGCCTCGAAGGCGGCGATTGCGGAGCGCGGAACGACTTCGCTGTAGCCCAGGGCCTGCAGTTGCATGGGCTGACGCAGCCACCAGCGCGCCGCTGCATGAAGGGCCGGCGCGCTCAGGCCGCCGGCGGCCAGGTAGGCGCTGTCCATGGCCTGCAGTGCGTCCAGCGGCTGGCGCAGTTGCGCATCGACTTCGGCGTAGAGACGATCGGCGTCGCTGTCGAAGGTGGCTGCGACGCGTTCGTCGTCCCAGTGGCTGACGACCAGCGTCGCGATGCCGAGCAGCACGGTGGCCGCGAGCAAGGGCAGGCCGACGGTGCGCCGGCGCGGCACCCAGTCGTCGCGCGGGCGGCCGATGAGCGTGAGCGCGAGCGGGCCGCCGATCAGCACGCCCAGCGTGTCGCCCACCCACCAGGTGAACCAGGTGTCGGCCAGCTGCGAGTTCTCGAGTACGCCGCCGATACGCAGGAAGGCGGTCGCGAGCGTGCAGCTGACGAGGCAGGCCACGGCCCCGCCCAGCAGGGCGCTCGTGCCGATCTCGCGTGGCGTGGCCAGCACCAGCGGCTGCGGGACGAAGCGCCGCAGCAAGGCCGCGCCGACGCCGGCCTCGAGCATCGCGCCCACCCCGATGAGCGCCGGCATGCCCAGGGCGATCAGGTCGAACTGGCCGCGCGGCGCGCTCAGCACGGCGTTGACGAGGAAGGAGCCGAGCGCGACCCCGGGCAGGGCGCGCCGGCCGTAGACCAGCACCGCCGCAAGGGCCAGGCCGGCACTCGGGAAGAGCGGGGTTGCGTAGCTGGGCGCCACCGCGAGGGTCAGCGACAGCCAGCCCACGAGCGCGTAGGCGACGGCGGTGGCGACGACGATGCGCCAGGCCGGCACCGGCCGTGAGGCTTCGACGACGCGGGCTTCGTTCATCGGCGGGCCTGGGCTGCCCAGGGCTTGCGGGGAGCGGTGACGGGCCGGATCAGACGTTGAGTCTGTAACCACGAATTGACGGCCATGGACGTAGCCGTAGGCCGTTGATTCGCAAGAGGAAATGTGATGTCAATGATGTCCATTGCATCCAGCCATTGTGCCGCCAATGCGGTCTCGTACCTAGAGGTGCTCTGATGTGGTGACGGCTTCACTGCGCCCTGCGATCAGGCCCCCGGCGTTGCTGCTGCAAGTGGCCGTTACGAGTGCAAGCTCAACCACCTATTGAATGCGCGTCTGCGCTTGGCATGGGTGCTGACGCGACAAGAGGCGGCCTCTCCGTCTAGGGCGAATGTGTGGCAGGACTTCGAAAACTGCAGGCTCGCCGCCTCCTGCAGGGTTGCGGCCCTGCCGTGCTGAGATCGACTTAAGCGCAGCGAGTGCCACCTGCGCCTTCTGATTCGGGTTTTGAATATGGCGATCGCTCAGGTACGGTGAGCAGTCAAGAGATCTCCATGTTCAATACCCCAGCCGGTTTCCACTCAAGCTTGCACGATCGTCTCCGTCAGTTGCGACTGGCGCGAGGGCTCCGGCAATGCGATCTGGCAAAGCTGCTAGGCCAC
>JAGWTS010000338.1 GCA_028868875.1 Burkholderiales bacterium | reverse complement strand
AGCAGCAAGGCGGTGCGCGAGGCGCCGAGTTCGCGCTGCAGGTACGAATACGCGCCGTAGCTCAGCACGCCCGGCAGCACCGCGGCGAGCGCGATCAGGCCCAGCGCCCGGGCGTCCGGCAGCGGCCAACCGGCTTGCCAGCTTTCCTGGATCGTGAACGGCGCGAGCACGAGCAGGCCGCCGGCGATGATCGCCGCGAGCCGCTCGGCCGGACCGAGCCCCGAGGGCCAGCGCTTGAGCAGCACCGAATAAGCGACCCAGCTCGCCGCAGCCGCGAGGATCCAGGCGTCGCCGACGACGAAGCGCACCCCGAGCAGGTTGGCCGGATCGCCCTTGGCGATCACCAGCAGCACGCCGAACAAGGCCAGGGCCACCGCCCAGCGCCGCGGCAGCGACAGCGGCTCGCCCAGCAGGAAGACGCCGGCGACCGAGATCGCGATCGGCGTCGCCGCATAGAACAGCGCGATGTTGGTGGCGCTCGTGGTCTGGCCGCCGAGGTAGACCCAGGCGCCGCAGATCCACATGCCGAACGCGCCCAGCACGAGGCAGTGCCACGCCTCTTCGCGCAGCAGCGCGCGCTTGCGCCAGAGCCCGGCTCCCGCCACCGGCAGCAGCAGCGCCAGGGCGAGCGACCAGCGGCCGAAAGCCAGCAGGTGCGGCGCGACGACGCCGCGCGCGGCACGCGCAATCAGGTAGTTGGACGACCACAGCGCCGGCACCACCCAGAGCAGGATCAGCGCCCGCCGCTCGCGCGTCACCGCATCCACCGCCACCCCACAGGGCTGCGGCGCGGGGCCGAACGCTGCACCCGTGGATTCACGCCAGCACGGCCATCGCTTCGCCCAGCCGTACCGCGCGCCCCGGCGCCCAGTCGGCGTTGAAAGCGAGCGGGCCTTGCGGAAACAGCAGCACCACGGTCGAGCCGAGCAGGAAGCGCCCCATCTCGGCGCCGCGCGCGAGCTCGATGCGGCCGTCTTCATAGCGCCATTCGCGCAGCCGCCCCGGCCGCGGCGGGTTGACCACGCCGTGCCAGACCGTGGCCATGCTGCCGACGATGGTCGCCCCGACCAGCACCAGCACGAAGGGCCCGCGCTCGCCTTCGAAGAGGCAGACGACGCGCTCGTTGCGCGCGAACAGCCCGGGCACGCCGCGCGCCGTTGTCGGGTTCACCGAGAACAGCGCCCCGGGAACGTGGATCATGCGCAGCAGCCGCCCGGCGCAAGGCATGTGGATGCGGTGGTAGTCCTTCGGGCTCAGGTACAGGGTCGAGAACCAGCCCCGCTCGAAGCGCGCGGCGAGTTCGGCATCGCCGCCGAGCAGTTCGCGCACGCGGTAGTCGTGGCCCTTGGCCTGGAGGATGCGGTCGCCCTCGATCGCGCCGAACTGGCTGATCGCCCCGTCCACCGGGCACAGCAGCCCTTGCGGCGCGAAGGGCCGGGCACCCGGCCGCAGCGCGCGCGTGAAGAAGTCGTTGAAGGTGGTGTAGGCGGCGGGGTCGGGCTCGGCCGCCTCGTCCATCGCGACGCCGTAGCGGGCGATGAAGGCGCGCACGATCGCCGTCGTCAAGGCGCCGCCGCGGGCGCGCGCGACCCGGCCCGCAAAGGCCGTGAGCGCCTGCTTCGGAACGAGATACTGCGGGAGGACGGCGAGGCGGTCGATCACGGGAGCGGGCGATTCTATCGGCGCACCACCTGCGTCGGCCGCGCCCGGCCCGCTCGCGCGGCGCTTCAGCGAATCGGGGACAGCGAACGCAGCGCGCTCATCGCCCCCGCTCCCATCGCGGCGCCGAAGCGCTTGGCCAGGCGCTCGGCGACGTTCTCGCGCGGCGTGTAGTCGACCACGTCCTCGGCCTTGACGACTTCGCGCGCCACGTATTCGAGGTTGCCGAGGTGGTCGGCCAGCCCGAGCTTGACCGCTTCCTCGCCGTTCCAGAACAGGCCCGAGTAGGTCTCGTCGTTCTCTTTCAGGCGCGTGCCGCGGCCCTTGCGAACGGCGGCGATGAACTGCTGGTGGATCTGCTCGAGCATGGCCCGGGCGTAGGCCGTCTGGCGCTCGTTGTCGGGGCTGTAGGGGTCGAGCATGCCTTTGTTATCGCCGGCGGTGAGCAGGCGGCGCTCGATGCCCAGCTTGTCCATCAACCCGGTGAAGCCGAAGCCGTCCATCAGCACGCCGATGCTGCCGACGACGCTCGCCTTGTCGACGTAGATCTCGTCGGCCGCCACCGCCATGTAATAGGCGCCCGAGGCGCAGATTTCCTCGCACACGGCATAGACCTTCTTCGGGTGCAAGGCCTTCAGGCGCCGGATCTCGTCGTTGACGATGCCGGCCTGCACCGGGCTGCCGCCGGGCGAGTTGAAGCGCAGCACCACCGCCTGCGCGTTGCTGTCCTCGAAGGCGTTCTTCAGGGCCGGCAGCAGGTTGTCGGCGCTGGCCTCGCCGTCGGCGCTGATCTCGCCGCGCACGTCGATGAGCGCCGTGTGCGGCGTGCTCGGCACGCTGGGCATGCCGCGGTGCGCGAGCAGCCCCCAGGCCACGGCCACCGCCAGCGCGAGCCAGCCGAGGCGGATGAACACGCGCCAGCGGCGTTCGTTGCGCTGCTGGCGCAGCATCTCGTGGGCGACGCGTTCGAGCGCGCCGGCCTGGCCCGGGGCAACCGGGTCTTCGATCGAATTCATGGGCGGCTTTCGGGCGGCGGCTGGACGTCGCGGGAAGGATACCAATAGACCTCGCCGTCGCGCTCCTTCACGTCGAGCGCGGTGAGGCGGCCGCGGCCGCAGGGGCCGCCGGCGCAGCGGCCGTCGGCGGGCTCGTAGGTCGCACCGTGGACCGAGCAGATGATCCAGCGCCGCCCGGAGTCGAGGAACTCGCCCGGCTGCCAGTCCATCTCGGTCGGCACATGGGCGCAGCGATTCATGTAGGCGACGACGCGGCCTTCGAAGCGCAGCGCAAAGGCGCGCGCCGGCTGGCGGTACTGCAGCACATCCCAGACGAAGGCGCGGCCGCGCTCGGCCAGTTCGTCGGAACGGCAGAGCCGGCGTTCATCCATGGGCGAGCAGCCAGGCGTGCAGGGCGCGCGTGTCGGGGGCGACGAACAGCGGCCCGAATTCGTCGAAGGCCTCGGCGTCGTGCGCGCCGTAGGCCACGCCGACGCTGGCCGCGCCCGCATTGCGCGCGAGCTGCAGGTCGTGCGTGGTGTCGCCCACCATCAAGGTGCGCCCGGGCTCGGCGCCGAACTCGCGCATCAGCTCGAGCAGCATCTGCGGGTTCGGCTTGCTCGCGGTCTGGTCGGCGGTGCGGGTGCCGTTGAACAGCCCGGCGAGCTGCGAATGGGCGAGCGCCTCGTCGAGCCCGCGCCGGCTCTTGCCGGTGGCCACCGCGAGCCAGTGGTTGCGCGCCTTGAGCTCGGTCAGCATCTCCAGCGTGCCCGGGAACAGCGAGACTTCATGCTGGCGCGCAAAGTAGTGGTGGCGGTAGCGCGCGCCGAGCTCGGGGTAGCGCGAGGCGTCGAGACCGGGCGCGGCATGGCGCAGCGCATCGGTCAGGCCGAGGCCGATGACGTAGGCGGCGTCGGCGTCGCTCGGCACGGCGACGCCGACATCGCGGCAGGCGGCCTGGATGCAGCGCGCGATGAGCGCGGTCGAATCGAACAGGGTGCCGTCCCAGTCGAAGGCGATGAGGTCGAAGCGGCGGGAGCGGGTCATTTGGGTCGCAGAAGTGTTGCGCAGTCGGCCGGCAGCGGCGAGCGCAGGGTGATGCGGCTGCCGTCGGCCGGATGGTCGAAAGCGAGTTCGGCGGCATGCAGGAACATGCGGCCGAATCCGGTCTCGCGGGCAAAGGCCTTGTTGCGCGCGAAGTCGCCGTACTTCGGGTCGCCCACGATCGGGTGGCCGGCGTGGGCGAGGTGGACCCGGATCTGGTGCGTCCGCCCGGTCTTCAGGCTCACTTCGAGCAGGCAGTTCTCGCCGACGCGGCGCACCGAACGGATGATGGTGATCGAGCGCCGCCCGTGTTCGTGCGTCGGCGACACCACGCGCACATGGCGCTCGCCGGCGGCGTCCAGCGTCTTGTGCAGCGGCTGGTCGATGAGCTTGAGCTTGGCCGGCCAGGCGCCGAAGACGAAGGCGGCGTAGATCTTGGCCGTGTCGCGGGCGCGGAACTGGTCCTGTACCGCGGTGAGCGCGCTGCGCTTCTTGGCCAGCAGCAGCACGCCCGAGGTTTCCTTGTCCAGGCGGTGCACGAGCTCGAGAAAGCGCGCCTCGGGCCGCGCCCGGCGCAGCTGCTCGATCACGCCCGAGCTCACGCCGCTGCCGCCATGGACCGCGACGCCACTGGGCTTGTCGATGGCGAGCAGGTGTTCGTCCTCGAACAGCACCGGGAACTCGCGCGCCGGCACCGCAGGCGCGGCCGGCTTCTCGGCCACGCGCACCGGCGGCAGGCGGATGTCATCGCCCGCAGCGACGCGGGTGTCGGCGCTGGCCCGGCCCTTGTTGACGCGCACCTCGCCCGAGCGGATGACGCGGTAGACATGGGTTTTCGGCACGCCCTTGAGCACGCGAATGAGGAAATTGTCCAGCCGCTGGCCCGCCGATTCGGAGTCGACGGTCATGTGCCGCACTTGCGGCGATTCGGCCGCGCCTTTGGCCCCTATAATCCGTCGCTCCACGTTTGCACGGTAAGTGCTTGATTCTTGGGAGTTTACCCGGGCACAGGCGGGCCGGCGTGGAGGAGAAGGCGGATGCGGATGAACGCGTCCGCCCAGGTGATGCAGCGCCGGCCCGGCCGCTGCGGGCCGGGGTCCCGATGTGACCCGGCAGCGCGAGAAGGCCGGCGACGAGAGACAAAGAAGAACCCCGCCTCGACACCGAGGCAGACGATAATTCGAGAGTTGCGAGGTGCGGCCGAAGCCGCCGCCTCGCAGCCCGCCATCCGACCGGTTCCAAGCAGCCCATGTCGTCGCTCCCCACCCCCGCCTCCAGGCCCCGGCTTCGTGCCGGCGTGGCCGGCATGGGTTCGTCGCCGCGTGATCCGCGGCGCGACGGGAAGCCGAAGACCCACGCCGCCGGTTCCGCCGGACAGCACGCGCCAACGCTGCGCCATTGATCGCCGGCTTCGCGCGGCGCATCCATCGCAGTCCAGGGCACTCGCGCCAGCCGGTTCTTCAGCGTTTTTCGTGCATCGATATGTCAGGCAACGCGCCGCAGCAGCGGCGCGCGACTGGAGTGCACTGAATGAAACGCATGCTGATCAATGCCACGCAGCCCGAAGAGCGGCGGCTGGCGATCGTCGATGGCCAGAAACTGCTCGACTTCGAGACCGAAATCGAAGGCCGGGAACAGCGCAAAGGCAATATCTACAAAGCCGTGATCACCCGCGTCGAGCCTTCGCTCGAGGCGTGTTTCGTCGATTACGGCGAAGATCGACACGGTTTCCTGCCCTTTAAGGAAATTTCGAAGAATTACTTCCGTGAGGGCGTGGACGTGCGCTCGGCCCGCATCCAGGATGCGGTCAAGGAAGGCGACAACCTGCTGGTCCAGGTCGAGAAGGAAGAGCGCGGCAACAAGGGCGCGGCGCTGACCACCTTCGTGAGCCTCGCCGGGCGCTACCTGGTGCTGATGCCGAACAACCCGCGCGGCGGCGGCGTGAGTCGGCGCATCGAAGGCGAAGACCGCGAAGAGTTGAAGGACAACCTCGACCAGCTCGAATATCCCAAGGGCATGAGCCTGATCGCGCGCACCGCCGGCATCGGCCGCAGCGCAGTCGAGCTGCAGTGGGACCTGAACTACATGCTCAAGCTCTGGGACGCGATCGACGGCGCGTCCAGGGCCGGGAAAGGCGCGTTCCTGATCTACCAGGAAAGCTCGCTCGTGATTCGCGCCATTCGCGACTATTTCACCGCGGATATCGGCGAGATCCTGATCGATACCGACGACATCTACGATCAGGCGCATCAGTTCATGAACCACGTGATGCCCGAGGCGGCATCGCGCGTGAAGCGCTACCGTGACGACGCCCCGCTGTTCAGCCGCTTCCAGATCGAGCACCAGATCGAGACCGCGTTCAGCCGGACCGTGAACCTGCCCAGCGGCGGCGCCATCGTCATCGACCACACCGAGGCCCTGGTCTCGGTCGACGTGAACTCGGCGCGCAGCACGCGCGGCAGCGACATCGAGGAAACCGCGACCCGCACCAACCTCGAGGCCGCCGACGAGATCGCGCGCCAGATGCGGCTGCGCGACCTCGGCGGCCTGATCGTCGTCGACTTCATCGACATGGAGGAGAGCAAGAACCGGCGCGAAGTCGAGCAGCGCCTGCGCGACGCCTTGCGCAACGACCGCGCACGCGTGCAGTTCAGCTCGATCAGCAAGTTCGGGCTGCTCGAACTCAGCCGCCAGCGCCTGCGTCCGGCACTCAGCGAAGGCAACCACATCACCTGCCCGCGCTGCAACGGCACCGGCCACATCCGCGACACCGAGAGCTCGGCGCTGCAGATCCTGCGCATGG
>JAGWTS010000337.1 GCA_028868875.1 Burkholderiales bacterium | reverse complement strand
GGCCTCGGCGGTGTCGAAGAAGGTGACGCCACGCTCGACCGCCTGGCGGATGAGTTGCACGCCAGCGGCGCGGTCGACGGCCGGGCCGTAGCCGTAGCTCAGGCCCATGCAGCCGAAGCCGAGGGCCGAAACGGTGAGGCCGCTGCGGCCCAGTTGACGAGTCTTCATGCGTGTATTGCCTTGGGTTGATGCCATGGCAGCAACTCTAGGCAGTGGGTCACTGAATGACTAGACTGCTGGACCGACATGAAGTCATAAGCAAGGCTAATCAATGGCGCGCTTCGATGACCTCGCCGCCTTCGCCGCGGTCGTGCGCGTGGGCAGCTTCACGCGTGCTGCGGCGCAGATGGGGGTGACCCAGTCCGCGCTGAGCCAGACCGTGCGCGGGCTGGAGCGCAGGCTTGATCTCAAGCTGCTGAACCGCACCACACGCAGCGTGTCGCCCACCGAGGCGGGTGAACGGCTCTACCTGACCGTGGGCCCGCGCTTCGCCGACATCGAGGCCGAACTGGCGGTACTGGCCGAACTGCGTGGCAAGCCGGCCGGCACCATCCGCATCACGGCCACGGAGCATGCCGTGCGCACGCTGCTCTGGCCCCGTTTGCAGCCGTGGCTGCCGAAGTACCCGGACATCAAGATCGAGATCAGCAGCGACAACCGCTTCATCGATATCGTGGCCGAGCGCTTCGACATCGGCGTGCGCCTAGGCGGCGACGTGGCCAGGGACATGATCGCGGTACGCATCGCGCCCGACATGCGCCTGATCGTGGTCGGCAGCCATGGCTACTTCGAGCGCCACGCACGACCCCGCAACCCACAGGATCTCACCGAGCACGAATGCATCTGCATGCGCTTGCCGTCCCACGGTGGCCTGTTGCCCTGGGAGTTCGAGCGACGTGGCAAGCGCGTCAACGTGCACGTCGCAGGGCGCCTGGTCTTCAACGCCAGTGACATGATCGTCGCCGCGGCGTTGGCCGGACACGGCCTGGCATGGGTTCCAGAAGATGTCGCGGGCGAACACATTGCCGCAGGGCGCCTGGTGTCGGTGCTGGATGACTGGTCGCAGACCTTCCCCGGATACCACGCGTACTACGCTACGCGCAGTTCTTCCCCCGCGGTGGGCCTTGTGGTCGAGGCATTGCGGCAGGCGCAGGAACGGTAACCGGACGGTTGATCTGCCGATTCCAAAATGAGTCGTTTGGGGCAGAAGTCCTCGGTCTCAGCCAATAAGCGTTGCCACCAATCGGTGCTGCGCGAGGTCATGGCGTTCACCCGCGATTGCCCGATGGCGCTGCACAACGCCTGGTTCGACCGTTCGTCCCGGCTCGCCGAGGCGGCCGTGGCCGGCTGCGAGCCCGACGCGGCGAACCGTTCCTCCTGCACGATGCTCTTGGCGCGGTGCGTCAATCCAGATACGCCGAACCACACGCCCACAATTTGCGGAACGCTCGCGGCCAAGCACCGACCGCTGGCTGTGCCAGCCAGTACGCGGGCCGGGCGCTCGAGTCCACCAGAAGCATTCCGATTCAGGCCGGGACCGGTCGCCAGCGGCGCCGCGAATGCCAGCAGGTTGAGGGTCGAACCCGCCTGTGTTCCTGAAGTGGTTGCGCGCGCGCTCGAGGCCGTATTGGTCGTCGCATCCCTCGAAGAAGATCGCGGCATGCTGCCGCACCAGGCGATTCAGCGCGGTATGTTCCAGGGCTGTGGCGATCGCCGTGGACCCGGGCAACATCCGGCGCACTCGAACGACGTTACGTGCGCCCTACGGCCGCGGTACCTCGCACAGCTGCCCTTCACGCCGGCCGCATTCGGAGCGGCGCTGACCCCCGCCAAGCACCTCGAACTTCAGCTTCATGTACCTTGCAGTCATTGAGGAAGAATGCGTGTGCGGCTGCAATGGGTCGTAACCTGCCGCCCCTATCGGCCCCCCAGTTGCCATCATGCCGATTCCGCCCCGGCAACTGCCCCGGCCCGCGCCCGGTGCGGTCGCGGTGCCGCGTCGGTGGTGTAGCGGGTCTGCGCCCTTCAGCGCAATGCCGGGAAGCAGCGAGTCCAGCGCATTCGGCGGCGTCGGCGGCTGCCGGCCGCACATCATCGGCGGCGCGCCCGGCTCGGGGCTGCCGTCCTTCGGCCCCCACCGGGCTTCACCGCGATGCCGGCCCTGGCCGCCTGGAACGTGCGCGAGCCCTGCTGCGTGCACCTGAACGACCTCGGCAACCGCAATGCGGCGCCGGTGGACAAGAAGGTGTACGACGGCATGCGCGGGCAGTTGATGGCCGGGACCCTGGTGCCGCGCAGCGCCTGACGCCGCGGCGCGCGATGCAACAATTGGTGCCTGCGCCGCGCATCGTCCGCGGCATGCTTCGCCAGGTCTCGGCGCGGCCCTTGTCGTCTGTCTCCCTGCGTTCGATGGATTCCGCGCCCACCGCTGTTGCCCTGCCCCTTGCACCGCTTCCCGGCCAGCCTTCGGCGCGTGCCCTGGTCACGGCCGTCTTCTTCGCCTTCTCGATCAGCCTGGGGCTGTGGGCCGGGGCGATTCCGGCGCTGATGCGCCAGACCGGGCTGGACGTCGAAGGCCTGGGCCTGGCGCTGACGCTGCACACGGCGGTCTACATCGCGGCGATGGCGGCGGGCGGCCAGCTGGCGCGTTTCGTGGCGCCGCGGCGGCTGATGCGGGCCGCGCTGCTCGCGATCGTGCCCTGCGCCTGCTGGCTGTTCAGCACGCGCACGGCGGCGGAACTGACGGCGGCGCTTGCCGCGCTGGGCGCGGGATCGGGCCTGCTCGACCTGGCGATGAACGCCGAAGGCACGGCGCTCGAGCGCGGCCTGGGGCGGCGCGTGCTGCTCGGAATGCATGCCGCGGCCTCGGCCGCGTTCGCCGTCGCCGCGCTCGGCGGCAGCCTGATCGCCACCGCGGCCGGGCCGCGCTGGTGCGCGCTGCCGGTGCTGGCCGTCCTGCTGCCGGTGCTCCTGGCGCTGCAGCGCGCCGGCCTGGGGGCGAAGGGCGCGCAGGGGGCGCCGCTGCCGCCGATGGCGTCGATGGCGGCGGTGGACGTGCAAGACGACCAGGAGGCGGTGCCGGGGTCGCGGCTATCGGCGTGGGCGGAGCGGCAGCCGGCGTTGCGGGAGCAGCAACCGGCGTTGGCAGAGCGGCAACCGGCGTTGCCGGAGCAGCAACCGGCGTTGGAGCGCGTCGGCGGCAGCCACGGCGTCCTGCGCATCGGCGTCGTCCTCGGGCTGGCCATCTCCTCGGAGGTGGCGGCGCAGATGTGGTCGGCACGCTTCCTTGCGCGCCAGGCCGCCGACCTCGCCGCCTTTGCCGGTGCTGGCGCGGCCTTCTTCACCGGATTCCAGGCGGCGGTGCGGCTCTTCGGCGACGCGCTGCGGCGGCGCCTGGGCGACGTGCGCACGATCCTGGCCTCGCTCGTCGCCGCGGCGCTGGGCTTCGGCGTGGTCGCGGCTTCCGCGCTTTTCTCGCAAAGCCTGGCCGGCTTCGCGCTCGTCGGCATCGGCACCGCCTGCGTCGTGCCCTGCTGCTTCGCCCTCATCGCGCAGCGCGCCGGGCAGCGCGCGCCGGCGGCGCTGGGCATGGCCTCCCTCGTCGCCGGGGCGGTCCGGATTCCGGCGCCGCTGCTGCTGGGCGCGGCGGCCGCGCGCTGGTCCGACGGATGGGCCTTCGCCGGCGTCGGCGGCGCGCTTGCGCTGGCCTTCGTGCTTGCGCGCAACGAGGCGCGGCCTTCGGCTTGAGTCTGCGCCTCAGCTCAGGGGGCGCGCGCCGGCCGCGCCGTGGCTCCGCCGCGCGCGGCGTCCAGTTTAGGCGCCGCGCGCGGCCTCCTGTTTAGGCTCTGCGCTCGGCGTCCTCTTCAAGCGCCGCGCCTGGCGTGCACTCGAAGCGCAGCCAGCGCTGCGGCCCGGCGGGCCGGGTGAAGCGCCAAGGCCGCAGGCGCTGCGAAGCGGCCGCGGCGCGGGGCGCTGCGCTATCGTGCCGCCATGAATCCCGCTCCCACCGGCACCCGGCCCCGGCCGCGGCGCCGCTTCCTGCCCGACCCGGGCCCGCTCTCCACGCTGCTCGTCTTCGCGCTCGGCGCGGCCGTGCTCTGGGGCGCCTACCGCGCCCTGGACCCGACACCGGACAAGCACATCGTCGCCGCCACCGGCACGGCCCAGGGCGCCTATGCCGAATACGGCAAGCGCTATGTCGCGCTGCTCAAGGCCAACGGCGTGACGCTGACGCTGCGTCCGACGCAGGGCACGAAGGACAACCTCGCGCTGCTGCGCGACCCCACCTCCGGGGTCCAGGTGGCGCTGGTGCAGGGCGGGGTGGAGCCGCCGCCGGCGGACCCCGACAACCCCGACACCGAGCTCGTTTCCCTGGGCAGCGTCGCCTACGAGCCGCTGTGGCTGTTCTACCGCGAGGACAGCGCGCGCCGCCTGCTGAAGGGCCGGCCGCTGACCGAGTTGTCGCAGATGGCGGGCTGGCGCATCAACACCGGCCCGCCCGGCGGCGGAACCGGGCCGCTGGTGGCGCAGCTCGCACCCGTGGTCGGCCTGCCCGCGTCGTCGCTGCACAGCGGCGACGGGGCCACGGTGAACGGCATCGTCGACCTCGTCCAGGGGCGCGAGGACGCGCTCGCCCTGGTGTCGGCGGCCGATGCGCCCTTCGTCCAGTACCTGCTGCACACGCCCGGGATCCGGCTCTTCGACTTCACCGAGGCCGAGGCGCTGGCGCGCCGATTCCCCTTCCTGCACCCGCTGAAACTGCCGCGCGGGCTCATCGACCCGGCGAAGGTGCAGCCGCCGCAGGACATGCAGCTCGTCGCCGCGACGGCTTCGCTCGTGGCGCGGCGCGACCTGCACCCGGCCCTGATCCAGCTGCTGGTGCAGGCGGCGCAGCGCGTGCACGGCCAGCCGGGCTGGTTCAGCAGCGAAGGCGAGTTTCCGAACGTCCAAGCGCCGATCTTCCCGCTCGCGCCCGAGGCCGAGCGCATCTATCGCAGCGGCCCGCCCTTGCTCCAGCGCTACCTGCCGTTCTGGCTCGCCAATTTCTTCGACCGGATGTGGATCGTCATCCTGCCGCTGATCGCCGCACTGCTGCCCTTGTCGCGGGTGCTGCCGCCGCTCGTGGTGCTGCGCCTGCGCTCGCGCATCTTCCGCTGGTACCGCCAGTTGCGCGCGCTCGAAGACGCGCGCGGCCTGCGCCCGACCGCTGAGCTACTGAGCGATCTGGACGCCATCGACGCCCGCGTCGCCGAGGTCGAGGTGCCGCTGAGCTACGCCGAGGAGCTCTACACCCTGCGCTCGCACATCGCGATGGTGCGCGGCCGCCTCGCCGCCTGAACCCACGAAGCCTGCCCCGATGAACCCGAGCGCCCCCGACCTCCCAGATCCTCTCCGGCCGGACGACTTGCGGCGCCTGGCGCGGCCCGCCGCGCCGCGCGGGCCCTGCGCCGGCTGCGCCGCCCTGGTGTGCCCGGGCTGGGAGTCGCTGCCCGGGTCGTTCGACACCGCGCAACTGCAGCGCCTGGCCAGCTTGCGCGTGGCGGCGGACGAAGAGCCTTCGCTGCGCGAATACCACCCCGCCGGCAGCCACGGCTGGTCGGCCGATGCGCCGATCGCGCCGGGCTGGTTCCCCTACAACCGCTGCGAGGTCTGGGGCTGCCGCGGCTGCGGCCGCGCCTTCCTGCGCTACACCGAATACGGCGGCTACTACGTGGACGAGCGCATCCGCGAATTGCGCGCCGAACTCGTGGTCGACGTGGCGCCGCCCGATTGAGGCGTCAGGCTCGAGCCTGCGCGCGCCGATCCGGCGCGCTCGCGGCCGCGGCGCGGCGCGTCCTCGAGGTCCTGGCGCAGCCCTTCGAGCGTGGCCGCGATGCGGCGCCATTCTTCGGCGATGCCGGGCTCGTTGACGATGAACGCGGCGCCACTGCGCAGGCGCAGCACGCTGGCGTGCAGGGCGCTCAGTTCAAGCGTGACGCGCTCGTGGGCGCGCGCCTGTCCGGGCACTTCGGCAAACAGCAGCGCCGCGCCGCCGGGCGCGCCAGCGGGCACCAGCGGCAGCGCCTGCGCCGCGAGCGCCAGGGAGTCGGCGCTGCCCTCGGGGGCGACGACGACGCGGATCACCTTGGCACGCCGGTCGTGGCCGATGCGCTGGGCGCGCCGCGCCGGCACGGGTTCGGCCGCGGCTGCCGTTGCGGCCGGGGTCGGCTCGGCGGCGGCGGGCTCGGTTGCCGCCGGCGCAGGCTCGGCCGCCGGGGCCGGTGCGGCCGCAGGCGCGAGAAACACGCGCGGCGCGCGCGCGCTCGGTTCGGGCTGCGGCTCCTGCGCTTGCTGCGGCTCCTGCGGGGGTGCATCGGCGGGGAATGCGAGGCGTTTGCGCTTGACGACGATCTGCGGCGCGTGCGGGGCCGCGAAGGCCTGTTCGGCCAGAAATCGGGCCTGCGAGGCGGAATCCATTGGGGGTGAGCGGAGTTCGAGTCGCTGACGATCTTCCATGGATCAAGGG
>JAGWTS010000024.1 GCA_028868875.1 Burkholderiales bacterium | reverse complement strand
CGGCAGCGCGGCCCAGATCAGCACCCAGTCCAGGTGGCTCTGGTGGTTGGCGAAGTAGATGCGCTGCTCGGCCTTGGGCGGGCAGCCTTTCCAATGGCCTTGGGCGCCCGTGACGAGACGGGCGACGACGATCAGCAACAGGCCCATCAACTCGGCGGCGGTCATGGGCCGGGGATGCTACGCGGGAGCGGGCCCGGCGCAGGGCCCGGCAGCGGCGCGGGCGCGCATCTTCGCGTTCATGGCCGCGCCTTGCGGCACGTGCAGCAGGTCCACGACCTTGCGCAGCAGGTGGTTCTCTTCGGCGCCGAGGCCGCCTTCGGCATAGGCCACGCTCCACAAGGCTTCGACGAGGGCGATCTTGTGCTCCATGTCGAGGGCGTCGTTGATCTGCGAGGTGAAGCCGAAGGTGTCGCTGGCGTGGCGCGCCGTGTCTTCGGCGCGCGCGATCAAGGCCGCCGCGGCCGCGGCGTCGAGACCGAACAGGCGCTGCAGCGCCGCGCCCACCGCGGTGCGCTCGCCCGGGCTCGAGACCGCATCGGCGCGCATGACCTCGACCAGAAGCACGGCGCTGGCGAGCTGCAGCGCCTGCGCCGCGTCTTCCAGCCTGCGCTGCTGCGGCGGCAGGAAGCGGTCGAACAAATCCTTAAGCGAATGAAACATGGGGCGCCGCCCGCGCTCAATGGCGGAAATGGCGGGTGCCGGTGAAGACCATCGCCACGCCGCGCTCGTCGGCGGCGGCGATGACCTCCTCGTCGCGCATCGAGCCGCCGGGCTGGATGACGCAGGCCGCCCCGGCGTCGACGACGACGTCCAGGCCGTCGCGGAACGGGAAGAAGGCGTCGCTCGCGACCGCCGAGCCTTGGAGCGACAGCCCGGCGTTCGTCGCCTTGATGCCGGCGATGCGCGCGCTGTCGACGCGGCTCATCTGGCCCGCGCCCACCCCCAGGGTCTGGCCGCGGGCGCAGAAGACGATGGCGTTGCTCTTGACGAACTTGGCCACCTTCCAGGCGAAGAGCAGGTCGTCGAGCTGCCCGGCCGTGGGCGCGAGGCGGCTCACGACGCGCAGTTCCGCGGTGCTCACGTTCTTCGTGTCTTGCGTCTGCACCAGCAGCCCGCCGCCGACGCGCTTGTAGTCGAGGCGGTTCGAGGCCGGCGCCAGCGGCACTTCGAGCAGGCGCACGTTCTGCTTCGCGGCGAAGACCTCGCGCGCCTCGGGCGTGATCGCCGGGGCGATCAACACCTCGACGAACTGGCGCGCGACGAGCTCCGCTGCGGCGGCGTCGAGCGGCCGGTTGAAGGCGATGATGCCGCCGAAGGCCGAGGTCGGATCGGTCGCCAGCGCCTTGGCGTAAGCCTCGGCCGGGCTCGTCGCCACCGCGACGCCGCAGGGGTTGGCGTGCTTGACGATGACGCAGGCCGGGGCGTCGAAGGTCTTCACGCATTCCCAGGCCGCGTCGGCGTCGGCGATGTTGTTGTACGACAGCTCCTTGCCCTGGAGCTGGGTCCAGCCGGCGAGCGTGCCTTCTGGCGCGCGCGGCTCGCGGTAGAAGGCCGCCGCCTGGTGCGGGTTCTCGCCGTAGCGCAGGTCCTGGGTCTTCGTGAACTGCAGCGTGCAGACCTCGGGGAAGGCGGCGCGCGCCGGCACCGCATTCGCCGCCTCCTCGGCGCCGGGGCCGAGCGCGCTCAGGTAGTTGGCGATCATGCCGTCGTAGGCCGCGGTGTGGGCGTAGACCTTCTTCGCGAGCATGAACTTGGTGGCGCGCGTAAGGCCGCCGGCTCGCAGCTCGGCCAGCGCCTGCTCGTAGTCGGCGGGGTCGATGAGCACGGCCACGTCCTGCCAGTTCTTGGCCGCGGCGCGCAGCATCGCGGGGCCGCCGATGTCGATGTTCTCGATCGCATCGTCGAGCGTGCAGTCGGCGCGCGCCGTGGCCTGGGCGAAGGGGTAGAGGTTGACGACGAGCAGGTCGATCGTGCCGATGCCGTGGTTCTGCAGCGCCGCCATGTGCTCGGGGCTGTCGCGGCGCGCGAGCAGGCCGCCGTGGATGCGCGGGTGCAGGGTCTTGACGCGGCCGTCGAGCATCTCCGGGAAGCCCGTGACCTCGGCCACCTCGGTCACCGGCAGGCCGGCGTCGGCGAGCAGGCGCGCGGTGCCGCCGGTGGACAGCAGGGTCACGCCCTGGCCGTGCAGCGCGCGCGCGAAGTCGACGATGCCGGTCTTGTCGGAAACGGATAGCAGTGCAGTGGTCATTTGATCAGCTTGTGGTCGAGCAACTTGCGCCGCAGCGTGTTGCGGTTGATTCCCAGCCATTCGGCGGCCCGGCTCTGGTTGCCCTCGGCGTGCTTCATGACGACGTCGAGCATCGGCTTCTCGACCGCGGCCAGGATCATCTCGTGCACGTGGTGCGGCTCGGTGCCGCGCAAGTCCTTGAAGTACTGCTCCAGGGTCGTGCGGATGGCTTCGTCGATGTGTTTTCTGCTCACGGGTGCACCCTAGGGCCTGCGGCCGTCCCGCCCGAGCGGGAATGAGCCCTCGGCAAAGCCTGCGGGCTCATGCGCGCGAGGCGGCGCCGAACGCGAAATCCGGCCCCTCGTCGTTGGCGGCCGGCAGCAGCACATGCCGCTCGGCCAGGGCGTCGAAATAGTCGGCGACGGCGCGCACCTGCAGCGCGGGCTCGTCGATGCGGTTCATCGCGGCGCGAAACGCGGCGCCGCCGGGCAGGGCGTGCACGGCCCAGCCGATGTGCTTGCGCGCGCTGCGCACGCCGGTCTGCTCGCCGTACAGCGCGAGGTGGTCGGCAAGGTGCCCGATGAGCCAGGTCTTGACCTCGAGCGTGGTCGGCGGCGCGAGGGGCTCGCCGTGCGCGAGGTAGTGCCCGATCTCGCGAAAGATCCAGGGCCTGCCCTGGGCGGCGCGGCCGATCATCAAGGCGTCGGCGCCGGTGGCCTCGAGCACGGCGCGCGCGCGCTCGGGCGTCGCGATGTCGCCGTTGGCCACGACCGGCACGTCCACCGCGGCTTTCACCGCCGCCACGGTCTCGTATTCGGCAGCGCCGCCATAACCCTGCTCGCGCGTGCGGCCGTGGACGACGAGCATCGCCACGCCGGCGCCGGCGGCGGCGCGCGCGATGCGCACCGCATTGCGCTCGGCCGCGCACCAGCCGCTGCGCATCTTCAGCGTCACCGGCACGCCTTGTGGCGCGCAGGCCGCGACCACGGCCTCGACGATCGCCAGCGCCAGCGCCTCGTTCTGCATCAGCGCCGAGCCGGCCCAGCGCTTGCAGACCTTCTTCGCCGGGCAGCCCATGTTGATGTCGATGACCTGGGCCCCGCGGTCGATGTTGTAGCGTGCCGCGTCGGCCATCTCGGCGGGGTCGACGCCGGCGATCTGGACCGCGATCGGCGCCGCCTCGCCTGCATGGTCGGCGCGGCGCGAGGTCTTGAGCGTCTGCCAGAGCTCGCGTTTGGAAGTCACCATCTCGCTCACCGCGTAGCCCGCGCCCAGGCGGCGACAGAGCTGGCGGAACGGGCGGTCGGTCACCCCCGCCATCGGGGCGACGAACAAGCCGTTGGGCAGCTCGATGGCGCCGATCTTCATGGGGCGGAGGGCAGGCGGGTGCTGAAAAAGGAGGCAGGAGTATAGCGGGCGGGAATCTCCGCACGTGAGGTTCTGATCGGGGCTGCGCCGAGCGCGATCGGCCCGGCGCCGCGACAATCGCCGCTCGCGGGCATGGGGCTTCGTCGCCTTGCCCGAACCTTCGCGGCAGGCGCGCTGGGTGCAGCCCGGCCTGCGGGGAGGCGATCAGAGAGGAAGAAATCGATGCCGAAGAGCACGCCCGCCTACGACAGCCTGGAAGCGACCTGGTCGCGCCTGTACCGGCTGTCCCATCTGCAGTCCATCGCGAACTGGGACCAGGCTGCGAACATGCCTCCCAAGGGCAACGAGGCGCGCGCCGCGGCGCTGGCCGAAGTCGCCGCCATCATCCACGAGACCACCACCGCGCCGGCCCTGCGCGCGACGCTGGGCAGCGCCGCGCAGGAGTCCTTGTCAGACACCCAGCGCGCCAACCTGCGCGAGATGGAGCGCGAATGGCGCGCCGCCAACGCGCTGCCGCGGGCCCTGGTCGAGCGTCGCCAGATGGCCACCTCGCGCTGCGAATATGCCTGGCGGCGCCAGCGCCCGGCCAACGACTGGGCCGGCTTCCTGCCCCACCTGAAGGAAGTGGTGACGGTGGCGCGCGAGGAGGCGCAGCGCCTGGCCGACCAGAGCGGGGTCTCGCGCTACGAGGCCTTGATGGACCGCTACGAACCCGGGCTGCGGCGCGAACGCGTCGACCGGATCTTCGGCGAGATCCGCGCCTGGCTGCCCGGCCTCGTCGCCCGCGCCCGCGAGCGCCAGTCGTTCGAACGCGTCATCGAGCCCGCGGGGCCGTTTCCGCTCGAAAGGCAGCGCCTGCTGTGCGAACAGGCGATGCGCTTGCTGGGCTTCGACTTCGAAGGCGGGCGCCTGGACGTGAGTGCGCATCCATTCTGCGGCGGCGTGCCCGAGGACGTGCGCATGACGACGCGCTTTCTCGAGGCCGATTTCCTGCCCAGCCTGATGGGCACGATCCACGAGACCGGCCACGCGCGCTACGAGCAGAACCTGCCGCGCGAGCACCTCGGCCAGCCGCTGGCCTGCGCACGCTCGATGGCCCTGCACGAAAGCCAGTCGCTCTCGTTCGAGATGCAGCTGGGCGGCCACCCCGGCTTCGTCAACCGGCTCGCGCCGCTGGTGCAGCAGGTTTTCGGCAGCCAGCCCGCGCTCGATCCGCAGAACCTGCACCGCCTCCTGACACGGGTGAAGCCCGGGCCCATCCGGGTCGATGCCGACGAGGTGAGCTATCCGGCGCACATCATCCTGCGCTACGAGATCGAGTGCCCGCTCATCGAAGGCGAGATCGAGGCCGAGGACCTGCCGGCCCTGTGGGACGCCAAGATGCAGGAACTGCTCGGCCTGGACACGCGCGGCGATTACGCCAACGGCCCGATGCAGGACGTGCACTGGCCCGAAGGCCTGTTCGGCTACTTCCCCTGTTATTCGCTCGGCGCGATCTACGCCGCGCAATGGTTCGCGGCGATGCGGCGCGAGCGGCCGGACCTGGACCAGCGCATCGGCGCGGGTCAGCTCGGTCCCGTCTTCGACTGGCTGCGCGAGAAGATCTGGAGCCAGGGCAGCCGCTGGACCACCGACGAACTCACGCTGCGCGCCAGCGGCGAAGCGCTGAACCCGGCGCACTACAAGGCGCACCTCGAAGCGCGTTACCTGTCGTAGACGCGGCGCGCGAGGGGCGTCGATCGCCCGGCCCGACGCGCAGGCGCCGGCTGGGGTATCTCGACCGAAGCGCGCGCCAGGTCAGGCGGCGGCGCTCTTGCGGGCGGCGCGCTTGCGCGCCACCGGCTTCGCCGCAGGGGCCGCGGCCTTCGGAGCCGCGGCCTTGGCGCGGGCCGGCTTGCCGACGGCCTTCTCGAGCGCGGCCACGCGTGCGGCCAGGGCCTGCACGTCCTTGGCGGTGGGCACGCCCAGCCGCCCCATGGCCTTGGCGGTGCGTTGCTCGAAGATCGATTCCAGCTTGTCCCAGTTCTGGCCCGCGCGCGCGCTCACGCTCTCGGCCATCGCGCTCATGCGGCCGCTGACTTCGCCCAGTTTCTCTTCGGCGATGCCCTGGGTCCTGCGCTGCAGGTTCAGGCCTTCCTTGACCAGCGCGTCGAAGACCTTGCCGCCTTCGGCCTGGGCCTTCGAGAACGCGCCCATGCCGGCGAGCCAGATCTGCTGCGCCGATTCCTTGACCGAGCCGGCGAGCGCGCCGTCGAACAGGCCGGCGGCGGATTGCTTTTCGGACAGGCGCTCGAGCTTCTTGACCATCGTTGTTCTCCTGGAGTGTTTCGGGATGAAGGGAATATAGGGTTCGCCCCTGGAGCGCGGACCCTAAAGGTCTAGGGGGGCCGCTCTATGCTGGCGTCCGCAAAACCCCAACCTGCTGCGAGGACCACGCTCATGCATTACTTCGTCACCGGGGCCACCGGCTTCATCGGGCGGCGCCTGGTCAAGGCCTTGCTCGCACGGCGCGGCAGCGTCGTCCATTTCCTGGTGCGCCCGGGCAGCGCCGCCAAGCTCGCCGCGCTCTACGAATACTGGGGCGTGTCCAAGACGCGCGCCATTGCCGTGAACGGAGACCTCACGGCGAAGCAGCTGGGCGTGGCCAGCGCCGAGCTGAAGGCACTGGCCGGCCGCATCGACGCCGTCTACCACCTCGCGGCGGTCTACGACCTCGAGGCCGATGCCGAAAGCCAGATCCGCGTCAACGTCGAAGGCACGCGCAACCTCGTCGAATTCGCGCAGGCGATCGCGGCGCGGCATCTGCACCATGTCTCGAGCATCGCCGCCGCCGGCCTTTACGAAGGGGTGTTCCGCGAAGACATGTTCGACGAAGCCGAAGGGCTCGAGCACCCGTACTTCATGACCAAGCACGAAAGCGAGCGCATCGTGCGCCGCGAATGCAGGCTGCCCTGGACCGTCTACCGCCCGGCGGCGGTGGTCGGCGACTCGAAGACCGGCGAGATGGACAAGATCGACGGCCCCTACTACTTCTTCAAGCTGATCCAGCGCATGCGCCAGATCCTGCCGCCCTGGATGCCGGCGATCGGCCTCGAAGGCGGGCGCATCAACCTCGTGCCGGTCGACTTCGTCGCCGCCGCGCTCGACCGCATCAGCCACCAACCGCGCGCTGGCGGCGAATGCTTCCACCTCGTCGACCCCACGGGCTACCGCGTCGGCGACATCCTCGACATCTTCGCCCGCGCCGCCCACGCGCCGAAGATGAACCTGTTCGTCAACGCCGCGCTCTTCGGCTTCGTGCCCAAGAGCGTGAAGAAGGGCTTGATGGCGCTGGCCCCGGTGCGGCGCATCCGCGCCGCGGTGATGAAG
This sequence comes from Burkholderiales bacterium, assembly GCA_028868875.1. Taxonomy (GTDB): domain Bacteria; phylum Pseudomonadota; class Gammaproteobacteria; order Burkholderiales; family Burkholderiaceae_C; genus Rubrivivax. The sequence continues at coordinate 21,782 of JAGWTS010000024.1, read as the reverse complement.
GACCTGGGTCTTCCCGAAGACGTGCTGATGCTCGTCAACTACCCGACGCGCTTCGACCGCCGCGCTACCGACGCGGCGCTCGAGGGCACGGGCGTCGAATGCCCGAACCTGCACGACTACGCCTGGCGCCTGTGGGACTACTGGGAGCGCCACCTCGACCCGGCGCTGTTCGTCGACCGAACGCTTGCCGGCGCCGTCGGCGGCAAGGTCGTGCTCGTCACCGGCGGTTCATCGGGCATCGGCCTGGCGGCGGCCTGCCGCTTCGCCGAGGCCGGGGCCATCACGATCATCTGCGGCCGCGGCGAAGACAAGCTCGCGGCGGCGCTGGCCGAGATCCGCGAGCGTGCCGGACCCTCGGCGCGCGTGTTCAGCTATGGCGTCGACATCGCCGACGAAGCCGGCTGCGCCGCCTTCGTCAAAACCTTGCAGGCGGAGCATGGCGGGGTCGACTTCCTCGTCAACAACGCCGGGCGCTCGATCCGGCGCGCCATCGAATCGAGCTACGACCGCTTCCACGATTTCGAGCGCACGATGGCGCTGAACTACTTCGGCAGCCTGCGCGTGACGATGGGGCTGCTGCCGGGCATGGTGGCGAAGAAGAAGGGCCATGTCGTCAACGTCAGCTCGATCAGCGTGCTCGTCAACGCGCCGCGCTTCTCGGCCTATGTCGCGAGCAAGGCGGCGCTGGACGCCTGGACCGCCTGCGCCGCGAGCGAGTTCGCCGACCAGGGCGTGACATTCACCACCGTCAACATGCCGCTGGTGCGCACGCCGATGACGGCGCCGACCAGGATCTACGACAGCATGCCGCTGCTCGACCCCGGCGAAGCGGCCGAGATGATCGTGCGCGCCTGCATCGAAAAGCCCGTGCGCGTGGCGACGAAGCTCGGCAACTTCGGCGAACTGCTGCATGCCGTCGCGCCGCGCGTGACGCAGATCGTGATGAACACCAGCTTCAGGATGTTCCCCGACAGCGCCGCCGCGAAGGGCGACAGGGGCGACAAGGCGGCCAAGGTCACGCTTTCGCCGGAGGCCCTCGCGATGGCGCAGATGATGCGCGGCATCCACTTCTAGGCCCGGCCTGCGGGCCGATCAGTCGTCGGCCACCTTCAACACCAGCTTGCCGAAGTTCGCGCCTTCGAACAGCCGCCCCAGCGCCTCGGGGAAGCGCGCGACGCCGCCTTCGAGCCAGTCTTCGCGGCTCTTCATGCGCCCGGCCTTCAGGTGGCCGGCGATCTCGGCGATGGCCTGCGGGTAGCGCGCGGCGTAGTCGAAGACGACCATGCCTTCCATGCGCGCGCGATTCACGAGCAGCGCGAGGTAGTTGCGCGGCCCCTGCACCGCGCCGGTGTTGTTGTACTGGCTGATGGCGCCGCAGATGACGATGCGGGCGTGGCGGTTGATGCGGGTGAGCACGGTGTCGAGGATCTCGCCGCCGACGTTGTCGAAATAGACGTCCACCCCATTGCCGCAATGCTCGCGCAGCCCCTCGCGCAGCTGGCCGGCCTTGTAGTCGATGCAGGCGTCGAAGCCGAGTTCGTCGACGACGAAGCGGCATTTCTCGGCGCCGCCGGCAATGCCCACGGCGCGGCAGCCCTTGATCTTCGCGAGCTGCCCCACCATCTGCCCGACCGCGCCGGCGGCGCCCGAGACGACGACGGTCTGGCCAGCCTCTGGTTTGCCCACGTCGAGCAGGCCGAAATAGCCGGTCATGCCCGGCATGCCGAGCACGTTCAGCCATTGGCCCACGTCGCCCAGGGCGAGGTCGATCCTGGCCAGGCCCGAGCGCGCGACCTGCTCGGGGGCGATCGACCAGTACTCCTGCACGCCGGGCGCGCCGCTCACGGTGTCGCCCACGGCGAAGCCGGGGTGGCGCGAGGCGATGACGCGGCCGATGCCGCCGGCGCGCATGACCTCGCCCAGCTCCACCGGCGGGATGTAGCTGCGGCCTTCGTTCATCCAGCCGCGCATCGCCGGGTCGAGCGACAGCGCCAGGGTCTTGACGACGAGGCCGCCTTCGGCCGGCGCGGCCACGGCTTCTTCGCTGAAGCGCCAGTTGCTTGCGGCGGGCAGGCCGACCGGGCGCGCGGCCAGGCGAACCTGATGGTTGACGAGCGAGGCGAGGTCGGTGGTCATCGTCGGTTCTCCTGGAGCGGCGTCGAAGCGGACCGCACGATTGTGGTCGCTCCGGTCGCCGCCGCGCGTCACGGGCGCGACGCGCCGGCGCCCGAGGCCGCGCGTTACGCGCGCGACTCGCCGGTGCAGATGTGGACTTCGACCGTCACGTGGCGCAGCGGCTCGATCGCGCGCAGCCGGGCGCGGTAGCGCGCCGCCGGCAGCGGGCGGTCGGCGACGATCGAGATCGCGGCCGACCAGGCGTTGGCGCCGACCTGCCAGACGTGGAGGTCGGCGACCTGCGCGTCCTGGTCGGATTCGACGAGTTCGCGGATGCGGCTGCTGATCGCCGGATCCGCGGTGGCGTCGACCAGCGCCCGGGCGCTGCCGCGCAGCACGCTCACCGCCCATTGGCCGATGACCACGGCCCCCACCAGCGCCACCGCCGGGTCGAGCCAGGCCCAGCCGTAGAGCAGGCCGCCGCTGAGCGCGGCGATGGCCATCAGCGAGGTCACGGCGTCGGCGAGCACGTGGACGTAGGCGGCGCGGAAGTTGTGGTCGTGGTGATGAGAATGGCCGTGCCCGTGCCCGTGCCCGGCGTGGGGGTCATGCCCCGCGTGGCCCGGCTCGTCGGGGGCCGCGCCCGCGCCGCGCGAGAGCAGCCAGGCGCTGCCGACGTTGACGGCCAGGCCGAGCAGCGCCACCCCGATCGCCTCGCTGTAGGCGATCGGCAGCGGGTGCATCAGGGTCGAGACCGCGTCCCAGCCGATGCCCAGCGCCGCGGCCAGCAGCAGCAGGCCGCTGGTGTAGGCGCTCAGCACCTCGATCTTCCAGCCGCCGAAGGCATAGCCGGCATCGCGTCCGGCGCGCCGGGAAAGACGGTAGGCGAGCACCGCGCCGCCCAGTGCCAGCGCGTGGGTGCCCATGTGCCAGCCGTCGGCGGTGAGGGCAAGCGAATGCGACCACCAGCCCGTGGCGAGTTCGGCCGCCATCGTCACCAGGGTGATGAGGGTCACCTGCAGCAGCGCGCGCTCGCGCCTTGCAAGGCCTTCGTCGGCGAAGGCGTGCGGGTGGACAAAAGGGCGAAGGTCGTGGAGGTGGCCGGCCATGCCGAATTTTAGGGCGCCCCCTCCAAGCAGGCCGTGAGCTGCGGCCGCTCGATCAAGGCTGCTTGACGAGCGCCGTCACGGTATAGCGCCCGTCGATGCGCTCGGCCGCGAAGCGAACCTTGTCGCCGACCTCGAGCCCGTCGAGCAGCTTCGGATTGGCGACGTGGAAGTTCATCGCCATCGGCGGCATGTCCAGGTTCTTCACGCCCTCGTGCTTGAGGGTCACGCGCGCGGCAGGCCGGTCGAGCTTCACGACCTCGCCGCTGGAGGGGGCCGGCTGCGCCGCCACGCTGATCGTGACCAGGGCCAGCGCCAGGCTGGCGAACCATTTGCTCATCATCGGCTCCCGAGGCCTTCAACGCGGAGAGTGCGGCGGCGGATGACGCGGTCCCTACAATCCGGCGCGAGTATTCCCCCCGCTCGCCACCGGATGCCGCCGATGACCACGACGCCCGCTGCCACTTCCGTGAACCATATCACCCCGCGCGAAAAGGCCGAGATCCTGGCCCAGGCGCTGCCCTATATCCAGCGCTACCACGGCAAGACCCTGGTCATCAAATACGGCGGCAACGCGATGACCGAGCCGGCGCTGCAGCAGGCCTTCGCCGCCGACATCGTGCTCTTGAAGCTCGTCGGCATGAACCCGATCGTGGTCCACGGCGGCGGCCCGCAGATCGACACCGCCTTGTCGCGCCTGGGCAAGAAGGGCACCTTCATCCAGGGCATGCGCGTGACCGACGAAGAGACGATGGAAGTCGTCGAATGGGTGCTCGGCGGCGAGGTGCAGCAGGACATCGTCGGCCTCATCAACGCCGCCGGCGGCAAGGCGGTGGGGCTGACCGGGCGCGACGGCGGGCTCATCCGCGCCCACAAGCTGAAGATGCTCGACCGCGACAACCCCGCGATCGAGCACGACATCGGCCAGGTCGGCGAGATCAGCTCGATCGACCCCTCGGTGGTCAAGGCGCTGCAGGACGACCAGTTCATTCCCGTCATCAGCCCGATCGGCTTCGGCGAGCACAACGAGAGCTACAACATCAACGCCGACCTCGTCGCGAGCAAGCTCGCGACCGTGCTCCAGGCCGAGAAGCTGATCCTGCTCACCAACATTCCCGGCGTGCTCGACAAATCGGGCCAGTTGCTCACCGACCTCTCGGCGCGCGAGATCGACGAGCTGTTCGCCGACGGCACGATCAGCGGCGGCATGCTGCCCAAGATCAGCGGCGCGCTCGACGCCGCCAAGAGCGGGGTCAACGCCGTGCACATCATCGACGGCCGGGTGGCGCACGCGACCCTGCTCGAGATCCTCACCGACCAGGCTTTCGGGACCATGATCCGCGCGCGTTGATGGCCGCGCCCCGAGTCTGGCTGTTCGACCTCGACGACACGCTGCACGACGCCACGAAAGCCGCCTTCGACGGCATCCGCGAGGGCATGACGAGCTACATCGAGCGCGAGCTCGGCCTGGCGCGGGCCGAGGCCGACGCCCTGCGCCGCGGCTACTGGCAGCGTTACGGTGCCACCTTGCTCGGACTCGTGCGCCACCACGACGTCGACGCGCATCACTTCCTGCACCATGCGCACCTGCTGCCCGGGCTCGAAGAGCGCCTGCGCGGGCGGCGCGCCGATTTCGCGGCGCTGGCGCGCCTGGCGGGGCGGCGCTACGTCCTCACCAACTCGCCCGCCGACTACGCCGCGCGCGTGCTCGGCGCGCTCGGCATCGCGCAGCATTTCGACGGCGTGATCGCGGTCGAGGCGATGGCCATGTTCGGCCAGCTCCGGCCCAAGCCCGATGCCCGCATGCTGCGCCACGTCGCGGTGCGCCTGGGCGTGCGGCCCGGGCGCTGCGTGCTCGTCGAAGACACGCGCGGGCACCTGAAGGCGGCGCGCCGCATCGGCATGGGAACGGTGTGGATGCAGCGCTTCACGCGCCGCGCCGCCGGCGCCGCGGGGCGCGCGCCGCTGGCCTCGCGGCCGGCCTATGTCGACCGCCGGATCCGGCGTCTGCGCGAACTCGAAAGCCGGTCCGCGCCCACGGCCTGAGCCGCGCCGGGCCTGTGCCAGAATGGCCATCGCCCCCCCGGTTCGCCCACCTACCCGATGCTGCCCGAGCTGCCCGAGCTGCCCGAAGTCGTGCCCATGGCCCCGATCGCCGCAGAGGCGGCGCCCGCCGCGGTGCCTGGGCCGGTGCCCGTGGTGGAGCCGATGCCGGCGCCGACGCCCGGGCCGACCCCGGAGCCGGTGGCGCGCAAGCGGCCACGGCCGGGCGAGCGCCGGGTGCAGATCCTGCAAACCCTGGCCTCGATGCTCGAGCAGCCGGGATCCGACCGCATCACCACCGCCGCGCTCGCGGCCCGCCTCGGCGTGAGCGAGGCCGCGCTCTACCGCCACTTCGCGAGCAAGGCGCAGATGTTCGAGGGCTTGATCGAGTTCATCGAATCCAGCGTCTTCAGCCTCGTCAACCAGATTGCCGAGCGCGAGCCCTCGGGCACGGTGCAGGCGCACAAGCTCGCGACCATGCTGCTGCAGTTCGCCGAGAAGAACCCGGGCATGACGCGGGTGATGGTCGGCGACGCCCTCGTCTTCGAGCACGAGCGCCTGATCGTGCGCATGAACCAGTTCTTCGACCGCGTCGAATCGCAGTTGCGGCAAAGCCTGCGTCTAGCGGCCGAGGCGGCGGGCTCGACGACGCCGACGGTCGACGCCAACGCGCTCGCCTCGGCGCTCACCAGCTTCATCGTCGGGCGCCTGCAGCGCTATGCGCGTTCGGGTTTCAAGCGCCTGCCCACCGAACAGCTCGACTTCGCGCTGCAGCGCCTCACCGCATGAGCCGGCCCTGAACCGGAGCCGAACCGGAGCCGAACCGGAGCCGAACCGGAGCCGAACCGGCGCTGAACCGGCGCGGCCCGGCCCGGGCCCTAAACTTCGGGCGATGACCACGAATGCTCTCGAATCGCTGCTCGCGCGCGCCGAATCGCTGCTCGCGCGGCTGGAATCCGTCCTCCCCCACGCCGCCACGGCGCCCGACTGGAATGCGTCGATCGCCTGGCGCTACCGCCGCCGCGGCAACGCCGGCGTGCTCGAACCGGTGCGCCATGTGGCGACGATCCGCCTCGCCGACCTGCGCGAGGTCGAGCCGCAGAAGGAGCGCCTGCTGCGCAACACCGAGCAGTTCGTCGCCGGGCGCGGCGCCAACAACGTGCTGCTCACCGGCGCCCGCGGCACCGGAAAGAGCTCGCTCATCAAGGCCTGCCTGAACGAGTTCGCGCCGCGCGGGCTGCGCCTGATCGAGGTCGACAAGACCGATCTCGTCGACCTGCCCGACCTCGTCGACCTCGTCGCCGAACGCGCCGAGCGCTTCATCGTCTTCTGCGACGACCTGAGCTTCGACGAGGGCGAGCCCGGCTACAAGGCCTTGAAGAGCGTGCTCGACGGCTCGGTCGCGCAGGCCAGCGACAACGTGCTGATCTACGCCACCAGCAACCGCCGCCACCTCCTGCCCGAGTACATGCAGGAGAACCTCAGCTACCAGCACACCGAGGACGGCGAGGTCCATCCCGGCGAAGGGGTCGAGGAGAAGATCTCGCTCTCCGAGCGCTTCGGCCTCTGGGTCAGTTTCTACCCCTTCACCCAGGACGAATACCTGGCCATCGCCAAGCAGTGGCTGCTGGCCTACGGCGTCGCGGCCGATGCGCTCGCCGCGGCGCGGCCCGAGGCGCTGGTCTGGGCGCTCGAGCGCGGCTCGCGTTCGGGCCGCGTGGCCCAGCAGTTCGCGCGCGACTACGCGGCGCGCCACACCGGTGGCTGAGCGCGCTCCGGTGGAGGTGGCGGTCGGCGTGCTCGTCGACGCCGACGGCCGTTTCCTGCTCACCTCGCGCCCGGACGACAAGGTCTACGCCGGCTACTGGGAGTTTCCGGGCGGCAAGCTCGAAGCCGGCGAAAGCGTCGAGCAGGCACTTCGGCGCGAACTGCACGAAGAATTGGGCATCACGATCGGCCCGGCCCAGCCCTGGAAGACCGAGCTGTTCGACTACCCGCACGCCCTCGTGCGCCTGCATTTCTGCAAGGTCTTCGAGTGGGCGGGCGAGTTCGAGATGCGCGAAGGCCAGCGCATGGCCTGGCAGACCCTGCCGGTGCAGGTGGCGCCGGTGCTGCCGGGCACGGTGCCGGTGCTCGGCTGGTTCGCGGCCGAGCGCGGCTTTGCCGGGGCCACGCACTAAACTGCCGGCATGAATCCGGATTGGCTCGACGACATTCGCTGGGACCGCGACGGTCTCGTTCCCGTGATCGCCCAGGAGCGCGGCAGCGGCGACGTGCTGATGTTCGCCTTCATGAACCGCGAGGCCCTGGCCCAGACCGCGGCCGGCGGCGAAGCCGTGTACTGGAGCCGCTCGCGCCAGCGCCTGTGGCACAAGGGCGAGGAGTCGGGCCACATCCAGAAAGTGCACGAGATCCGCACCGACTGCGACAACGACGTGGTGCTGCTCACGGTCACCCAGCTCGGCCACGAGCCCGGCATCGCCTGCCACACCGGGCGCCACAGCTGCTTCTTCCAGCGCCTCGACGACGGGGCCTGGCGCGCCGTCGAGCCGGTGCTGAAAGACCCGGAGTCGATCTACAAATGAGTTCGTCCGACGACACCCTCGAGCGCCTGGCCGCGGTCATCGACTCGCGCCGCGGCGGCGACCCCGACAAGAGCTATGTCGCGCGCTTGTTTTCCAAAGGGGGCGACGCCATCCTGAAGAAGATCGGCGAAGAAGCGACCGAAGTCGTCATGGCGGCCAAGGATGGTGCCAACGACCGCATCGTCGCCGAGATGGCCGACCTCTGGTTCCACTGCCTGGTCGCACTCTCGCATCACGGGCTCGGGCCCGCCGAGGTGTTGGCCGAGTTGCGGCGCCGGGAGGGCTTGTCGGGGCTCGAGGAATTCGCCTTGCGCAAGGTGCGCGGGCGCGAAGAGGGAAACGCATGAACGACGTGATCGATGTGCCGGACCGCGACCGATCGCTCAAGACCTTCGGCCACATCAGCTATCTGCTGCACACCATCGTCGCCATCGCGGCGGTGCTGCCGGGCGCGCAGGCGAGCATCGGGCTCCTGGTCGTGGCCTTCGTGCTCGATCTCGTCAAGCGCGGGGACGCCGTCGGCACCTGGCAGGAATCGCATTTCAGATGGCGCATCCGCAGCGTGCTCTGGTCCGGCGGGCTCTACCTGATCACGCTGCCGCTGTGGTTCCTGCTCCTCGTCCCGGGCTGGATCGCCTGGGCCCTCATCTCGATCTGGTTCCTCTACCGCGTGCTGCGCGGCTGGACCAGCCTGCAAGCCAACCGTCCCATGCCGGAATGAACACCGACCCGAACTGCCTCTTCTGCAAGATCGTTGCCGGCCAGATCCCGGCGAAGAAGGCCTACGAAGACGACGAGCTGCTTGCGTTTCACGACATCAACCCCTGGGCGCCGGTGCACGTGCTGGTGATCCCGAAGGCCCATATCGCGACCTTGGCCGACGTCGGCCCCGAGCACGATGCGCTGCTCGGGCGCATGCTGGGGCTGGCGCCGCGGCTCATGCGCGAGCTCGGGGTGACGAACGGCTTTCGCACCCTGATCAACACCGGGCGCGACGGCATGCAGGAGGTCTTCCACCTGCACATGCACGTCATGGGCGGCCCGCGGCCCTGGCTGCGCGGCTGAACGTTCGGGATCCGGGATCGGGGACGACCCGGAATAGCCCGGTCGCCTAGAATCACGGGTTCCTCTTACGCGGAGAATGGTCATGGGTTCCTTCAGCATCTGGCACTGGCTGATCGTGCTGCTCGTCGTGGTGATGATCTTCGGCACCAAGAAGCTCAAGAACATCGGCACCGACCTCGGCGAGGCCGTCAAGGGCTTCAAGGAAGGCGTCAAGGGCGCCGACAACGTCGCTCAGGACGGCACCCCGGCGGCGCCGCCGCAGCAGGTGGCCTCGCAGCGCAGCAACGACGCCAACACGGTGGACGTCGAGGCGAAGACCAAGTCCTGAACCCGGGTTCCTAGCTGCCGTGCTCGATTTCGGATTCGACAAGATCGCCCTGATCGGTGCGGTCGCCCTCATCGTGATCGGGCCCGAGAAGCTGCCCAAGGTGGCGCGCACCATGGGCCATCTGTTCGGCAAGGCGCAGCGTTACGTGGCCGATGTCAAGGCCGAGGTCAACCGCTCGATCGAGCTCGACGAACTCAAGAAGATGAAGACCGAGTTCGAGCAGGCCGCGCGCGACGTGAGCAGCACGGTGCAGAAGGAAGTGGCCGCCGCCGGCAGCGCGATCGAAAGCGAATGGCGTGAAGCCGCCGCCTCGTTCAACGGCGAGAGCCCTGCGGCCGAGCCGACGATCCTGGCGCCGCCGGTCTACCGCCATCCGAGGAAGAAATGGCGCGTCAAGCGTGCCGCGATGCCGAACTGGTACAAGCAGCGCCAGGGTGTGCGCACGCACGCCCAGTCCGGCGCGGCACGGGTGGCGCGTTTCCGGCCGCCCGCGCCCTACAAATGAGCGCCCCTCCCCAACGCGACGAGCTCGAAGGCACCGAGGCGCCTTTCGTCTCGCATCTGATCGAGCTGCGCGAGCGCCTCATCCGCGCCTTGATCGCGGTCGGCGTGGCCTTCGTCGTGCTCGCGATCTACCCCGGCCCGAGCGGCCTGTACGACCTGCTGGCGCAGCCGATGCTGTCGCACCTGCCGGCGGGCACGCACCAGATCGCCACCAGCGTCATCTCGCCGGTGCTGGTGCCGCTGAAGATCACTCTGATGGCGGCTTTCCTGCTCGCCTTGCCGGTCGTCCTCTACCAGGTCTGGGCTTTCGTGGCGCCCGGTCTTTATTCGCACGAGAAGCGGCTCGTGCTGCCGCTCGTGATCTCGAGCACGATCCTCTTCTTCACGGGCGTCGCGTTCTGCTATTTCCTGGTGATCCCGGCGATGTCGCGCTTCATCGCCCGCTTCGCGCCGGTGGCGATCACGGTGGCGCCGGACATCGAGCAGTACCTGGGCTTCGTGCTCACGCTCTTTCTCGTCTTCGGCGTCGCGTTCGAGGTGCCGATCGCGGTGGTCGTGCTGGCGCGCATGGGCATCGTCAGCGTCGAGCAGCTGCGCAAGGTGCGCGGCTATTTCGTCGTCGGCGCCTTCATCGCCGCGGCAGTGGTGACGCCGCCCGACGTGATCTCGCAGCTCTCGCTCGCGATCCCCATGTGCGTGCTCTACGAGATCGGCATCGTCGCGGCCCAGCTCTTCATCAAGCACACCAAGGCGCCCGAGGACGAAGAGGCCGCGGCCGGCGACAAGACCGCCTGAAAGCCCCTGGCCTTCAGCGCTTGGCGTAAGGCCGGGTGCCGACCGCGAGTTCGAGCTGCAGCGCCTGGGCGCCGCGCTGGATGCCGACCTGGGCCTTGCTGCCGGGGTCGAGTGCGGCCACCGCCGCGAGCAGCTCGGCCGTGTTGACGACCGGCCGCGGCCCGACGCGCACGACGACATCGCCCGGCTTCATGCCGCCGCGGCTCGCCGGCCCGTCCTGCAGCACGCCGGCGATGAGCACGCCCTGCGAGACCGGCAGCCCCAGGCCTTCGGCGAGCTCGGGCGTGAGGTCGCGCGGCTCGACGCCGATCCAGCCGCGCGTGACATGGCCGTCGGCGATCAGGCTTTGCATCACCTGGCGTGCCGCGTCCGCCGGAATCGCGAAGCCGATGCCCAGGCTGCCGCCGCTGCGCGAATAGATCGCGGTGTTGATGCCCACGAGGTTGCCGCTGACGTCGACGAGGGCGCCGCCCGAATTGCCGGGGTTGATCGCGGCATCGGTCTGGATGAAGTTCTCGAAGGTCGACAGCCCGAGCTGACTGCGCCCGAGCGCGCTCACGATGCCGGCGGTGACGGTCTGGCCGACGTTGAAGGGGTTGCCGATGGCGAGCACCACGTCGCCCACCTGCAGGTCCGCGCTGTGGCCGAAGGCCACGGCCGGCAGCCGCGGCAGATCGACCTTGAGCACCGCGATGTCGGTCTCCTGGTCGGTGCCGATTAGCCGGGCCTGGGCCTGGCGGCCGTCGGCGAGTTCGACCTCGATCTCGTCGGCGCCCTCGATCACGTGGTTGTTCGTGAGCAGATAGCCTTCGGGCGAGACGATCACGCCCGAGCCCAGGCCGACGCGCTGCGCCTGCGGGTCGCCGCCTTCGCCGAAGAAGCGCAGCCGCGGGTCGTCGGCCTGGGGCCGGCGCGACATCCGGCTCGCGACCACGCTCACCACGGCGGGCGCGGCGCGATGCGCCGCACTGCTGTAGCCGGTGGCGGCCGAGGCCGGCAGCGCCGGGGCCTGGAGCAGGGTCGGCGCCGGCAGGCGCGCGCGGTCCAGGCCCGGGCCGGGCGGCAGCCACTGCGGCTTCAAGGTCATGACGACGAAGACGAAGGCCAGGGCGACCGTGGCCGCCTGCGAGAATATGAGCCAGGTTCTACGCAAGATGTCTGGATTGGGGAAGGGCCCGCAATTGGCCGAGCGCGACGAGATCGAGAAATTCCTGAACGCGATGCTGTGTCCGCAAGCGTTCGAGGATTATGGGCCGAACGGCCTGCAGGTCGAGGGCCGGCGCGAGGTCCGGCGCATCGCCTCGGGCGTGACCGCGAGCCTGGCCTTCATCGACGCCGCGCTCGCAACCGGAGCCGACTCCTTGCTTGTGCACCACGGCCTGTTCTGGCGCGGCCAGGACGGCCGCCTCACGGGCTGGCTGAAGCAGCGCGTGAAGCGCCTGATGGATCACGACCTGAACCTCTTCGCCTACCACCTGCCGCTGGACGCCCACGCCGAATTCGGCAACAACGCCCAGCTCGGCGCGCGCCTGGGCCTGGCCGCGGACGCCCGCTTCGGCGCCCAGGGCCTGGGCTTCATCGGCCCGGCCGCCTGCAGCCTCGAAGCCCTGGCGGCGAAGGTCGGGCAGACCCTGCAGCGCGCGCCGCTGGTGCTGCCCGGCGACGGCCGCGAAATCCGCCGCGTCGCCTGGTGCACGGGCGGGGCCCAGGGCCTTTTCGAAGCCGCGGTCGCGGCCGGCGCCGACGCCTACCTGAGCGGGGAAGTTTCCGAGCCGCAGGCCCACCTGGCGCGCGAGACCGGTGTGGCCTACCTCGCCTGCGGCCACCACGCGAGCGAGCGCTACGGCGCCCCGGCGGTGGCGGCGCAGGTGGCGGCGCGCTTCGGCGTCGAGCACCGGTTCATCGAGATCGACAACCCCGCATGAAGCCGCTTCTCGTGACGATGGGCGACGCCGCCGGGATCGGTCCGGAGACGATCGTCAAGGCCTTCGTCGGCGGCGCGGCCGAGGGCTGCATCGTCGTCGGCGATGCGGCGGTGCTGCGACGCGCCGGCGCGCCGATGACGGCGCTGATCGAGTCGCCGCGGGATCTGGCGCAGGTGCCGCCCGGCTGCCTGCCGCTGATCGCCGCGCCCGCCCTGCCCGCGGGCCTGGCCGAGCTGCCCTGGGGCCGCATCGACGCGCGCTGCGGCGCGGCCGCGGCGCGCTGCATCGAGCACGCGGTGCGCTGCCTGCGCGCGGGCGAGGCCGCGGCCCTCGTCACGGCGCCGATCCACAAGGAGGCCCTGGCCGCCGCCGGCGTGCCTTATCCGGGCCACACCGAGATGCTGCAGGCGCTGGCCGCGGCCGCGGGCGCGGCGCCGCCGCCGGTGCGCATGATGCTGGCCAACCCCGAACTGCGCGTCGTGCTGGCGACGATCCACGTCTCGCTGCGCGCCGCGATCGAGGCCCTGGACTTCGACCTCGTGCTCGAATCCATCCGCATCGCCCATCGTGCCGCCGCGGCCTGGGGCCAGACGGCACCGCGCATCGCGGTGGCCGGGCTCAACCCCCATGCCGGCGAAGGCGGGCTGTTCGGGAGCGAAGAGCAGCGCTTCATCGGTCCGGCGGTCCAAGCCGCGCGCGCCGAAGGCATCGCCGCCAGCGGCCCCTGGGCGCCCGACACCGTGTTCATGCGCGCGCGGCGTGGCGAGTTCGACCTCGTCGTCGCGATGACCCACGACCACGGCCTGATCCCGGTCAAGTACCTGGGCGTCGAGGAAGGCGTGAACGTGACCCTGGGCCTGCCCTTCGTGCGCACCAGCCCCGACCACGGCACGGCTTTCGACATCGCCGGCAGCGGCCGCGCCGACCCGTCGAGCCTGGTCGCGGCGATCCGGATGGCGCGGGCCTTAAGCGCTGCTGCCGATTGACGCGAGCTGGCGCCGCGCCCGGGCGGTGGCGCGTTCGAGCAGATAGGCCTGTTCGTAGGCGCGCAGGCGCCCGGTCTCGCACAGGCGCACGAGCATGCGCTGGGTCAGCGAGATCGCCTGCTTGTGGCGCTTGCCGCGGTTGAAGACGAAGAAGCTGCGCCCGGGGCTGACGTGCACCAGCCGCACCTTCTGCCAGCTGTCGTCGATGTGGAGCTGGTAGGCGCAACCGATCTGCACATGGTCGGCGAGCTGGCGCCCGGCGCTCGGCTCCACCGGTCCGGTCGGCGCGGGCAGCCCTTCGATCGCGGTTTCGGCCGCCTCGGGCGCGGCTTCCTCGCCCAGGTCGATGTCGACCTTGCCGTTCCAGTCGACCGCGCTTTCGTCGACCAGGCCGACACGCTTCGCCTCCTCGGCAGTGAAGGCCGGCAGCGGGGCGTCGACGGCGTCGCTCAGCACCGGCAGCGCGCGCGCAGCGAGATCGGTGCGCGAGGGCAGGGGCGCCTGGAGCGCGCCGTCGACCTGGCGCGAGAGCAGGTTGAAGTCCAGCGCCCGCTGCGGTTGCGCCCTGAGCGATTCGGCATGCGCCGGAAGAAGCTGGCCGAAGAAGGCGCGGCGCGAGGCTTCGGGCCAGCCGATCAGGTCCATGCCCTGGCCCAGCTCCTTCATCAGCTTGGGCAGTTCGGCGAGGAAGGTCTTGCGCTGGGCCGGCGAGGTCTTGGGCTGGACGCTCATGAACAGCTCGCGCCCGACGCCGCGCAGGCGGCGCAGCGGCTCGCCGTCGGGGCCGCCGGTTTCGGCCGCCTTGAGCAGCACCTGGCTCCAGACCCGGCTCACGAAATCGCGCACGAATTCGGGGGCGGTGAGGCCGCCCAGCACGCCCTTCAACTGCTCTGCGTAGAGCAGGCGCAGGCGCAGCTCGTCTTCCTTGGCGCCCAGCAGCTCGGCCGCGCCGCCCTGCTCCTGGGCCTCGTTGCGGCCGAGCTCGGCGACGAAGTCCTCGAGCGCCGAGAGCTTGTGCTCGTACAGCGCGATCTGCTCGAAATCGCCCTCGACCACTTCCTCGACGAGCTCGCGCACCTTGGCGAGCACGCGGCGCGCGGCCTCGCCGTCGAAGTCGTCGAAGGCGGCGCCGAGCGAGGCCACGCGGTTGACGAAGCGGCGCACCGGATGGCGCCGCGACGAGAAGAAGCTGGGGTCGCCGAGCGCGGTGCGCAGCACCGGCAGCTGCAGCCGCGCGATCAGCCGCGCCATCTGCGGCGGCACCTTGGGGTCGGCCAGGATCTGGTCGAACAAGGCGCCGATCACGTCGATCACCATGTGGTCGAGCGAGCCGCTCGCGGCCTGGCGCAGCTCGTCGCGGTGGGCGTGGATCAGGTTGGCGAGCACGCCGCCGCCGCTTTCGTGCCAGCCCGGCGCCGCGGCCGGCTGGTTGAAGGCGATGCGGCGGATGAGCGACATCAGGCGCGGATCGACCGCGCCCGCCGCGCCCGGTTGGCTTGGGGCCCCACCATGGGTGGAGGGGCCGAAACCGGCGCGACGGCTCGTCTCGTAGCGGCTGTCGAAGTCGCTCGCGGCCGAGGCCGCGCCGTCGAGCGGGCCCGCGGCCGAGCGCGATTCGGTGCCGCGCACCGACAAGCCCGCCGGCTGGACCCCCGACTGGCGCAGGTCGGCGACGATGTCGCCGTAGGCCGCGCGCAGCAGGGTGCCGAACGAGCGCCCGAGCTCGGCGATCAGCACCTTGCGCAGCTCGGGGCGGTCGGACACCGCCTCGACGGCGCGGATCAGCGCGTAGCCGACGATCTCCGGGCGCAGCGGATTGCGCTCCTGCTCGTGGCGCAGCGGCGCGAGCACCGAGGCCATGTAGGCGCCGAGTTCGCGCAGCTCCCATTCGCAGTCGTGCGCCACCTCGAGGCCGAAGCGGTCGGCCAGCACCTGGCTCTCGACCTCGTGGTCCTCGACCAGGCTCATCGAGTCCCAGCTCGTGCCCGCGGCGCCTTCGCTGCTCGTCGAAGGCGCCACCTCGCGCAGCACGCGCTGGTCGAAGGTTTCGTTGAAGGCCAGCGCGAACACCGCCGACTTGCGGTTGAGCTCGTACTGGGCGCCGAGCAGGCTGTCGCGGTGGAACACGTCCTTGGACGCGAGCGAGGCCAGGCCCAGGCTCTCGATCGTGCGCTCGACCGCTGCGCGCGCCGCGAGCTTGACGCGCTGGACGGCGTTCTCGAGGGCCGGGGGGAGGCGGTGGACGGGGTGCGGAGTCATGCGGCCTGGGTAGACCGCCTAGTATGCGGCAACTGCCGGAGCGCGGCGGCCAGCGGAGCGCGCCGAAACGCCGCCTTTTTGGCGCATCCCGCGCCCCGGTCCGGCCCGCGCCGCGGCCGCGGCAGCGGCGGCCGGGGCGGCAGTGACGCTCGGCTAGAATCCCTGGTTGACCCCAAACACGAGACCCGTCGAGGACCATCCATGTCGAGTGACGCTGCCGTCGACCCGAGCCGACGCACCTGGATCGCGATCACCTGCGGCGCCGGCGCCGTGGGCACCGTCGCCACCGCGATTCCCTTCGTGAGTTCGCTGGAGCCTTCGGAGCGCGCGCGCGCCGCCGGGGCGCCGGTGAAGGTCGACATCAGCGGCATCGCGCCGGGCGAGAAGATGACCGTCGCCTGGCGCGGCAAGCCGGTCTGGATCCTGCACCGCACCAAGGCGCAGATCGACGAGCTGCCCAAGAACGATCCGCTGCTCGCCGATCCGCTTTCCGAGCGCACGGCCTACCCCATCCCCGCCTACGCGAAGAACGAATGGCGCTCGATCAAGCCCGAGTACCTCGTCGTCATCGGCATCTGCACCCACCTCGGCTGCTCGCCGGGCGACAAGTTCACGCCGGGTGCCCAGCCTTCGCTGCCCGACAACTGGCCCGGCGGCTTCCTCTGCCCCTGCCACGGCTCCACCTTCGACCTCGCGGCCCGCGTCTTCAAGGACAAGCCCGCGCCCGACAACCTCGAGGTGCCGCCGCACATGTACCTGTCCGACACCACGCTGGTGATCGGTGAAGACAAGCAGGCCTGAGGCCGTCACTCCAAGTCGCTCGAGGTCCAATCGATATGGCTGAATTCAAGGAAGCGCCCGCCGGCGCCCCGATGAGCGTGCAACTGACGACGTGGCTGCAGAACCGGTTCCCGACCGCGTTCGACGCCTATCGCGTGCACATGTCGGAGTACTACGCGCCGAAGAACTTCAACACCTGGTACATCTTCGGCTCGCTCGCGCTGCTGGTGCTGGTGATGCAGATCATCACCGGCATCTTCCTGACGATGCACTACAAGCCCGACTCGGAGCTCGCGTTCGCGTCGGTCGAGTACATCATGCGCGACGTGCCCTGGGGCTGGCTCATCCGCTACATGCACAGCACCGGGGCGAGCGCATTCTTCATCGTCGTCTACCTGCACATGTTCCGCGGCCTGCTCTACGGCTCGTACCGCAAGCCGCGCGAACTGATCTGGCTCTTCGGCTGCGCCATCTTCCTGTGCCTGATGGGCGAGGCCTTCTTCGGCTACCTGCTGCCCTGGGGCCAGATGAGCTACTGGGGTGCCCAGGTCATCGTCAACCTGTTCTCGGCCATCCCCTTCGTCGGCCCCGACCTCTCGCTGCTGATCCGCGGCGACTACGTCGTCGGCGACGCCACGCTCAACCGCTTCTTCGCCTTCCACGTCATCGCCGTGCCGCTGGTGCTGCTCGGCCTCGTCGTCGCCCACCTGCTGGCGCTGCACGACGTGGGTTCGAACAACCCCGACGGCATCGAGATCAAGGCCAAGAAGGACCCGGTCACGCACATTCCGCTGGACGGCATCCCCTTCCATCCGTACTACACCGTGCACGACCTGCTCGGCGTGGCGGTGTTCCTGATGGCCTTTACCGCGATCGTCTTCTTCGCCCCCGAAGGCGGCGGCTACTTCCTCGAAGCCAACAACTTCATCCCGGCGGACCCGCTGAAGACGCCGCTGCACATCGCGCCGGTGTGGTACTTCACGCCGTTCTATTCGATGCTGCGCGCCACCACCGACGTGATGGTCGCGGTGTTCGAGATCGTCGTCGGCCTGGCCGGCGTCGGCGCGCTGCTCCTGCTGCGCGGGCGCATGAAGATCGTCGCCGTGGTCGCGGCCCTGGTCGCCATCTTCCTGCTCAGGAACCTGGACGCCAAGTTCTGGGGCGTGCTCGTGATGGGCGGCTCGGTCGTGATCCTGTTCTTCCTGCCCTGGCTCGACAAGAGCCCGGTCAAGTCGATCCGCTACCGCCCGGGCTGGCACCGCTGGATGCTGGCGATCTTCGTCGCCTACTTCTTCGTGCTCGGCTACCTCGGCATCCAGCCGCCTTCGCCCACCGGCACCGTGATCGCCCAGATCGGCACGCTGTTCTATTTCGGGTTCTTCGTGCTCATGCCCGTGTGGAGCCGCATCGGCGAGTTCAAGCGGGTTCCCGACCGCGTGAACTTCCACCCGCACTGAAGTCCACGGGAGCCGAACCATGATGAAAAAACTGCTCCTCGCGCTGCTCGCGGCGCTGTCGTTCGCGGGCTCGGCCTTGGCCGCGGAAGGCTATCCCTGGGACCATTTCCCGAAGGACCGGCTGACCGACATGGCCGCGTTGCAGCGCGGTGCCCGGACCTTCGTCAACTACTGCCTGAATTGCCACCAGGCGGCGTTCATGCGCTACAACCGCATGCACGACATCGGCCTCACCGATGACCAGATCCGCGACAACCTGATCTTCACAGGCGTCAAGGTCGGCGAGTTGATGAAGACCGCGATGGACCCGAAGGAGGCCAAGGCCTGGTTCGGAACCACCCCGCCCGACCTCACCCTGATCACGCGCTCGCGCGCCGAGGAAGGCAAGGGCAGCGGCGCCGACTACGTCTACACCTACCTGCGCAGCTTCTACCGCGACGACACCAAGGCCACGGGCTGGAACAACATGGCGTTCCCGAACGTCGCCATGCCCAACGTGCTGTGGCAGTTGCAGGGCGAGCAGGGCGCCGTGTTCGAGAAGGTCAAGAGCGAGCACGAAGGCGGCGCCGCCGAGGAAGTGTTCAAGGGCTTCGAGCCGATCACCGCAGGCACGCAGACGCACGAGGAATTCAACGACACGGTCGCCGACCTCGTCGCCTACCTGCAGTGGATGGGCGAGCCGGTGCAGGACCAGCGCGTGCGCCTGGGCGTCTGGGTGCTGCTGTTCCTGGCCGTTTTCACGTTCATCGCGTGGCGCCTGAACGCCGCGTTCTGGAAGGACATCAAGTAAGCGGGCCCTGCCGCCCGCCCGGCCGCGAAGGCCGGGCCGCGCAACGCAGTGTCAGCCGCCGGCCGCCACTGCGTTGCTTCTTTTTCCCCGGGACGCACGCCGCGTCCCACTGACGATCGAGGGCCCCACGCCATGATGGTGCTGTATTCCGGAACCACCTGCCCCTATTCGCATCGCTGCCGCTTCGTCCTGTTCGAGAAGGGCATGGACTTCGAGATCCGCGATGTCGACCTCTTCGCGAAGCCCGAGGACATCGCGCTGATGAACCCGTACAACGAGGTGCCGATCCTGGTCGAGCGCGACCTCATCCTGTACGAATCGCACATCATCAACGAGTACATCGACGAGCGCTTCCCGCATCCGCAGCTGATGCCGGGCGACCCGGTGGCGCGGGCGCGGGTGCGTCTGTTCCTCTTCAACTTCGAGAAGGAACTGTTCGCCCACGTCAACCTGCTCGAAGGCCGGGGCGTGAAGGCCACCGACAAGCAGCTCGAAAAGGCGCGCAGCCAGATCCGCGACCGCCTGACCCAGCTCGCGCCGATCTTCCTGAAGAACAAGTACATGCTCGGCGACGACTTCTCGATGCTCGACGTCGCGATCGCGCCGCTGCTCTGGCGCCTGGACTACTACGGCATCGACCTGTCCAAGAACGCGGTGCCGCTGCTCAAGTACGCCGAGCGCATCTTCTCGCGCCCGGCCTACATCGAGGCGCTGACCCCGTCCGAGAAGGTGATGCGCAAGTAAGGCGCGGGCCATGGCCACGGAACCCACCGGCAGCGACAACCAGGGCACGTCGACGCGGCCGTACCTGCTGCGTGCGCTGCACGACTGGTGCACCGACAACGGCTTCACGCCGTACGTCGCGGTCTACGTCGACGCCACGGTACAGGTGCCGATGGAGTACGTGAAGAACAACGAGATCGTGCTCAACGTCGGCTTCGAGGCCACCTCGGGGCTGGAGTTGGGCAACGACTTCATCCGCTTCAAGGCGCGCTTCGGCGGCGTCGCGCGCGACATCGTGGTGCCGGTGGACCACGTGGTGGCGATCTACGCGCGCGAGAACGGCCAGGGCATGGCGTTCCCGGTGCCGACCGAAGGGAGCGCGCCGCGTCCCGGCCCGGCCCCCGAGCCCGGCCCCGAAAGCCGCGCGCCGGCTCCGGTGCGCAGCGGCCTGCGCCTGGCGAGTTCGGAGCCCGAGGCGCCGAATGCCGGCCCGCCGCCCGAAGACGAACCGCCCGACCCCGGCGCACCCGGCAGCCGTCCCTCGCTCAAGCGAATCAAGTAGGGCAGTCCTGCGCCGCTCCTAGAATGGGCGGCCAGCGCCGGCTTAGCTCAGTTGGTAGAGCACCCGCCTTGTAAGCGGAAGGTCGTCCGTTCGATTCGGACAGCCGGCACCAGGAATCGGCTCAAGCACACGCCGGGAAACACGCCCTTCGCGGCCCTGCAGGCACCCGCAGCGCGCATCGCCGCGACCGATGAGGCGGCGCCGGGGCCCTGAGAGAATCGGCCCCCCGATCCTCCTGCCATGATCCGCTACGTGCGCGGCAATCTGCTCGAAGCCCGGGTCGAGGCCTTGGCGAACGCCATCAACACGGTGGGCGTCATGGGCAAGGGCATCGCGCTGGCTTTCAAGCAGCGCTTCGATCTGAACTTCCGCCTCTATGCCGCGGCTTGCCGGGAGGGTGAGGTGCAGGTGGGCCGCGTCTTCGTCACCGAAACGGGTGAGCCGGACGGCCCACGCTGGATCGTCAACTTCCCCACCAAGCAGCACTGGCGCCAGCCTTCGCGCTTGCCCTGGGTGACGGCGGGTCTGGCCGACCTGCGCAGTTTCATTGTTGAGCAGGGTGTGCGCTCCATCGCCATTCCCGCCCTGGGCGCTGGCCTGGGGGGCCTCGCGTGGCCCGATGTCCGGCTGGTCATCGAAGCTGCCCTCGCGGAACTTCCCGACACCCAGGTCGACGTGTACGAACCCCTCGGCGGCTGACCGCGGCCGCTTCGGCGCCCCGGCTTGACGGTCGCCGTGTCGATGGCATATGCTGAAACATATGCCACCTGATCCCCAGGAGCCCGCCGTGACCGAGCGCCATGCCTCGCTGTTCCGCAACGGCCGCAACCAGGCCGTGCGCATCCCGCGTGAATTCGAGCTGGAAGGCACCGAGGTGCTGATGCGCAAGGAAGGCGACCGCCTCATCCTCACGCCCATCCGCAAGAACCGGCTGCTGGACTTGCTGGCGTCGTGGACGCCGCTCGACGAAGGCCTGCCCGAGGTGGAAGACCTGCCGCCCCAGCAGCGGCCCGACCTCTGATGGCCGATCCGGCCTGGATGCTGGATACCAATGCGCTGTCCGACTTGATCCGCAACCCGGGCGGGCCGCTGGCCGGGCGGCTGGCCGCGCAGGCGCCCGATGCGTTGTGCACCAGCATCGTCGTCGCCTGCGAACTGCGCTTTGGTGCGCAGCGCAAGGGCTCGGCGCTGCTCACGCAGCGGGTGGAGCAGCTGCTGGCGGCGCTGGTGGTGCTGCCCTTCGACGAGCCGGCCGACGCGCACTATGCCGACATCCGCGTCGCGCTGGAGCGGGCCGGCACCCCCATCGGCAGCCAGGACCTGTTCATCGCCGCCCATGCCCGCTCGCGCGGGCTGACGCTGGTGACGCATAACTTGCGCGAGTTCGAGCGAGTGCCGGGCCTGAAGGTCGAAGACTGGCAGGCCGTGCCAGGCTGAGGGCCGGTGCACACGCCCGGGCACGGCGATGAGCGAATACACCGAAGTCGAGCGACCTTTCCTGCAGCAATTGGCGGCGCAGGGCTGGACCGTCATCGACCAGGGCCCGCAACTGCCGCAGGACGCCGCGCCCAGCCTGCGCCCGAGCTTCCGGCCCTGGTGGCTGCCCGGCGTGTTCCGCGAATCGCTGCGCGCCCTCAACACCTTGCCCGACGGCTCACCCTGGCTCGCCGAGCGCCAACTCGACGAGCTGGAATCGCAGCTCTTCCGCCAGCCGCAGCGCACGCTGCTGGAAGCCAACCAGGCCGTGCACGAGCTGCTG
>JAGWTS010000336.1 GCA_028868875.1 Burkholderiales bacterium | reverse complement strand
ACGTCGCCTTCGGCCTCGTGCTGTTCGAGTTCGGCTACCGCATCAATTTGTTGTGGCTGCGCGCCAACCCCTGGCTCGTCGCGAGCGGGGTGCTCGAGGCGCTGGCGACGCTGGTGGCCGTGTTCGCGCTGGCCCGCGCCGGGGGCATCGAGCCGCTGATGAGCATGCTGCTGGCCGCGCTCGCGATGTCGACCTCGCCGGTCACGGTGATGCGCGTCGTCAACGAGCGGCGCTGCTCGGGCCAGGTCACCGAACGGCTGCTGCACCTCACCGCCATCAACTTCCTGCTCGCGGTCTTCGCGTTCAAGGTCGTGGTCGGCATCTGGACCTTCCAGAGCTCGGGCAGCGTCTGGCAGGCGGCGTCCAACAGCCTCGTCGTCGTGGCGGTCTCGGTCGGGCTGGGCTGCGCCTTCGGGCTCGCGGTGCCGGCGTTGCAGCGCCGCGTCGTCGAGCCCGGCAGCGACGCCACCGTGGCCTTCGCCCTCGGCGTGCTGCTGCTGGTGGCGCTCGCCCATGCGATGCATTACTCGCCGGTGGTGGCGGCGCTCGCCTTCGGCCTCGTCGCGCGCCACCGGCGCGTCGTCTTCAGCCGCGCCCAGCGCAATTTCGGCGCCCTCGGCGACGTGCTCGTCGTCTTCCTCTTCGTCTACATCGCCTCGAGGCTCGACGCCTCGCGCATGGCGGAAGGCATCGGGCTCGCGGCGGCCCTCGTCGGCGCGCGCCTGCTCACCAAGACGCTGGGCGTCACCTTGTTCGCGCATCTCTCGGGCGTGTCGTGGCGCAAGGGCTTTCTCTCGGGCCTCGCGCTGGCGCCGACTTCGGTCTTCCTGCTGCTGTTGATGGAGCAGGGGCACCCGCTGGGCATCGACCTCGTCGGCCAGTTCGCCGCGCTCGCCGCGGCCACGCTCGCCCTCGAGCTCGTGGGCCCGGCCATCACCCAGTTCGCGTTGAAGTGCGCCGGCGAGGCCACGGCCGGCGCCAGGAGGCCTTGATGCCGCTCGAAGCCTTCGCCCGATCCGAGGCCCTGACGCTGGGCGTCGAGCTCGAGCTGCAGCTCGTCTCGCTGAGCGACCACGACCTCGTCGACACCAGCCCCGACATGCTGGCCCTGCTCGGGCGCAAGCCGTTTCCCGGCAACGTCGTGCCCGAGATCACCGAAAGCATGATCGAGGTCTCGACTACGGTGCAGCGCGGCCACGCCGGATTGCTGGACCAGCTGCGCCAGATCCGCGACGCGCTGGTGCGCGCGGGCGACCGGCTCAACGTCGGCGTCTGCGGCGGCGGCACCCATCCGTTCCAGCACTGGAGCGAGCGCCGCATCTTCGACAAGCCGCGCTTCGTCGAGGTCTCGGCGCTGTACGGCTACCTCGCGCGCCAGTTCACGATCTTCGGCCAGCACGTGCACGTGGGCTGCCGCTCGGGCGACGACGCGATGTTCCTGCTGCATTCGCTCAGCCGCTACGTGCCGCACTTCATCGCGCTCTCGGCGTCCTCGCCCTTCGTGCAGGGCGAGGACACCTTGTTCAGCTCGGCGCGCCTGAACTCGGTCTTCGCCTTTCCGTTGAGCGGGCGCGCGCCTTTCGTGCTCGACTGGCGCGAGTTCGAATCGGGCTTCTTCGCCGCGATGGAGCGCACCGGCATCGTCAAGAGCATGAAGGACTTCTACTGGGACATCCGGCCCAAGCCCGAGTACGGCACGATCGAGCTGCGCGTGTGCGACACGCCGCTGGACGTGGAACGCGCCGCTGCGCTCGCCGGCTATCTGCAGGCCTTGTGCGCCTGGCTGCTCGAACGGCGCGAAGACCCGCCCACCGAGAGCGACTACCTCGTCTACACCTACAACCGCTTCCAGGCCTGCCGCTTCGGCCTCGACGGCACGGTGGTGCATCCGCGCAGCTACGAGGCGATGTCGCTGCGTGAAGACATCCTCGCCACGCTGCGCCACGTCCAGCCCCAGGCCGAGCAGCTCGAGGGCGAGGCTGCGCTCGACCACCTGTACCGCACCGTCCAGGAAGGCAACGACGCCCAGTGGCTGCGCCGCTGCCACGCCGAATCCGGCAGCGCCGAGGCCATGGTCGACGCCGCGCTCGGCCGCTTCAGGGGCGCTTGAGCGCGGCAGCGCGGCGCGCCAGCGCCAGCAGCTGCGCCACCAGTTCCTGCGGCGCGCTCACCATCGGGCAATGCCCGGTCGCGATCTCGATGACCTCGAAGCCGGGCAGGGCGCGCACGCGCGTGCGCATCGCGGCGATGGTCGGGTAGGCCGGCGCCGTGCAGTCGATGAAGGCGCGCGGCAGCCGGGCCCAGCGTTCGGCGTCGAAATCGAGCGCGTCGCGGTAAGGTCCGAAGGGATGCGGCACCTGGCGCCGCAGCAGCCAGTCGCGGTCGGCGCCGGCGAGGCCGAAGTCGGCCGGGTCCGGCGGCGGCAGCGCCCAGTCGTTGGCCTCGGCCGCGGCGGTGCGCGCGGCGACGATCTCGGGCGCATGCTTCTGGCCCCAGCCTTCGCCGGGCAGCGGCACCATCGCGTCGACGTAGACCAGGCCGTGCACGGCGTTCGCGCGGCGCTGCAGCAGGCGGTCGGCGGCGCCGGTGGCGACCATGCCGCCGTAGCTGTGGCCGACGAGCACGGCGCCCGCGAGCTCCTCGGCCTCGACCAGGGCGACGACGTCGGCGATGTGGTCGGCGAGCCGGATCTCGCGCCGGCGCAGGTGGGCGCGCTCGCCGTCTCCCGTCAGCGTGACGGCGTGGACTTCGTGGCCCGCCGCGCGCAGCGGCGCGAGGATGCGGCGCCAGATCCAGGCGCCGCCCCAGGCGCCGTGGATGAGGACGAGGGGGGCAGGGGGCATGGCCGGGCTCGCGGGCGGTGGCAGAGCGTCCACTCTAGCGCGCCGGCCGACGCAGCCTGCCGCGGCCGAGTCCGGCGCTGGAGCGCGCCCACGGCTCGACCGCGATGCCCCGGCGCGTTACGCTCGCGCCTTCGAACAAGAGGCCGGCGCTGTCGCGAGCGGCCCCACCGCGCCGCGAAGGCGCCAGGAGACCGTGCATGCAGCAGCAGATGCAATGGCGCCAGCGCGAACACATCCAGGACGTGGTCCGGGTGGCCGCCGAAGGCCGCCTGCCGCCTTCGCAGGGTGGACGCGACGCCGTAATCCGCGAGAGCTGGACGCGCTGCGTGCAGCAGCACCGGCTCGACCCGACGCGCATGTGCGAGCCGCTGATCCTGCCCGGCCACCAGTTGCGCGAGCACCAGGAGCGCGTCGAGGAGTTGCTGCATATCGCGCGCCACGGCCTCGAGACGCTGTACCAGCAGGTCGCCGGCATGGGCTACTGCCTGCTGCTGACCGATGCCCGCGGCGTCACGGTCGACTTCATCGGCGACCTCTCGAACGAGCACAGCCTGCGCCGGGCCGGCCTGTACCTGGGCGCCGACTGGAGCGAGGAGCGCGCCGGCACCTGCGGCGTCGGCACCGCCATCGCCACCGGCCAGGCCTTGACGGTGCACCTGGACGACCATTTCGACGCCACCCACATTCCGCTGACCTGCACCACGGCGCCGGTGTTCGACCCGCAGGGGCGGCTGGCCGCGGTGCTCGACATCTCGGCGCTGAGCTCGCCGCACAACAAGGACAGCCAGCACCTGGCCTTGCAGCTGGTGCAGATGTATGCCGGCCTCATCGCCAACGCCAACTTCCTGCAGCGCTACCGCCGCGACTGGATCCTGCGCCTGGGCCCCTCGGCCGAATTCGTCGACGTGAACCCGCATTACCTGCTCGCGCTGGACGCCGCCGGGCGCGTCATCGGCCACAACCGCGCGGCCCAGTTGCTGCTCGAGTCCGAGGCCCAGGCCTTGCCGCTGATCGGCCAGCCCTTCGAGCGCCTGTTCGAGGCGCGCTTCGAAGACCTGGGCCGCTTCGTGCCCTTCCGCCCTTCGGACCAGCGCGCCCTCACCGTGGCGCGCAGCGGGCGCCTGCTCTTCATGCAGGCCACGCCGCCGGCGCCGCTGCCATCGGCGGCGCCGCAACTGGCGGCGCGCGCCGAGCGCCCGCTGCCGGCGCCGCTGGCCGCCTTGTCGGGCGGCGACCCGGCGCTGGACCGCCAGATCGAGCGCGCGGCGCGGCTCGCCAACTCGTCGGTGAGCGTGCTGCTCACGGGCGAGACCGGCAGCGGCAAGGAGTTCTTCGCCAAGGCGCTGCACGAAAGCAGCGGGCGCCGCAACCGGCCCTTCGTCGCGGTGAATTGCGCGGCGATCCCCGAGTCGCTGATCGAGAGCGAACTCTTCGGCCATCTGCCCGGCAGCTTCTCGGGCGCCAGCGGCAAGGGCAAGCGCGGGCTGATCCAGGAAGCCGACGGCGGCACGCTGTTCCTCGACGAGATCGGCGACATGCCGCGCGAGATGCAGTCGCGCCTGCTGCGCGTGCTCGCCGAGCGCGAGGTGCTGCCGGTGGGGGCGACGAAGCCCTTGCCGGTGAACCTGCGCGTCGTCGCCGCCACCCACCGCGACCTGCCGGCGCTGGTGCGCGCCGGCGGCTTCCGCGACGACCTCTACTACCGCCTGAACGGGGCCCAGATCCAGCTGCCGCCGCTGCGCGAGCGGCGCGACCTCGACTGGGTGATCGCGCGCCTGCTCGCGGCCGGGGCGGAGGCGGACGGGGCTTCGGAATCCGCCGCAGGGCAAGAAGCCGCGGCGCCGCAGTTGTCGCCCGCCGCGCGCGCCGCGCTGCAAGCCCACCGCTGGCCCGGCAACCTGCGCGAGTTGCGCAACGTGCTCGACTACGCCCGCGCCGTGTGCAGCGGTGGCGTCATCGAGATCGAGGATCTGCCGGACGACCTGCTCGCCGGCGCGTCTGCGCCGGCGCCCGACGCCGACCAACGCGCCGCGCATCCGGCCTCGGCCTGGCAGCAGGGCGGCGAGCACCCGCCCGAGGCGGTGCTGCTGCTGCAGTACCTGCGCGCGGCGCAATGGAACGTCAGCGCCGTGGCGCGCCAGCTGGGCTTGTCGCGCATGACGCTTTATCGGCGCATGCACCGGTGGGGCATCGTTTCGCCGAATCAGCAGGCAGGCGGGGTGGAGTGACGCGGGCCGCTTGCGGTTCGCTCGGGTGCCGAACCGCATCGGTTGCGGCGCTGCGTCCGGCTGCGCTTCCTGATGACATTTCCGACGACGAAGCCGCTTGTCGAAGCTGATCCCGTCAACTCCGATCGAATCGGGGTCGCAGCCATTCGACAGGCGTATCGACAAATGTTGACACGATGCCGAGATGTTGATACATTCGTGCCAACAATTCGGAGTGGCCACATGAGTACGTCGACGGCACAGATCAGCGCCTGGGGCAACGGCCTCGCGTTGCGGCTCACGAAGCCCATGGCCAAGACCGCCGGCGTCGCCGAGGGCTCGCCGGTGCGTGTCACGGTGAAGCCTGGTCGCATCGTCATCGAGACCGAAACCGAGCCCACGCTGGACGAGATGCTCGCAGCCTTCGATCCGAGCAAGCACGGCGGCGAAGCGATGGCAGGTTCGGCGGTGGGCATGGAGGCGTTTGCCGATGGCGACGCGTAAGTCCGCCCTCTGGGTGCCCGAGCGGGCCGAAATCATCTTCATCCAGTACAACCCTGCGGTCGGCGAAGAAATGCCCGACGATCATCCGATGCTGGTGATCTCAACCAAAGCCTTTGCCGAACGCACGGGCATCGTCGTGGGCTTCCCGATGACCCATGCCGAGCGCCACGCCGACAACCCGTTCGCGATCGCGGCGCCCGGCGCCAAGGGCGAAACCGGCTACCTGCTGACGCATCAGCCCAAGTCCTTTGACTGGCGCGAGCGCAATGCGCGACCGCATCCCTGGGGTACGGGCCACACCAAGCTGATGGCTGGCGCCCTGAGGCGATTCGACACCGTGTTCGGCATCTGCAGCCACTGAGCTCTGAGCCTGTCATTGTCGAGGGCTGGACCGAAGAGCGGAGCAGTGGGCACTCCGCATAGAAGGCCGAAGCAAGTCCACGCAAGCGCCCGCTGGCCGTGACACCTGTCACTCATGCCCCGCGTCGGCGTGACGGCTGTCACCGTCCGGTATCGGCCGCAACCCGCATCGAGGGCTCGCGGACCGCAGTCGCCGCCTGACTCCAAGCCTCTGCCGCCCTTGATCGCCCCGTTTCCTGATCGTTAACCCGCGGTTTCGCCCTTCGCGCCGCAAACCGGCACGGCCGATGCAATGCACCCGGCCATGACCACGATCGGCCTCATCGCCAACCCGGTGTCGGCGCGCGACATCCGGCGCATCATCGCCAACGCCAGCAACCTGCAGACGGCCGACCGCGTCAACATCGTGCTGCGGGTGTTGTCGGCGGCGCGCAGCCTGGGCGTCGAGCGCGTGCTCGTCATGCCCGACAACGGCGGCATCCGCTCGCTGATGCAGCGCCATCTGGCGCGCAGCCACGATGCCCACACGCCCTGGCCGGTGGTCGAGTACCTCGACATGGAACCGACCTCGACTGTCGAAGACAGCTTCGAGGCCTCGCGCCGCCTGCGCGCCGCCGGCGTCGCGGCC
>JAGWTS010000335.1 GCA_028868875.1 Burkholderiales bacterium | reverse complement strand
GGTACAGCGTGTGCAGCATCGCGTGGCCGGTGCGGTCGGCGGCGGCGCAGGCGCGCTGCACCGGCTTCTCGCCGTAATTGGCCGTGTGGCCGCCGAAGGGGCGCTGGTAGATCGTGCCGTCGGGGTTGCGGTCGAAGGGCATCCCGAAATGCTCGAGCTCGTAGACGACCCGGGGCGCCTCGCGGCACATGAACTCGATCGCGTCCTGGTCGCCGAGCCAGTCGCCGCCCTTGACGGTGTCGTAGAAGTGGTAGTGCCAGTTGTCTTCGGCCATGTTGCCCAGGCTGGCGCCGATGCCGCCTTGCGCGGCCACGGTATGCGAGCGGGTCGGGAAGACCTTGCTCAGCACGGCCACGTTGAGGCCGGCGCGCGCGAGCTGCAGCGAAGCGCGCATGCCGGAGCCGCCGGCGCCGACGATGACGACGTCGAAGCGTCGCTTGGAGATCGATGCGGTTGTCATGTTTTCTCTACAGTCTCCAGAGCACTTGGATCGCCCAGCCGGCGCAGCCGACGAGCCAGACGATGCTGGCCACCTGCAGCGCCAGGCGCAGGCCCACCGGCTTGATGTAGTCCATCCAGATGTCGCGAATGCCGACCCAGGCATGCCAGGCCAGCGCGACGATCACGACGAGGGTGAACAGCTTCATCCACTGCGCCGCGAAGATGCCGGCCCAGCGGTCGTAGCCGAACGGGCCGGGCGCCAGCAGCTGGCCCAGCAGCACGAGGGTGAACAAGGCCATGAGCGCCGCGCTGACGCGCTGCACGAGCCAGTCGCGGAGGCCGTAATGGGCGCCGACGACGAGTCGCTTGGTTCCGAAGTCTTGGCTCATCTTGGGGGGCTTTCAGTAGAGGCCGAACAGCTTGGCGCCGAGCAGGACGGTGAGCGCGAGGCTCGAGACCAGCGTGACGATGGCCGAGCTGCGTCCCTGCTCCTTGCTCACGCTGTGGGTGGCATCCATCCACAGGTGGCGCAGGCCGGCGATGAGGTGGTGCAGAAAGGCCCAGATCAGGGCGAGGACGACGAGCTTGACGAACCACGCCGGGACGAACCCGATGCCGACCGCAAAGGCGCTGGTGAAGCCGTCATAGGACGCCTCCGAGCTGACGCTGTTGTCGAACAGCCAGATCACGAAAGGCAGCAGCAGGAACAACAGCGCGCCGCTCACGCGGTGCAGGATCGAGACGAGACCCGCCAGTGGCAGCCGGTAGCTGCGGAGATCGGTGATGTGGATGTTGCGGTAGACCGGGCGGGGGGAGCTGGGCATGTTTGTTGTCCTTGTGGGGCCGCCGCTGGCGCGGCGGGATCATGACTCGGTCACTCTCGAAAGATTTTATTGCAACGCAACAGGCTTACACGGAACTGCGCGCGGCTTCAACTCAATTCGTTCCGATAGTGATGGTGGTCGGTCTGGTACAGGCCGCGCCGCAACTCGACCGGCTTGTCGCCGTAGGTGAACGACAAGCGCTCCACCGAGAGCAGCGGCGCGCCTTCGGGCTGGGCCAGCCACTGCGCTTCCTCGGCCCCGGCGGCGACGGCGCGGATCTTTTCCTCGGCCCGGATCATGTGCAGGCCGAACTCGGTCTCGAACAAGCCGTACATCGGCCCACGATAGCCGGAAAGCTTCTCGGTCGTGAGGCCCTTGAACAGCGGCGCCGGCAACCAGATGTCGTCGAACACCACCGGCCGCTCCTCGTCGAGCAGGAGCCGGCGCAACTGGAGTGCGGCTTCGCCCGGCCCGAGGCCGAGTGCGGAGGCGATGTCGGGCGGCGCGCGCATGCGGCGGCAATCGATGAGGCGGCGCTGCAGCGTCGCGCCGGCACCGGCATCGGGCGTCAGGCGAAGGAAGCGGTAGCGCGTCGTCGCCTCGGCGTGGGTGGCCACGAAGGTGCCTCGGCCCTGGCGCCGCACGAGCCGGTTCTCGGCGGCGAGTTCGTCGATGGCCTTGCGCACCGTGCCCTGGCTCACCTTGAAGCGCGCGGCGAGTTCGATCTCGCTCGGAATCACCTCGCCCGGCTTCCAGTCGCCCGCCTGCAGGCTGCGCATCAGCAGCGTCTTGATCTGCTGGTACAGCGGGCTGAACAGCGGGGCGGGATCGGCGAGTGCGGCATCGACCATGACCCCATTGTCTTACATAAGACATAAGAGTTGTGTCAGCCTGGCGCCGCTAGAATCGCGGATTCGCCTTGAAACCACTCGTCCAGGAGTCTTCCCCATGAGCAAGAAGCCCGTTCGTGTCGCCGTCACCGGCGCCGCCGGCCAGATCGGTTATGCCCTGCTGTTCCGTATCGCCTCGGGCGAAATGCTGGGCAAGGACCAGCCGGTGATCCTGCAACTGCTGGAAATCCCCGACGAAAAGGCCCAGAAGGCGCTCAAGGGCGTGATGATGGAACTCGACGACTGCGCCTTCCCGCTGCTTGCCGGCATGCAGGCCTACAGCGACCCGAAGGCCGCGTTCAAGGACGTCGACTACGCGCTGCTCGTGGGCTCGCGTCCGCGCGGTCCCGGCATGGAGCGCGCCGAGTTGCTGGCCGTCAACGGCGCCATCTTCATCGCCCAGGGCAAGGCGCTCAACGAGGTGGCGAGCCGCAACGTCAAGGTCTTGGTGGTGGGCAACCCGGCCAACACCAACGCCTACATCGCGATGAAGAGCGCGCCCGACCTGCCGCGCCGCAACTTCACGGCGATGCTGCGCCTGGACCACAACCGTGCGCTGAGCCAGGTCGCGGCCAAGATCGGCCGGCCGGTGGCCTCGATCCGCAAGCTCGCGGTCTGGGGCAACCATTCGCCGACGATGTATGCCGACTACCGCTTCGCGACCGTCGACGGCGCCTCGGTCAAGGACATGATCAACGACCAGGCCTGGAACAAGGACGTGTTCCTGCCCACCGTCGGCAAGCGCGGCGCCGCGATCATCGAGGCGCGCGGCCTGTCGTCGGCGGCCTCCGCCGCCAACGCCGCGATCGACCACATGCGTGACTGGGCGCTGGGCACGAACGGCGAATGGGTGACGATGGGCATTGCCAGCGACGGCCAGTACGGCATCCCGAAGGACGTGATGTTCGGCTTCCCCGTCACCTGCGCCGGCGGCGAATACCAGCTCGTCGAAGGCCTGGCGATCGACGAGTTCTCGCGCACCTGCATCGACAAGACGCTGGCCGAACTGCTCGGCGAGCAGGACGGCGTCAAGCATTTGATTTGACCCCCCCGTAGCGCCTTCGGCGCTCCCCCCAGGGGGCGCCGCCTGCGGCCCGGCGAAGCCGGTTCCGCGGCGGCCGCTCGATGAAGCCACGAAGCCGCCCCTTCACGGGGCGGCTTCGTTTCATGCCCAGCCGGCGTCGACGACGAATTCCTGGGCGGTGATCATGCGCGCCGTGTCGGCGGCGAGGAACAACGCCATGTGGGCGATGTCGGCGCCGACGATGCGCCCGGGAATGCAGTGGTTCTCGTCCATCGCGCGTTCGCCGGCTTCGTCGACCCAGAGCGCGAGCTGGCGTTCGGTCATGGTCCAGCCCGGAACGATGCAGTTGACGCGGATGCCGTCGCGCCCGAGGTCGCGCGCGAGGCAGCGCGTCAAGCCCAGCATCGCCGCCTTGGCGCTGGCGTAGATCGGCAGGTTGGGCGTCTTGTTCTTCCACGAGCCCGAGCCGATGTTGACGATGCTGCCCCCGCCGCGCGCTCGCATCGAGGCCAGCACCGCCTGGGTGGCGAAGAAATGCGGCCGCAGGTTGACGGCGATGCGCTGGTCGAAGTACTCGGGCGTGATCTCGTCGATGCGGTGGCGCTCGTCGTGGGCGACGTTGTTGACGAGCACGTCGACGCCGCCCACCGCCGCCTGAAGCTTCGCGATCGCGGCCTGCATCGCCGCCACGTCGGTCACGTCGCAGGGCTCGAAGACCGCCCCCGGGACGTCCTGCGCCAGCGCCCGGCCGGCCGCGGCATCGCGGTCGATGAAGCCGACCCGGCAGCGCTGGGCCGCGAAGGCGCGCACGATGTCGGCGCCGATGCCGCCGGCGCCGCCGGTGACGATCACGCCCTGGCCGGCCAGGCTGTTGTAGGTGACGCCGGCGAAGTGCACCGGGGCGAGGCGGGTGGTGTTCATGGCGGGTGCGGTGGCTGCATCGAGGCCCGCATGCTAGCGCCGCCGCGTGGCAACTGGCGTTACGCTGTGGCCTTCGCCCACGCCCTGCCCTCGATCTCTCGAGCCCCCTCCCGATGTCCACCCCCGCCCTCGTCCACCCGCGCGCAGCCTTGTTCGATCCCGACGAACTTCAGGCCCCGCAGCTGCCCGTCTGCGACCACTACAGCGGCGTCGAGGAACGCATGCGCAAGAGCCTGGCGCTGCAGGCCGAACTCGGGCCGGTGTTCGACGTCACGCTCGACGGCGAAGACGGCGCGCCGGTGGGCGGCGAACTCGAACACGCGGCCTTGATCGCCGAGCTCGTCAACGGCGAGGCCAACCGCTTCGGCCGCGTCGGCGCCCGGGTCCAGCCGGCCGGGCACCGGCGTTTCGAGGACGTGGTGGACCTGCTCGTGGCCCGTGCCGGCCCGCGCCTGGCCTACCTGATGATCCCGAAGCCGCGCGGCGTCGCCGATTTCCAGCGCGCCGCCACTGCCGTCGACGAGGCTTCGAGCCGCCACGCCATCGGCCGGAAAATCCCGCTCCACGCCCTGGTCGAGACCCACGGCGCCTTGCGCGAAGTCGACGCCCTGGCGGCGCACCCTCGGCTCGAATCGCTTTCGTTCGGGTTGATGGATTTCGTCTCGGCGCACCGTGGTGCGATTCCGCAATCGGCGATGGGCGTGACCGGCCAGTTCGAGCATCCGCTGGTCGTGCGCGCCAAGCTCGAGATCGCTGCCGCCTGCCACGGCCGCGGCAAGGTGGCTTCGCATTGCGTCGTCACCGAGCTGAAGGATGCCGCCGCGCTGCGCCACGCGGCCGAGCGCGCCAGCCGCGAATTCGGCTACACGCGGATGTGGAGCATTCATCCGGCGCAGATCCGTCCCATCGTCGAGGCCTTCGCGCCATCTGCTGCCGAGGTCGACCAGGCGGGCGAGATCCTCGTCGCCGCCCAGGGCGCGGGCTGGGCCCCGATCCGCCACCGCGACCGTTTGCACGACCGCGCGAGCTACCGCTATTTCTGGCAGGTGCTGGAAAGGGCCGAGCGCAGTTCGGTGGCGGGCGGAGAACGGCTGGCGGCAGAGATTCGGCAACGGTTCTTCGCCCCGGCGAGCCCAGCCCGCGAGGCCGCTCCCGCCGGCGGCGAGGCGCCCGGTCCGGCGCCGCAGGACGGCTTCGCGCCCCCATGAGCGCCCCCGTCAGCGCCGCCGCCGCAACGCCAGCCACTGCCGCTGCGCCGCTGCCGGCCACCGATCGCAGCACGGGCCTTGCCACAGCCGAGGCGCAGCGCCGTCTGCAGGCCTTCGGCGCCAACGCCATCGACGAAGTCCGCACGCCTCGTTGGCGCCAATTGCTCGCCAAGCTCTGGGGCCCGGTGCCCTGGATGCTGGAGGCGGTGATCGCGCTGCAGCTCGGGCTCGGACGGCGCCAGGAGGCGCTGGTCATCCTCTTCCTGCTCGCCTTCAACGCCAGCGTCGCCTTTTTGCAGGAGCGGCGCGCCCAGGACGCCCTGGCCCTGCTGCGGCGCCAGCTGCAGGTCAACGCGCGCGTGCTGCGCGACGCCCGGTGGAGCGTCCTGCCCGCCGCGCAGCTCGTGCCCGGCGACCTCGTGCACCTGCGCGCGGGCGACATCGTTCCGGCCGACCTGACGTTGTTCGACGGCGCGGTCGCGCTCGACCAGTCGGCACTCACGGGCGAATCGCTGGCGGTCGACGCGGGCCCCGGGCGTCCCGCGTACACCGGCTCGCTCGTGCGCCAGGGCGAGGCCAGCGGCGAGGTCAGCGCAACCGGTGCGCGCACCTACTTCGGCCGCACGGCGGAGCTCGTGCGCACGTCCGCCGCGCCCAGCCACATGCAGCGCACGATCTTCTCGATCGTCGAACGCCTGGTCGCGCTCGACCTCGTGCTCGTCGGCCTCGTCGTCGCCTACGGCGCGATGCACGGCCTGCCGCTGGGCGATACCGTCGTGTTCGCGCTCATGCTGCTCGTCGCCTCCGTGCCGGTGGCCTTGCCCGCGACCTACACGCTGGCGACGGCCGTCGCCAGCACCCAGCTGGCGAAGCAGGGCGTGCTCGTCACGCGGCTGCCCGCGGTGGAAGAGGCGGCGGCGATGGACACCTTGCTGTCCGACAAGACCGGCACCTTGACGCAGAACACCTTGACGGTCGCCGGCGTGCGCACGCTGGCCGCGACCGATGCGGCGCAGGTGCTGCGCGCCGCGGCGCTGGCCAGCGACGACGCGTCGCAGGATCCGCTCGACCTGGCGGTGCTGGCGGCGTACCGGGCCGATGCCGCGGCGAGCGCACCGGCGCCGGTGCGGACGCAGTTCCGGCCTTTCGATCCAGCCACCCGCTTCAGCGAAGGCGTCTACGCGGTCGATGGCGCGGCCTGGCACGCGCTCAAGGGGGCGGCCGAGGCGGTGCTCGAGCGCTGCGCGGCCGACGACGCCCAGCGCG
>JAGWTS010000334.1 GCA_028868875.1 Burkholderiales bacterium | reverse complement strand
CGGCCACCGTGTTGGCACCCAGCTTTTCCATGATGTTGGCGCGGTGTGCTTCCACGGTCTTGATGCTGATGCCCAAGTCGTCGGCAATTTGCTTGTTCAGGCGGCCGGCGACGATGCGCTCGAGCACCTGCGACTCGCGGC
Organism: Burkholderiales bacterium; assembly: GCA_028868875.1. Classification (GTDB taxonomy): domain Bacteria; phylum Pseudomonadota; class Gammaproteobacteria; order Burkholderiales; family Burkholderiaceae_C; genus Rubrivivax. The sequence continues at coordinate 6,439 of JAGWTS010000334.1, read as the reverse complement.
CCGTCAGTTTGGACAGCAGTGCATCGCGGCTGGCCGCTTGCTGGTATTCGGCAAAGGCGTCGCGGGCTTGTTCGAGCATGCGCTCGACCAGACCCAACAGCTCTTCTTCCTTGAAAGGCTTCTGGATGAAATCCATGGCGCCTTTTTTCATGGTGTTCACGGCCATGGGCACGTCACCGTGGCCGGTGATGAAGACGATGGGCAGCGGGCTCTTGCGCTCCAGCAGGCGGTCTTGCAGTTCCAGGCCGCTCATGCCGTCCATGCGGATGTCGGCGATCAGGCAGGCCACTTCGCGCGGGTCAAAGCGCGACAGGAAGGACTCGCTGGAGTCAAAGCACTTGACGCGGTAGTCCTTGCCTTCCAGAAGCCATTGCAGCGAATCGCGCACGGCCTCGTCGTCGTCGACCACGTACACGGTGCCTTTTTTCGGGATCAGACTCATGCGGGGGGTGGGGCGGTCAGTGGCCCGTCGAGTTGGAGGTGATCTGGGTTTCAGCCGGCAGAAGGTCAGTCGCCGTGCTGAGCGCCGCCGGGCCCCCGTCGGTGCGGTGCGGCAACTCCACCGGCAAGGTGAACGAGAAGCGGCATCCGACGATGAGCGCCCCATTGTAGAGGTTCTGCGCCCGCATCCGGCCCCGGTGCGACTCCACGATGGTGCGGCACAGGCTCAGGCCAATGCCCAGGCCTTCGGCCTTGGTGGAGAAGAAGGCCTCGTACAGCCGGCCGATGACTTCATCCTTGATGCCCGGGCCCATGTCGGTGACGCTGAACTCGATCACGCCGCCTTCGTCCGGCGTGTGGCGCGGCACCACGCGCAGCTCGATGTGGCGGCGCGCCGGCGCCAGCGCCGCGCCGTCGATGGCCTCGGCCGCGTTCTTCAGCAGGTTGAGCACGACCTGCTCGATCAGGATCGGGTCGACCAGCAGCGGCGGCAGGCGCTGGGCGACGTAGGTGTGGATTGCGACGTTGCGCCGGCGCAGTTCGATCCCGGCGAGTTCGACCGCGTCCTCCACGATCTGGCGCGCATCGGCTTCCTGGCGCTGCGGCTCGCTGCGCTTCACGAAGGCGCGGATGCGGTGGATGATCTGGCCCGCGCGCTCGGCCTGGCGCGCCGTCTTCTGCAGCGCCGCGATCAGGTCGTCCTGCTCGATCGTCGCCGCCTTCACGCGCGAGACCATGCCGTTGCAGTAGTTCGTGATGGCAGTCAGCGGCTGGTTGAGTTCGTGCGCGACCGAAGACGCCATCTCCCCCATCGTCACGAGGCGGCTCGTCACCTGCGCCTTCTCGGCCTGCTGCGCCGCCTGCTCCTCGGCGCGCAGGCGCGAGGTGATGTCGGTGGCGATGAGCATCTGCGCGAGCCGTCCGTCGGTCCATTGCAGGTAGCGCGCGCGCACGTCGAACCATTTCTGCAGCGAATCGACGTAGACCTCGCGTGGGTGTGAATTGGCCTCGGTCAGCGCCTGCGCCGGCAGACCCGAGAGATTGTCGACGTCGTCGTCGTTCGACGAAGGCCCGAAGGGCGCCACGGCGGCACCGCCGGCGAGCAGGCCGTGGCCGCGCGCGTCGCCGCCGAACCAGAGCCTGTAGCTGCGGTTGGCGAAGAGCAGTTCGCCCTGCTGGACCGAGAGCACCGAGACCGAGGCGTCGAGCCCTTCGAGCACGGTCGTGAAGCGCTCGTGCGAGGCCGAGAGCTGGTCGCGGATGCGCTTGGCCTCGGTGATGTTGGTGACGCTCGTCATCCAGCCCGTCTGCTGGCCCCTGGGGTCGATCAGCGGCGAGACGTACATGCGGGCGTCGAAGACGGCGCCGTCCTTGCGCATGATCTTGACCTCGATGCCGCCGGCCGGGCTGCGGCCCTGCAGTTCCTGCTGCAGCAGCCGGCTGTTCTCCTCGATGCGGTCGGCCGGCCAGTACGGAAAGGGCGGCGCCAGCCCCATCAGCTCGGACTCGCCGAAGCCGGTCATCTGGCAGAACGCGGCGTTGACGTAGGTCATGTGGCCTTCGAGGTCGAGCGCGCGCATGCCGGTGGGCATGGAGTTCTCCATCGCCCGGCGGAAGTTCGTCTCCTGCACGAGCGCGCTCTGGATCTGGGAACGCCGGCGCATGTGGCGCCAGGTGCCCAGCAGCATCCAGACCGTCAGCACCGACAGCGCCACGACCATCCAGAACAAGGTGTTGCTGATGAGGCCGATCGAGGTGCGAAAGCCCTGGCCGCGCAGCAGCAGGCCGTTGAGCGCCGGCGTCAGCGGGGCGTCGCGCACGATCGGCGAGCTGCTGCGGGTCTGCCCCGGCAGGCTCGTCACCGTGCTCGCCAGCACGCGCCCCTTGTCGTCGACGATCGAGATCATGTGGCGGCGCGACACCTCGGGGGGCACGAAGTTGCGCAGCAGCGCGCCGACCGAGTACTCGGCCACGATCACGCCCGCGAAGTTGCCGCGCTCGACCAGCGGCAGTTCGAGCTGGAACACCGGCTGACCCACCGAGTCGACGAACTGCGCCGAATAGACCGGCTGGCGGCTCGCGCGCGCGGCGCGAAATCCGAGTTCGGGCTCGCCGCTGCTGCCAGCGGCCGGCAGCGAAGGGTCGGGACGCGCCGGATCGCCGCTGCCGTCGTCTTCGAACAGCGGGCCCCAAAGGCCGGCACGCAGCTTGCGGTTGTTGTCGATCCAGAGCAGGCGGGTGATTTCGGGCCGGGCGCTCGCAATGCCGCGCGCCTGATCGACGAAGCCGTCGGCGTCGACATCGCGCACGACCACATCGCGCGCCAGGCGCGTGAGCAGTTCCTGGTTCTGGATCAGGCGCAGGCCGATCTGCTGCTGGGTGATCTCGGCGTCACGCCGTACCGATTCGGTCTCGCGCTCGATTTCCTCGTTGCGCAGGTACCAGAACGCCGAGATGATGGCCGCGAGAAACAGCAGCACCGAGATGAGCGGGGCCAGCGTCGCGAAACGGTCCTGGCGCGCCGGCGACTGGCGTCGCCACCACAGTCCGAACAGCCGGCGTGCGTCGGCAAATTGCGATGGAGCGCCGGGAAGATGAGGTCGCGAGCGGGACATCGGGCGATTATCCGGGGCCGGTGCCGGCTCTGACGAATCATGTAATCTCATATTATGAGATGAGAAAGCACTATTTGAAATTTTCCGGACTTGTGCGAAACTTCCGCCCGCCGCAAGCCACACCTTCAAAAGGAGACAGAACCCATGTCCGCATTGCCGGAATCCTTCCTGGGCGCAGCCGCCAACGACGCCGATGCCCAAGAGACGCGCGAATGGCTCGAAGCCCTAGCCGCCGTGATCGAGAAGGAAGGGCCCGAGCGCGCCCATTTCCTGCTCGGCCAGCTCATCGAGGAAGCGCGCTACGCCGGGATCGACACCCCGTTCTCGGCCAACACCGCCTACGTCAACACGATCCCGCCCGACCAGGAAGAGCGCAGCCCCGGCAACCTCGAACTCGAAGGGCGGCTGCGCGCCTACATGCGCTGGAACGCGATGGCGCTCGTCGTCAAGGCGAACCGCCTGCACCCGGCCGACGGTGGCGACCTCGGCGGCCACATCGGCAGCTTCGCCTCGCTGGCGCACATGTTCGCGGCCGGCTTCAACCACTTCTGGCACGCCGAGAGCCCAGACCACGGCGGCGACCTGCTCTATATCCAGGGCCACAGCGCTCCCGGCATCTACGCCCGCGCCTTCATGGAAGGCCGGATCAGCGAAGAGCAGATGCTGCACTTCCGCCAGGAGGTCGGCGGCAAGGGCTTGTCGAGCTACCCGCACCCGAAGCTCATGCCCGAATTCTGGCAGTTCCCGACCGTCTCGATGGGCCTGGGCCCCTTGATGTCGATCTACCAGGCGCGCTTCCTGAAGTACCTGCACGCGCGCGGCATCGCCGACACCTCGAAGCGCAAGGTCTGGGTCTTCCTGGGCGACGGCGAGATGGACGAGCCCGAGAGCATGGGTGCCATCGGCCTGGCGGCGCGCGAGGGGCTGGACAACCTGATCTTCGTCGTCAACTGCAACCTGCAGCGCCTGGACGGCCCGGTGCGCGGCAACGGCAAGATCATCCAGGAGCTCGAAGGCGAGTTCCGCGGCTCGGGCTGGAACGTCATCAAGCTGATCTGGGGCGCCAACTGGGATCCGCTGCTGGCGCGCGACAAGGACGGGGCGCTGCGCAAGATCATGCTCGACACGCTCGACGGCGACTACCAGGCCTTCAAGGCGAACGACGGCGCCTTCGTGCGCAAGAACTTCTTCGGCCGCGACCCGCGCACCCTCGAGATGGTCTCGAAGATGAGCGACCAGGACGTCTGGCACCTGCGCCGCGGCGGCCACGACGCGGCCAAGGTCTACGCCGCCTTCCACCGCGCCAACAGCCATACCGGCAGCCCGACGGTGCTGCTGGTCAAGACCGTCAAGGGCTGGGGCATGGGCAGCGCCGGCGAAGGCAAGAACACGGTGCACCAGGCGAAGAAGCTGAGCGACGACGACATCCGCATCTTCCGCGACCGCTTCAACATCCCGATCCCCGACAGCGAGCTGGCGAAGATCCCGTTCTACAAGCCGGCCGACGACACGCCGGAGATGAAGTACCTGCACGAGCGCCGCGCCGCCCTCGGCGGCTACCTGCCCAAGCGCCGCCCCAAGGCCGACGAGAGCTTCACCGTGCCGTCGCTCGAGACCTTCAAGGCCGTGCTCGATGCGACCGCCGAAGGGCGCGAGATCAGCACCACGCAGGCCTATGTGCGGTTCCTCACGCAGCTGCTGCGCGACCAGGCGCTGGGCCCGCGCGTCGTGCCCATCCTCGTCGACGAGGCGCGCACCTTCGGCATGGAGGGGCTCTTCCGCCAGATCGGCATCTACAACCCGCAGGGCCAGAACTACACCCCGGTCGACAAAGACCAGGTCATGTACTACCGCGAAGCCAAGAACGGCCAGATCCTGCAGGAAGGCATCAACGAGCCCGGCGGCATGGCGAGCTGGATTGCGGCGGCGACTTCGTACGCCACGAACAACCGCATCATGATCCCGTTCTACATCTACTACTCGATGTTCGGGTTCCAGCGCATCGGCGACCTGGCCTGGGCCGCCGGCGACATGCAGGCGCGCGGCTTCCTGCTCGGCGGCACCTCGGGGCGCACCACGCTCAACGGCGAAGGCCTGCAGCACGAGGACGGCCACAGCCATATCCTGGCCGGCACGATTCCCAACTGCGTGAGCTACGACCCGACCTTCGCGCACGAGGTGGGCGTGATCCTGCACTACGGCCTGAAGCGCATGGTCGAGAAGCAGGACAACGTCTACTACTACATCACCCTGCTCAACGAGAACTATCCGATGCCGGGCCTGAAAGCCGGCACCGAAGAGCAGATCATCAAGGGCATGTACCTGCTCGAGGAGGGGCCGAAGAAGACGCCGCGCGTGAACCTGCTGGGCAGCGGAACCATCCTGCGCGAAGTGCAGGCGGCGCGCGACCTGCTCGATGCCGACTGGGGCGTCTCGGCCAACGTCTGGAGCTGCCCGAGCTTCAACGAACTGGCGCGCGACGGCCAGGCCTGCGAGCGCCACAACCTGCTCAATCCGCTGGCCGAGCCGCAGGTCCCGTTCGTGACCCAGCAGTTGGGGCCGCACGCCGGTCCGGTGGTGGCTTCGACCGACTACATGAAGGTCTACGCCGACCAGATCCGCGCCTTCGTCCCGAAGGGGCGCGTCTTCAAGGTGCTGGGAACCGACGGCTTCGGCCGCAGCGATTTCCGCAGCAAGCTGCGCGAGCATTTCGAGGTCGACCGCCACTACGTCGTCGTCGCCGCGCTGCGCGCCCTGGCCGAGGAAGGAACGGTGCCGATGGCCAAGGTGGCCGAGGCCATCGCCAAGTACGGCATCGACGGCAACAAGCTCAACCCGCTTTACGCCTGATCACAACAAACAACGGAGACGACAACCATGGCGTTGGTCGAAGTGAAGGTGCCGGACATCGGCGACTTCAAGGAAGTGGAAGTCATCGAGCTTCTGGTGAAGGCGGGCGACACGATCGCCGCCGACCAGTCGCTGCTCACGGTCGAATCGGACAAGGCCTCGATGGAGATTCCGTCGTCGCATGCCGGGGTCGTGAAGGAGCTCAAGGTCAAGCTCGGCGACAAGGTGAGCGAAGGCTCGCTCGTGCTGCTGATCGAGGCTGCAGGGGCCGCCGCGGCTCCGGCTCCGGCCGCTGCCGCACCGGCTCCGGTTGCCGCTGCGCCCGCGCCGGTGGCTGCGGCTGCCGTGGCCGCGCCGGCCGCTGCAAGCGCTCCGGTCGAGGTCTTCGTGCCAGACATCGGCGACTTCGCCGAGGTCACGGTGATCGAGGTCTTCGTCAAGCCCGGCGATGCGGTCCAGGTCGAGCAAAGCCTGATCACGGTCGAGAGCGACAAGGCCTCGATGGAGATCCCCTCGTCGCACGCCGGCGTGGT
>JAGWTS010000333.1 GCA_028868875.1 Burkholderiales bacterium | reverse complement strand
ATGAGACCGAAGAGGGGAAGCGTCAGCGCCAGGGCCGTGGCCGCGCGCGAACTGTCCAGTTCGTATTCGCCCCGCAGCGCGCGCCAGGCCAGGGTCAGGGCGCAAAGCACGATCAGCCCCCCCGCCACCACGGCGAGCAGGCGCGGCAGGCGCCGCTCAGGCTGCAGGAAGGCCGGCCTGAGCAGGCCGAGCAGAAACGCAAACCAGAGCGCGTAGCGCAGGATGTCGAAGGCCTGCGCCGTGAAGGTGGGCAGGGTGCTGCGCACGAAAGGGTCGATCAGCTGGGCGACGGCCCAGAGCGCCGAGACGCCGACGGCGCCGAGAAACACGAGCGGCAGGTGCGGCACCCCTTCGTAGGCGCGCAAGGAGCGCACGAGGTAGGCGGCGACGAGCGCGAAGACGAGCGCCGCAAACGCGTAGCCGTAGGTGCCCGGGTCTGCCAGCGGTGCATTCATGGGGGCTCGAAAACCAGATTTTCCCCGGAAGACGCCCAGGGCAACGGCGCAGTCTAGTCGGGGCTCGGCATCGAGCGAGGCGAACGCGGGAGCTTCACTTCAGTGCGCACCGTGGCCGGTCAGGACGACCCCCACGGTTTCGAACAACACCACGAGATCGAGGAAGAGCGAATGGTTCTTCACGTAGTACAGGTCGTACTGAAGCTTTTCCTGCGAATCTTCCACCGTCTCGCCGTATTTGTAGCGCACCTGGGCCCAGCCGGTGACACCGGGCTTGACGCTGTGGCGCGCAGCAAAGAACGGAATGTCGCGCGTCAATTGCTCGACGAAGTAGGGCCGCTCCGGGCGCGGGCCGACGAGGCTCATGTCACCGCGCAGGACGTTGAACAGCTGCGGCAGCTCGTCGATCCGCAGCTTGCGGATCAGGCGCCCGACCCGGGTGACCCGGTCGTCGCCGGCAGAGGCCCAGCGCGGCTTGCCGTCGCGCTCGGCGTCAGTGCGCATGCTTCGAAACTTGGTGACCATGAACGACTTGCCGTCCAGTCCCACCCGCTCCTGGGTGTAGAGCACCGGACCCGCGCTGTCGAGCTTGATGGCCAGGGCCGTGACCAGCATGATCGGCGCGGAGAGCACGGCCAGCAGCGCCGCAAAGACGATGTCGAAGACGCGCTTGACCGCGGTCCGCAGCGTGCCCTGGTTGAAGCCGTCGCCGAAGATCAGCCAGCCGGCGTTCACGTAGTCGACACGGATCTGGCCCAGGCGCTTTTCGAAGTGGGTGGCCAGGTCGTAGACCTTGATGCCCAGCAGCTTGCAGTCCAGCAACTGGCGCAAGGGCATGCTGCCCGCGCGGCGCTCGGTGAGTGCGACGACGATTTCGTCGACCGCGAGAGAACTGGCCGCCAGCGTCAGCGGCATGTCACCCGGCAGGATCGCCGAGACCGGCACGGCCGGGTCCTTCTCGTTCGGGCCGAGCACGTAGCCGACGATCTCGACCTCGGGATCGGCCGCGACCAGGGTGCTGCCGACCGTGGCCGCCGCGGCCCCGGTGCCGAAGATCAGCACCCGCGTGCGGGCGCCGGCCTTGGTTCCCCAGTGACGCAGCAGCGCGCGCCGCAGGACGACCGCAGTCATGCTGACCAGCACCAGCACGCGCACCGAAGTCTTGTTCGTGACCTCCCCCGGCAGCAGATACATCAGCAGATAGGTCAGCGGCAGGGCCACGGCGAGCATCAGCACCGCGCGCGCCAGGCTTTGGGCCAGGGTCGGACGAATCGTCTTGGCGTACATGCCCGAGGCGGTTCCGAGCACGGCCACTCCGGCGGCGAGCGACAGCACGTGCGGACCCGCAGCCGGCAAAACCTGGTCGAACGGCGAGCCCAGGACCACCAGCATCGCCAGAATCAAGAGCACGAACAAGGTGAGGTCGAAGACCAGACTGGCCAGAGTCAGCCGGTGCCTGTAAAGAGAAAAGGTACGCATCTCTTGGTTTCCAAGCTACCGGCCGACATCGACCTTCGCATTCGCGGCCGGCCATTCGCTCTGGCCACCGTGTTCCGCGCCCCCAGGTGGAAAGCCGGTCGGCAGTTCGCCAACTGTCGCAGCAGGCCGCAAAATGTAAGCGTGAACCAAGTGCATGTTCAATCCCCGGCATGAGGGGTCGATCTCGTGGAATCTCGCGTGATGGTCTCAGGGCTGGGTTATGTGCGCTTGTTTATTTCCGGCAATCATGCACGCCGGCCCCGGCGACAAGGGCCCGGCTGTGCCTCGGCGAACGGCCGCCTCGACGCGCAGTGCCCGCCCCGGCATCCCCGAACGCCCAGGTCGATCGTCGATTTTTTTTACACCGGCTTCGCGCCCATTCCGATGGGACTCGGGAGAGTTTGGAAGAATTAGAGCCAAATCAAATAGTTAGGATGAATCCAACGAAGCTGGCACGGCACATGCTTCATGGAATCCGTGGCACCGAATTGATCAGCGAGAACTGGTCTGGGAGCCGACAGTCCACCCCTCAACAAGGAGTTGCAAATGATCTCGAACAAGCTGATTGCCGCGGCTGCCACCACCGGGGCGTTGCTGATGTCCCCGATGGCGCACGCCACCCTGTCCATCACCCTCAACCCCTGCGCCGACGGCGTGGCGACCTGCCCGTCGACCATCACGCCGACGCAGCAGTTCTCGGCCCAGGGCCTGCAGTCCAACCTGTACAGCACGCTGGTCATCAACAGCAACAGCGGAACCACGGGTTTCACTGAATCCGGCACGATCGCTGTCACCAGCTTCAATTCCGGCGGTACCACGGTTGCGAACACGGGCATCACCGGTCTGGATTCGACCAGTTCCTGGCTGATGAACGGCACGTTCAACATCAGCGGTTCGGGTAGTTGGTCGGGCACCCAGTACAACGCCAGCACGACGGGCTTGAACTTCACGCTGGACCTGACGGCTGTCAACCAGTTGACGCACGCGACGATCAACCTCGGAACCGCCACCTGGAACGCGTCCCAGCCCACCATCGGCTTCGCGATCGCGTTCGGTTCGCTGTCGGCCGGTTCTTCTGGCACCGGTTTCACCAGCCTGACGGCGAGCATGAACTTCGCACCGGCGGCCGGAACGAGCGGCTTCTTCGTCGCCCCGAGCCCGTTCGACATCATGCTGGCCTTCGGCAACGCCGGTGGCAACACGCTGAACACGAGCTATAGCGTGGACAGCACCGGCAAGGTCACGGTGGTGGTTCCCGGCACCGGTGCGACGAACGCCGGTACGGCCAACGTGAGCTTCGCGGCCCCGGTTCCGGAACCCGGCGCCTTGTCGCTGGCTGGCATCGCCCTGGTCGGCCTGGCCTTCGCCGGCCGCCGCAAGGCCCGCAAGTCGGCCTGATCAAGGTCAGTCGATCGAACAAGACGGGGGCTTCGGCCCCCGTTTTCTTTTAGACGATCAACAAGCGCCCCGCGGCGGTCCCGCCGACCCGGTCGTAGATCGAGTCGATCAGCGCCGCATGTTGCTGCTCGATCGCGGCGCGGCGCAGCTTCAGGTTCGGCGTCAATTCGCCCCGCTCGATGCTGAAAGGCCGCTCGAGCAGGCCGATCGCGGCCGGCCGGGCGTGCTCGCCGAGGCGGGCGACGCGTTCACGCAGATCGCGCTCGAACCGCTCGCGCGCGCCGGCATCGGGAAACGGCGCCGCCAGCGTGCACAAGGCGATCAGCGCCTTGCGCCCATTGCCAACCAGCAGGACCTGATCCAGGCCCGCAACGCCCCGCAGCTGGGCTTCGATGCCGGCCGGCGCAATGCGCCGGCCGGTGGAGGTCTTGATCATCTCGCCGCTGCGGCCGGTCAGGCTCAGATAGCCCTCGTCGTCGAAGCGGCCCAGGTCGCCGGTCGCGTAATAGCCCTCGGCGTCGAAAGGCGGCGGCCCCGGGTCGGCCCAGTAGCCCGCGAACAGGCCCGGCCCGCGGACCTTGACCGTGCCGTCCGCCGCAATGACGACCTCGTTGCCGGGCATCGGCCGACCCACGGTCCCGAAACGGAAGTCGTCGAGCCGGTTCATCGCCATCGGCATCACATCCTCGCTCAGGCCATAGGCTTCCAGCACGATCCAGCCCAGGGCGTAAAACTCTTCGAGCAACAGGCGCGGCATCGGTGCCGATCCCGTGACCATGCAGCGCAGCCGGTTGCCGAGAATCGCGCGGATCTTGCGCAGGACCAGCCGCTCGGCCAGGCCCTGCGCCAGTCGCAGCCCGGGCGGCAGGGGTCGGCCTTCGAGCCGGCGCCGGCTGGCACGGCGACCGACGTCCCAGGCCCAGTTCGCGAGCCGGGCCCGGCCCGGTGGCTGGGCCGCGATGTTGGCGCGGATGCCGTCGTACAGCTTCTCGTAGAAGCGCGGCACGCCGACGAAGATGTCGGGGGCCACCGTGGCCACGACCTCCATCACCCGGCGCGGATCCGCCAGCAGATAGGTCGACGCGCCCTGGCGCAGCGCGGCGAGGTTGACGACGCGCTGGAACAGGTTCGACAGCGGGAGCCAGCACAGCATCCGTGCCTCCGCGCCGACGAACGCAAAGGCGTCGCAGATGGCGTCGATGGCCAGCACGAGCTGGCCGTGGCTGTAGGCAATGGCCTTCGGCGCGCCTGTCGTGCCCGAGGTGAATATGAGGGTCGCGAGGTCGGTGGCCACTGGCGGCGGCGCATCGTTCGCAGCATTTTCTGCAAGGGCATCGAGTCCGTTCCAGTCCAGGCAGCGAACGCCGGGCGGTCCGGCGGGCGCCGGATCCCCGAGCATCAGGACGAATGCGGCACCGGCCAACCGCTGCGGACGCAGCGCCTCGAGCACGCGCGGGTCCGCCGTGGCGAAGGCGCTGATTCCCGCGAGTTCGACCATCTCGGCGACGCGCGCCGGCAGGTCGTGCGCATCGAGCCCGACGACGACGGCGCCGAGACCGAGCGCGGCGTGGTGAAGCAATTCCCATTCGAGCGAAACCGGGGCGATGAGGGCGATGCGCTCGCCTTTCTTCAGGCCGGCAGCCGCCAGCGCCGTACGCAGGCGGGCGACCCGGCGCCCGAATTCGCCCCAGCTCAGGCCCTGCCAGCGCCCGCCTTCGGACTCGACGAGGAAGGCATTTGCCTCGGGCGTTTCGCTAACGCGGCGCGCCAGCCGCGCGCTGACGGTTCCGCCCGGGCCGCCGGAGTCGCTCACGGTCCTGCCCCGCCGGCGCGGGTGTCCAGGTAGTAGGCCAGCACCGCGTCGAGGTACGAATCGACATCGGGTACCGGCATGCCTGCCGCGGCCAACATCGCCGCCGTTTGCGGGTTGGAGAATCCCTGGTCTTCGGCCAGGTAGGCCAGCACCGGGGCCAGGCCGCGCAGCGCGCGCCGCCCCTTCGCGCCGGAGAACCAGCCGATCACCGGCACCAGGCGCTCGATCAGCCCCCGGTCGAGCCGGACCAGGCGCGGCAGGCGGCGTCCGCGAGCCTTCCAGGTCTGGCGCACCTGCTGCTGCAGCTGGGTGAGCGCGATCGCGCGCTCCGGCCCCGAGCACAGGTGGAAGATCCGGCCCGCTGTCTCGGGGTGCATGCTGGCCCAGCAGATGGCGTCGGCGACCCAATCGACCGGAATCGTGTCGAGCCGGGTCGAACCCAGTTCCGGCATGACGCCGAAGGTGCGGCCGCCGGCCAGGAACTCGCACAAATGGTAGAAAACCTGGAAATGGATCACGCGCCCGCTGCCGCGCTCGCCCACCACCATGCTCGGGCGGTGGACCGTGATCGGCAGGCCCTGGCCTTCGGACCCGATCACCCGCTCGGCCTCCCATTTGGCGGCTTCGTAGGTGTTGTGGAACTCGCGCCCCTCGGGCAGCGCCCGTTCGGGCAGGTGCCCGGGGGTGCGTCCCCAGACGCCGACCGTGCTCACGAGGTCGACCTTGACGAGCCGGCCCGCGGCGGCGCAGCGGCGCGCCAGGTCGAGCACGGTGCGCGTGGGCACGACCGCGGTCGCGCGCGCCTGCTCCAATGTCATCGTCAGCTTCACGCTCGCTGCGCAGTGGACAATGTGGCTGGTCGAGCCGGCCAGGGCGTCGAAGGCCGCTTCGTCGAGGCCGAAGCGGGGCAGCGAGATGTCGCCGCGCAGCAACTGCACGCGCGCCGGATCGGCCGACTCGGCCCCCCACCAAGGGCGCATCGCGGCGGCGCGCTGCGCCAGTCCGGCGTCGTCGGGGGCGCGCACAAGCAGCGTCAGCCTGGTGTCGCGATCGGCCAGCAGGCGCGGCACCAGCGCGCTGCCGATGGTGCCGGTCGCACCCGTCAGGAGGAAGTGCTTCAAGGTCCGGGGCTTCGCGCCGGCAAGCCGTAACGCCCGGGGGCGATGAGGTTGTGCGGGTCGACCGAGAGCTTGAGCGAAGCGAGAAAGTCGCGCGCGACCGGGTTGTTGTCCATCGAGCCGAGCATGCTCATGGTCGTCGCACGGTACGGCGGATAGCCGCCCTCGACGTAGGCGATTCGCGCTTCGTGGTACCAGGCGGTGGCGCGCGCCGAATCGGCAGGGTCGTCGCGGTTGTAGAACACGCCCACGAGCACGATCACCGAGCGCGCGCTCTCGACGATCACCTCGACGAAGAAATCGAACTCGTGCTTGTCGAAGATCTGCTTGGTCAGCGCCAGCACCTTCATCACGTG
>JAGWTS010000332.1 GCA_028868875.1 Burkholderiales bacterium | reverse complement strand
ACCTGAGGAGTGGTAGTTCAGTTGGTTAGAATACCGGCCTGTCACGCCGGGGGTCGCGGGTTCGAGTCCCGTCCACTCCGCCAACTACAGCAAAAAGCGCCGTTTCAGCCCGCATCAAGCGGAGTCTGAAACGGCGTTTTTCATTGGTGCGTCAAGCACTTAGCGCGCCCGGCGCACAATCGCCCTGTTTCTTCCGTTTGCTTCCGACCGCTTCCCGATGGGTGGGTAGGTGGGGTAGAAGTTCAGAAAAGGGGTGTTCCATGGCAAAGCTGGCACGGGAAATGGGCGCGCTTGAGGTGGGTCGGCTGACCGAGCCGGGCCTGCACGCCGTGGGCGGGGTGCCCGGCCTCATGTTGCAGGTCACGCCCGCCGGGTCGCGGTCCTGGGTGCTGCGCGTGCGGGTGGGCGGCAAGCGGCGCGAGGCCGGCTTGGGTGGGTACCCGGCGGTGACGATGGCCGACGCTCGGCGCCGCGCCCGCGAACTGCGCGAGCAGAACGACAAGGGAATCGACCCCGTAGCCGAGCGCCGCACCGCGAAGGCGAAATTGCGCGCCGACCGCGCGCTGCAAGTGACGTTCAAGGCGTGCGCCGAGCAGCTCATTTCCGCCCATGAGGCGGGATGGAAGAACCCGAAGCACCGGCAGCAGTGGGACCGCACCTTGCGTGACTACGCCTTTCCGGTGATGGGCGAACTGCCGGCGCGCGACGTGACAAAGGCGCACGTCCTGGCGGTGCTCGAACCGATCTGGACCGTGAAGACCGAAACCGCGACCCGGGTCCGCAGCCGGATCGAACGCGTCCTGAACTACGCGATGCAGGCGGGCTATCGGCCCGAGGGATTGAACCCCGCGCGTTGGAAAGGCGGGCTCGACGCGCTGCTTCCGTCCGCCGGAAAGCTGCGTCATGTGCAGCATCACCCGGCGGTGCCGGTTGGCGAAATCGCCGCCTTCATGGTCAGGCTGCGCGCGGCCGAGGGCATCGGCGCGAAGGCGCTGGACTTCACCATCCTGACCGCAGCCCGCAGCGGCGAGACTCGGGGCGCGACGTGGGCGGAAATCGACCTCGCCGAAAAGGTCTGGACCGTGCCGGGCGGCCGGGCGAAAGCGGGCCGCGAACATCGCGTGCCGCTGTCCGCCGATGCCGTGGCGCTGCTGCAATCGCTGCCCGAGCACGAAGAAAATGACTTGGTGTTTCCGGCGCCGCGCGGCGGCAAGTTGTCGGACATGACGCTTTCTGCCGTGCTGCGCCGCATGAGCGTTGCCGCGACGGTTCACGGCTTCCGGTCGACGTTTCGCACCTGGGCCGGCGACCGCACCAGCCACAAGCGCGAGGTGATCGAACTTGCGCTGGCGCACCGGATCGGCGACGCGGCCGAGCAAGCCTATTCGCGCGGCGAGCAGATCGACAAGCGGCGCCGGCTCATGGACGACTGGGCCGCTTTCGTGGGCAGGATCACGGCAAGCACCGTGACGCCGATCAACGCGAAGGCCGCCGCGTAGCCGCGCCGATGAAGGCGAGGCCACTACCCCATCACCCGCTCGACGGCGAGGCCGCTGGCAACGATCTGGAGGCGGCCGAGGCCCGATGGTGGGCGCAAGTGGTTGCCGACCGGGTGCTGTCGATCCTCAGACCGGCGACGCCCATTGACCCCGAGCGCCACCAACAGATGTTGGACGTGATGTTCAATAGCCGGATCAATCTCGGCAGACCGGTGCGTGTGCCGAAGCCGGCGCACGGCCCACATCCGCGCGATACCCAATACACCATTGCCGAGGACCATCGAAAGGGTCCGCGCGCCCTGCTGATCCGCAACCCGGCGAGCGCAGCGAAGGGTCGGCAAACAAAGAGCGATGAGGCGCGCGCTGCACGCGCCAAGATCGCGCTGGAACTGACCGCACTTCTTGGCCGAATCGCTTGGAACGCGGCGGTATCGCCCGAGCGGCTACCCGAGGACAAGGCGACAAGCACGATCACGCGGCGCGGGCTCGTGTCCGAAGTTATGCGGCGCACCGGTTCGAGCCGCAGCACTGTGCAGCGCGAGTTGAAGTCTCTGCTCAAGAAGCGCGGCCGGACTTCGGGAGTGCGGCTGACCACTTTCGACTGAATCGGGATCAATCATTCATTCATGCCGTGATCTTGCGGCGCGAATGAAGGACTCCCGATGAAGCGCGACGCGGCAGATAGCCACACGAAGAAGTCCGGCACGGCGATGCCGGCGCATGTCCTGGCGTCAATCGCCAACTTCGACACCTTGCCCAACAGTGCGCACGTCCGGCCCGCCGTGGTCAGCGCGCTGGACTGCATCGGCAGCGTGACACTTTGGCGGCGCGTCCGTGCCGGCTTGCTTCCCCGACCGATCAAGGTCGGCGGCACCACGCTGTTCAACGTCGGCGACCTGCGCCGCCTACGTGCCGAGCAGCAAGCGGAGGCCGCATGAAGCGGCCCGCGCCGCCGGGAATGACCCGGAGCGATTTCGACTACGCGGTGCGGATCGGTCACCCGATCATCTACAGGATCAATCCGCCGCTCGACTCGCGCACCGTTGCCGGTCGCAAAGCCGCGGAGCGCGAACAACTCGCCAAGCTTCGCGCCCCGCGTGTGAAGACCTCGGCCGCCCGCCGCGCGCGGTTGATCGCAATGGAGCGGGGCCTTCCGGGCTGCGGAACCGATACCCAAGCCGACCGGCTACTGCGCGCGCTTCGTACAGGGCCGGTGACCACGCACGAGGCCCGCCAGTACCTCGACCTGCCGTGCCCTGCCTCGCGGGTGCTGGCGCTGCGCCAGCGCGGGTACGAGTTTGAAAAGCGGTGGATCGTGCAGGCCGGCCCGGCGGGTTGGTTCCACAAGTACGTCGAGTACCGCTTGACCGGCTCGGGCGGTGCCTGACATGGGCGCAAAGAACCCCGTCACCGTTCGCGGAGCTTGGTTTCCGATGCCGCTCAGCTTTCTGCGGTCGCGCGCCTTTGCCGAGCTATCGCCGCACGCGGCGAAGATGCTGCTCGACTTGTGCGCCGGCCTCGGGCCGAACGCCAGTGGAAACGGCGACCTCAACGCCGCGCCAGCCACGATGCGGCCGAAGGGCTGGAGCAGCGACGCCACGCGCCGGGCGGCCCTGCAAGAGCTTGAGCGCGCCGCGTTGATCGTCGCCACGCGGCAGGGCAATCGACGTGCCTGCACGCTCTACGCCGTGACTCTGTGGCCGATGCAGTGCGACCTCTCGAAGCTCGATCACGGTCCCGGCGCCTTCACGACACTGGACTGGATCAAGGTCGCCGCGGACCGAGCCGACCGCCCGACGCTGACCGCTCCGGCGACGTGGAACGTGCTGCGAAAAAGCGCAATTGGTGCGCCCGCCACGGGACAACCCCACGTCGATATGAGCCCGCCACGGGACAACCCCCCCGTTTCGGATCGCCGATTGAGGCCCGCCACGGGCTCAATAGACCCGTTTTCAGCGGCGAGGGTTGGCCCGCCACGGGACACCTTTCTAGATTTGCCATCTGTCCCGGCCAGCAACAGGGCCAGCAGTCCGCCGCGGCTGACCTCGGCCGGCACGCGCATGGGCAGATTCATGGCCCGCGTTCGACTGTCACCCGATCAACGTCCAGCGGGTTACGCGGTCGCCGCCGCCCGCACTCGCGCCGACTACCTCGCGCACCTTCAACTGAAAGGCACTTCATGACCTCGATCCGCACGACCTCGACCGGCAATGGCACGCTTCTCCGCAAGCTGCTGGCCGGCGACACCCTCGCCAAGAAGACCGCGCCGACGCCGCCGATCCGCCGCACCGGTGGCCTGTACGCCGAGATGTTCGCCACCAGCAAGGCGTCGCGGCCCGCGCTCGTGAAGGCCACGCCGCCCGCGGTTCGACATGGCAACACCCAGTCATCGGCCCCCACGCCCACCGCCTTCGGCGAGCGCAAGCCGGTCCAGCAGTCCGACGACCCGCGCGCCGACCATGCTGAGCAGCTTCGCCAGACCGCCAACGCGCACGCCGAGCTCGTCGAATCGGTGAAGCGCGCCCTCAACCCGGGCGCTTCCGGCTCGACCGGGCCGGCGCCGCTGTAACCCGCGTACCTACTCGAAGGACCGCAACATGAATTTCTATGCCGTAGCCGCAACCGGCGGCAACGTGATCCGGGTCGACGCTGCGGACGCGCCGCCCGCGGTCGATCCCGGGTTCACCGCGACGCTGCTGCCAGCGTTCAATGGTTGGCCGCAACCTCCGTCTACCAACGCGACCTTGGCTTGCACCGGCGGCGCATTGACGTGGGCCGACGCGCGCACGCTGGCCGAACTGCTGGCCGACAAGCTGGCGGAACTCGCCGCCGCTTACGCCGCAGCCATCGCGCAGCCGGTGACATACGCCGGGAACCCGTACCAAGCCGGCCCCGAGGTCATCAACGGCTTGAAGGACACGATGCTGCGGTTCGCTGCCGCGGGCGCCACGCCACCCGGTTTTAGTTGGGGGTGTCTCGGCGTGGGAGGGGTGCCTACCACCTACGCCGACCTTCAGGGCATCGCACACACCATCGGGTCGCGCGACTTCGCCGCCATGGGCAATCTCCAGACCAAGCGGGCGGCCGTGCGCGCGGCGACGACCCCGGCTGATGTCGCGGCGGTGACGTGGTGAGCACCGCCACCGTCAATCCGCAGCCGAGCCCGCCGCCTTCCAACTTTTCATCCACCAACGCCGAGAGCACGAAATGACCAATTTCCGAATGTTGAGCCCTGCCGTCCCGATGTCTTTCTCCGCCCCCTGGGGCGAGCAGTTCGTCAGCACGCCGGGCACAGTCCGCGATGTCGATGAGCACCAGTTGCCGGCTTTCAAAGCGAACGGCTGGATCGTTGTCGCCCAAGTCGGCACCAGTGCCGAACGGCCGGGATCGAGCGACATCGTTCTGCACCACGCCCGCGCCGGGAGCTTGTTCGTGGACACCCACCTGGGCGCGTTGATCGTGTTCGACGGGCGCGTGTGGCGCAACCCGATGACCGGCGCAGCAACTGACAAATAACTGAAAAAGGACACGCACATGAAGACCATCACCGCCGCCATCACCGCCACCGAGGCCGAGCTTCAAAGGTTCGGCCGAGCCCTCGGCGACAAGCAGATAGCTCGCGCCGAAGCCGAGCGCAGCATCGGCGCCGCGCAAGGCGACTTCAACGAGAAGACCTCGGCGTATCACTCGACCATGGCCTCCGAGGCGTTGGGCGAGGCGTCGCCCGCCGATGTGAGCGCCGCCCGAGCCGCGGTCGCCGCCGCCGACAAGGTGCTGACCGCTGCCCGCAAGGCGCCGGCTGACCTGCACGCCGCGGCGGAAGTCGAGCGACTGCTGGCGGCTCGCATCGCCGACCTCAACGCCAAGTTGGCCGGCCTCAAGCAGCAGGCCGAGGATGAGCGCATCGCCGGTCTCGTTGGCATGGTGGACGCCGCCATCGCCAAGTACACGAACACGGCCCAAGCCACCGTCGCTGCGCTGGCCGAATTGCTGGCGCTGGACGACTACCTGCGGGACTTGGGCAAGCCGCAGGACATCCACCTGGGCGACACCGGCGCCACGTTCCTGCCGAGCTTCCGGGGTGCGCCGGCCGGCGGACTGCACTTCGGCGAGTCCAAGAAGGCGGCGCGGGCTCGACTGATCGCCGAGCACGGACAACCCGCGTTCCGCGGCTTCCAGTTCTGAATATCGCTGCAATTGCACCGACCGATTCAGCATGACTACGCCGAAGCGAGCGCCGGGAAAGCCCTGGCCGAAGGGCACCAGTGGCAACCCCCGGGGAAAATTGCCGGGCACGAAGTCGAGGCAGACACTCATCGCGCAGTACCTGCTCGACGTAGACGCCGCGTCCGTCGTGCAGGTCATCGTCGCCGCCGCCAAGTCGGGCGACCTTGGCGCCTGCCGGGCGCTTCTCGGGCACATCCTTACGCCGGTGCGCGAGCGCGCGCTACCGGCGATCTACCTGCCGGCCGCGGATGACGCGCAAGGGGTCCAGCAGGCTCTAGGCGCTCTCATTGCAGCGGTCGCTGAGGGTCGCCTGCTTCCCGGCGAAGCGCAGGCCGTGGCGGGCTTGCTGACGGCGAAGTTGAAGATCATCGAAGCTGTGGAAATCGAATCGCGGTTGACCGCGTTGGAGAAGAAAGCATGACGAGCTTTTCAGTGCTGCGCCGGCTCGGCAATCTGGAGGCGCGGCGACCGTCCCGCGCGATGCCGGTCTACCGGACCACCGTCGCATCGTTGGCGATGTGTCGCCTGCTCGCTGCGGCCGACGCCGCGCGCAGGGGGCCGCTGACCGAGCGCCGGCTATGCGCCCTGGCCGACAGGCTGGAGAGCGGCATCGAGAACGACGACGACCGAGCCGTGATCGGCGCGTTCAGTCGCCCGGACCTGGGGGCCGCGGGGACCACGGCGCGCGAACTTGTCGCGGCGCAGGCGGACCTCGTTCGGGGGATCCTGTCGGCGCTGCCGGTCGATCCCGAGCAGCCCGGCGCGGTCGCCGACGCTGCGCTCGTGATCGAACACGCCACCGGGGTTCTACGTGACCGCCTCGCCGAACTGCCGGAACCTGACGAGCTATCGCGCCTGGGCGACCTGCTGCTGGCGCGTGACGAGACCGCCGACGACCTGCTCGTCAT
>JAGWTS010000331.1 GCA_028868875.1 Burkholderiales bacterium | reverse complement strand
GCGCAAATGGGCGTGCTGCGCTGCGACCACCCGGACATCGAGGCCTTCATCCACGCCAAGGACCAGGGCGACCTGCGCAACTTCAACATTTCGGTCGGCGTCACCGATGCCTTCATGCAGGCGGTGGTCGACGGCGGCGACATCGAACTCGTGCACCGCGCCGAGCCCGCCGCGGCCTTGCGCGCCGCCGGTGCCGTGCAGCGCGGGGATGGCCAGTGGGTCTACCGCCGGTTGCCGGCGAAGGAGCTCTGGGACCTGATCATGCAGTCGACCTACGATCATGCCGAGCCGGGCGTGCTGTTCGTCGACCGGATCAACGCCGACAACAACCTGCGCTACTGCGAGAGCATCAGCGCCACGAATCCCTGCGTCACGGCCGATACCTGGGTGCTGACCAGCGAAGGCCCGCGCCAGGTGGCCGAATTGCTGGGGCAGCCCTTCCTCGCGATGGTTGATGGCCGGGCCTGGCGCAGCGGGAATGCCGGCTTCTTCGCCACCGGGGTGAAGCCCGTGCTGCGTTTGCGGACGGTCGAAGGCCACGCGCTGACGCTGACCGCCGACCATCGCGTGCTGCGCGTGGCGAGCAGCAATCGCCACACCCAGGAAACCGAATGGTGCGCGGCGGCCGAATTGCGGGTCGGCGACGAGATCGTGCTGAACGACCACCGCGCATTCGGCGGCTGGCCTGGCGCCCATACCGAGGCCGAAGGCTACCTGATGGGTCTGCTCATCGGCGACGGCGTGCTGAAGACGGACAAGGCCGTGCTCTCGGTCTGGGCGCCCGAATTGCGCGAGGTCTGCGGTGGCGCATCGTTGGCCGGACAGGGGGGCGGCACGGCGGCGGGCATCATGGCCGCGGCCGAAGCGGCGGCGCGCACGCTGCCGCACCGCGCCGATTTCCGAGGCTGGCAGCGCTGCATCGAGGGTCGCGGTGAATTCCGACTCTCGCTCGCCGCGTTGAAGAGCCTGGCGCTTGAACTGGGTGCTACGCCCGGCCGCAAGACGATCACGCCGACGATGGAACGGGCCTCCTCCGATTTCTGCCGCGGCCTGCTGCGCGGCCTGTTCGATGCCGATGGATCGGTGCAGGGGCATCAGGACAAGGGCGTGAGCGTGCGCCTGTCGCAAGCCGATGCCGGCCTGCTCGAAGCGGCGCAGCGCATGCTGTTGCGGCTGGGCGTGGCCAGCACCTTGTATCGCAATCGCTATCCCGGCGGGCTGAAACTGATGCCGGACGGCCGCGATGGCCTGCGCGAATACCCCACCCGGCCCTTCCATGAACTGGTGCTGAGCGGCGAGAACCTGCGCCGCTTTGCCGAAGTCATCGGCTTCGAGGACGAAGCCAAGTCGCAGCGCCTGGCCGACTGCCTCGGGCACTACCGCCGCGCCCTGAATCGTGAGCGGTTCAGCGCCCGCGTCGCAGCCCTCGAGCCGATGGGTGAAGAGCCGGTGTTCGACGTGAGCGTCGAGCACCTGCATGCCTTCGACGCCAATGGCCTGGTCGTTCACAACTGCGGCGAACAGCCGCTGCCGGCCTACGGCTGCTGCTGCCTCGGCTCGATCGACCTCACGCGCTTCGTGACCGCGGCTTTCGAGCCCTCGGCGCGCTTCGACGAAGCCGCTTTCGCAGGTGTGGTCGCGGTGGCGGTGCGCATGCTCGACAACGTGCTCGACCTCACCGTCTGGCCCTTGCCGCAACAGCAGCAGGAGATGGCGAGCAAGCGCCGCGTCGGACTGGGCTTCACGGGCCTGGGCGATGCGCTCGTCATGCTCGGCCTGCGCTACGACGAGGCGCCGGCGCGCGCCGCCGCGGCGCGCATCGCCGAAGTCATGCGTGACGCCGCCTACGAGGCTTCGAGCGACCTCGCGCGCGAGCGCGGCGCCTTCGCGCTGTTCAACGCCGACCTGATGCTCAGCGGCAGCGGCTTCGCCTCGCGCCTGCCCGCGGCCTTGCGCGAACGCATCCGCAGCCAGGGCCTGCGCAATTCGCATCTGCTGTCGATCGCTCCCACCGGCACCATCAGCCTGGCCTTCGCCGACAACGCCAGCAACGGCATCGAGCCGGCCTTCAGCTGGAGCTACCAGCGCAAGAAGCGCCAGGGCGACGGCAGCTTCAAGGAGTACGCGGTCGAGGACCATGCCTGGCGCCTGTACCGGCACCGCTTCGGCGTCGACGCCGCGCTGACGCCGGCCTTCATCACCGCGCTCGAGATGAGCGCCCAGTCGCACGAGGCGATGGTCGCGGCGGTCGCGCCCTTCATCGACAGCGCGATCAGCAAGACCGTCAACGTGCCCGCCGACTACCCTTACGCCGACTTCCAGAACCTCTACCTGGAGGCCTGGAACAGCGGCCTGAAAGGCCTGGCCACCTACCGCCCGAACGCGGTGCTGGGCTCGGTGCTGAGCGTCGCGCCCGAGCCGGCGGCGCCGATGCGCATCGACAGCGCGAACCAGCGCCTGGCACTCGACCGCCTTCCGGCGCCGGTGCTCGCCAGCCTGCGCTGGCCGGGGCGGCCCGAATTGCCCGCCGGCAATCCGTCGTGGACCTTCATGGTCCACCATCCCTTCGGCGACTTCGCGCTCTTCGTCGGCGAGGAAGGCAGTCCGGCGCGACCGTTCGAGGTCTGGGTCAACGGCGCCGAGCAGCCGCGCGGGCTCGGTGCGCTGGCCAAGACCTTGTCGATGGACCTGCGCGCCAACGACGCGGCCTGGCTGCGCCTGAAGCTCGATGCGCTGGCCACCGTGGCCGAGGAACACGCTTTCGAGATGCCGTTCCCGCCCGCGGGCGAGGCCCGGCCCTTCCCGGGCGTCGTTGCCGCGGTCGCGGCCGTGATCCGCTGGCGTTGCGAGCAGCTCGGCGTCTGGAGCCGCGCCGCAGAGGGCGCGCCGACGCCGGTGATCGACGCCATGTTCAGCCGCGACGAACCGCGCACCGGCACCTCGGGCACGCTCGCCTGGGCCGTCGACATCGAGAACCCGGCCAGCGGCGAAGCCTTCACGCTCACGCTCAAGGAGGTCACGCTGCCCGGCCCCGAAGGCGGCACCCGGCCATGCGCGGTCGGCTTCTCGGGCAACTACCCGAAGGCGCTGGACGGACTGGCGCGCGTGCTCTCGCTGGACATGCGCGTCGTCGACCCGGCCTGGATCGGCATGAAGCTGCGCAAGCTGCTCAACTACGCCGAGCCGCTGGGCCAGTTCATGGCCTTCGTGCCGGGTGAGCGGCGCCAGCAGACCTGGCCCTCGACCGTGGCCTACGTCGCGCGCCTCATCATCCACCGTTACGCGATGCTGGCCGTGCTCGACGAGCAAGGCGTGCCGCTGCGCCGCATGGGCGTGCTCGAAGCCCCGGCCGAACCCGGCGCGCCGCGGCCGATGGCGGGGCGGCCCTGTCCCGAATGCGGCAACGCCACCTTGATCCACAAGGACGGTTGCGACTTCTGCACGAGTTGCGGCTACGTCGGGCAATGCGGCTGAAGCGGGCCAGCTGGCCGCTGGCGTGCCTCAGCCTGCCGCCTGCTCGGCCGCGAGGCTCTCAGCGTAGACGCGCCGGTAGTGACTGAGCGCGGCGTCCATCGCCAGCGGCAGCATCTCGAACGAGGGGTCCAGCGCGAGCGTGCGCTGCTGGCCGCCGATCATGCGTTCGTCCTCCTTGAACGCCTGTTCGATGATCGAGTGGATGGCGCGCGTGACCTCGGGCTGGTCGAGCGCGAAGTCGTGCAGCTGGGAGAAGAAGTAGTGGGTCGAGGTCGCGGTCTCGGGGGTCAGGGCCTGGCAGCTGCGAAAACACGCTGCGCCGGCGCGGTTGCCCGCGCGTGCACCTTGCCCCACCGGTGCGCTGCCCGAGTCCATGACGAACAGGCCGGGCAGCGTGAAGCTGTAGATGTTCCAGCGGTCCACCCGCGGCGGCATCGACACCACCTTGCGCACGAAAGGCGGGGTCTCGATGTCGCTGAGCCAGCGCGTGACGCGCACGCCGTCGGCCAGGCGCTCCACCAATGGCCGCTCTTGCGCGTACTGCTCCGAGCCCCCCAGCGTGGTCGGGTGGACGTAGGGCAGGTGGTTGAAATCGCAGAGGTTGTCGGCGATCGACAGGTGATCCACGTCGTAGTGCATGTAGCCCGGCAGGCCGCGCCACGCGGGGTCGTCCAGCCAATGGGTGTCGGGGATCGAATCCGGGTCGGCGCGCGCGGCGTCACCCATCCAGATCCAGATCCAGCGCGCCCGCTCGACGACCGGGAAGGCGCGCACGAAAGCCTTCGGAGGCACCACCGGCTGGCCCGGAATCTCGACGCAGCGCCCCTGGGCGTCGAAGCGCAGGCCGTGGTACAGGCAGCGCACGCAGTCGCCTTCGCGCCGGCCCAGCGACAAGGGCGCGCCGCGATGGCAGCACCGGTCCTGCAAGGCCACCGGGGAGCCCGCTTCGCTGCGGAAGATCAAGACCGGCTCGCCCACCAGCGTACGTGCCAGCATGCGCTGGTCGTCGAGTTCATGGCTCCACCCGGCCACGTACCACTGGTTCTTCAGGAACATCGTGCGCCTCCGTTCAGTTTCGCCGGGGCGGGTAATTCCCGGGCCTCCGAGCCTTGCCATTCGCCGACACCGCCGGAGAATCGCGCCAACGCCCGAGCCTGCGACACCCCGCCATGCCGCCCATTCCCGTCAACCTGCCGCCGCGCGCCGCCCCAGGCGGAACGCCTTATTGGCCCGATCTCGTGGAGCAGATCGGCCGGCCGGGCTTTGCGGCGGCGCTGCTCGGCGTCTGCCGCGACGTGGTCGGGGCCAGCGACCTGGCCTTGTTCGTCCTGCGCGCGGGCGCGCCCGAACTCCTCGGCGCCGCCAGCCTGCGCGGCCAGGCGGCGCAGCGCTGCGGCCGTCACTATCTTCGCCAGGCCTACTACCGGCTCGACACCAACCTGCGGGTGACCGACGCGGCGGTGCCGCAGCTCTGCATGAGCCGCCTGCACGTGGCCGAACTGCCCGACCTCGGTTACCGCGCCGCCTGCTATGAAAGTGCCGGGCTGGCCGAGCGCCTCTCGGTGCTGATTCCGGCCGCGGGCGCCTGGCTGTTCGTCAACGCCTACCGCACGGCGCGCTGCGCGACACCGGCCGAAGCAGCCTTCGAGCACCTTCGCGGCCAGGTGCCGCTGATCGCCGCCGCGGTGCGCCGCCATGCGGCGTTGCAGAGCGGTGGGGCCGAAGTCGATCGAAGCGCGCTCGATGCGCTGTCGGCGCGCGAGCGCCAGGTGGTGCAGGCCATCCTCGAAGGCCTGAACGCCAAGGAAGCGGCGCGCCGCCTGGGCGTGGCCGCCACCAGCATCGCCACCTACCGCCAGCGCGCGTTCGAGAAGCTGGGCTTGCGCCGCCAGGTGGAGTTGTTCCAGCGCTTCGGCGGCAGCTCGCATCACTGAGCCCCCGGCGCGGAACCATAACGCTTCACGCCGCCATCGCGCTTGCGGCCAATGCTGGCGGCGGCCAGCCCTTGTTTCCATCCCATCTGCTTGGTCTCCTGGTTGGCGGGGTTCTCTGCTCGAATTTCTCGTCAGGGCCGCGCTTCGGCGCGGCGCTTCAGAAAGCGCCGCATCGCCAGCGATGCGCGGTCGGCCTGGAACGAGATCTCGAAAGCTTGCTCGGGGTAGTCGGCCAGGCGTTGCTCGATCGCCTCGAGGCCGTCGACGTCTTCCTGAAAGGCCGTCAGCAACTGCTCGTGCATGAAGCGCGTGACCTGCGCGTCGTCGTTCGCGAAGTTGCGTGCGTGCTGGATGAAGTAGTGCGTGCTCGTCGCCGATTCGGGCGTGACGATGTGGGCGGTGCGGATCGCCTGCGAGGGCTGCTCGGACTCGGGGCGGTCGCAAGCGTAGAACTTCACCGCGACCACGTGCAAGCCGGGCGAATGGAAGGTCGATTCGGCGATGCGCGCCGCGTCCCGGCCTTCGAGCCTCGTCGGCCGGCCCCAGATCGGCGGCAGCCGAGTGGGCACGACGCTGCGCAGCAGGCCGAAGCGGCCGGCGGCCTCGTCGATCCGGGTTTCGAACGCGGCGCTCGCGTAGTCGGGCGTGCCGAAGGTCTTGGCGTGCAGAAAGCTCAGGTGCGTAAGGTCGAGCAGATTCTCGTGCAGGCGCACGTAGCTGGCCCCGAGGTGCATGCGTTCGGTCGACGAGACCCAGGCGGGGTCGGTCATCCAGTCCTGTTGCGGCAGCTGCGCCGGATCGGCCGATTCCGCCGCGCCCATCCAGATCCAGACCAGACGGCCGCTCTCGATCAAGGCGTAGTCGCGCACCAGGGCACCCGGTGGGACCTGGGCTTGCGAGGGCACGCCGGTGCAGCGGCCGCTGCAGTCGTAGCGCGCGCCGTGGTAGCCGCAGACGAGGGTGTCGCCTTCGAGCGTGCCGCGCGAAAGCGGCATCGAGCGGTGCGGGCAGCGGTCTTCGAGGGCGACCGCGCGCCCGTCTTCGCGCCGGAACAGCACCAGCGGCAGGCCGAGAATCCGGCGCGCCAGCGGCGAGCGCGTGACCTCGTCGGCCAACGCGGCGACGTACCAGCAGTCGAAGACGAAAGGCGTGCGTTCGTCGGCCAGTTCCGACTGGGCATGCAGGGCGGCGGCGCGGATGCGGTCCGATGGGGCGGGCATGGGTGGGCT
>JAGWTS010000330.1 GCA_028868875.1 Burkholderiales bacterium | reverse complement strand
GACCTGGAAGACCTCGTCGAAATCGATTTCGTTCGACTCCTCGGTCGGCGGCTGGATGCCGTTCTCGACATGCTCCAGATGTTCGAGCATCAGGCGCTCGGCGCTGCGGCTGTCGCCGGACTCGATGGCCGCGACGATGCCCGCGTGTTCGTGGTCGGGGCAGGCGCTGGTCGCCAGCACGTCGTACTGGGCGATCGCCAGGCTGGTCAGCGCGACGAGGCGGCGCAGGTTGTCGCTGAACAGGCGGTTCTCGGTGATCTCGGCGAGCCTCAGGTGGAAGTCCCCGGTGAGCTTGGCCAAGGCCGCACGGTCGCCGTTCTTGCGCGCCGCTTCCTCGCTCTTGAGATGGCTGCGCAGCACGGCGATGGACTGTCCGGAATACTGCGAGCTCAGCTGCACTGCGATCGCCCGCTCCAGGGCCCGGCGCACCGCAAACACGTCGCGCAGGTCGCGCGGGGTCGGGCTCGCGACGAAGGCGCCGCGGTTCAGGTGCAACTCGATCACGAGTTCCTGGCTCAGGCGCATCAGCACCTCGCGGATGCGCGTGCGGCTGGCGTGAAAGGTCTGGGCCAGCCGCTCTTCGCTCAGCTTCGTGCCCGGCGCCAGGCGCCGGTCGCTGATCGCCGAGAAGATGCGTTCGTAGATTTCCTGGTTGGTGAGGTGGGTCGTCACGCCGCTGCCGCTCGCCGGTGGGCAGGAATTATCCCCCGAGGTACAACCGCTTGACATGCTCGTTGTGCATGAGGTCCTTGGACGGCCCCTCCAGCGCCACCCGCCCGGTCTCGAGAACGTAGGCGTAGGAAGACAGCGCCAGAGCCATGCGGCTGTTCTGCTCGACGAGCACGATCGTGATGCCGTCGCGGCGGTTGATCTCGAGCAGGCTGCGCGCGATCAGGCGCACCACCTGCGGCGCGATGCCCAGCGATGGCTCGTCGAGCAGCAGCAGCCTGGGCCGGGCCATCAGGGCGCGGCCGATCGCCACCATCTGCTGCTCGCCGCCCGAAAGGCTCGACCCCTGTTGGTGAAAGCGTTCCTTCAAGCGCGGGAAGCGCTCGCAGACGGCCTCGAGGTCGGTTGCGATCTCGGCCTTGTCCGTGCGCGTGTAGGCGCCCATGAGCAGGTTGTCCTTGATGCTCATGTACGGAAACACGTGGCGGCCTTCGGGCACCATGGCCACGCCCTGGCGCACGAGTTCGTGTGCCGGTACCTGGCCCGCGGCTGAATTGATGGTCTTGCCGTTGAGGCGGACTTCGCCGGCAGCGACTTTGCGCAGTCCGGTGATGGCGCGCAGCGAGGAGGACTTGCCGGCGCCGTTGGCGCCGATGAGGGCGACGACGTGGCCGAGCGGGACGCGCAGGTTCACCTCCTCGAGCGCGCGCACCTCGCCGTAGCGCAGGCTGACCCCGGAGAGTTCGAGGTGGAGTGCGGTGCTCACAGGCCGAGTTCCTCGTCTTCCTGACCGAGGTAGGCCTCGATCACCTTCGGATCGGCGCGGATCTCCTCGGGCGTGCCCTCGGCGATCTTCCTGCCGAAATACAGCACGTGGATGCGGTCGGAGATCGCCATCACGGCCTTCATGTCGTGCTCCACCAGCAGCACCGAGACGCCGGAGGCGGCGACCTTGCGCGTGATCGCCACCGCCCGGTTCGTCTCCTCGGGGTTCAGGCCGGCGTAGGGCTCGTCCAGCAGCAGCACCTGCGGCCGCGCCGCCAGCCCCATCGCGATGCCGAGCAGCCGCAGCAGGCCTTGCGGCAGGTGGCGCGCCGCGGTGTCGGCGGCCGCCGACAACTCCATCAGCTCGAGGATGTCGCGTGCCTCGGTGCCCAGGCGCTGCTCGTCGCCGCGCGCGCGCTTCGTGCCCAGCACCACCTCGAGGTCGCTCGCCTCGCGGTGCAGCTGGTGCGCGAGCGAGACATGCTCCAGCGCGGTCAGGTCGGGGAAGGTCGTGGTCTCCTGGAAGGTGCGCACCAGGCCCAGGCGCGCGATGCGGTGCGGCTTCATCCCGGTGATGTCCTGGCCGTGCAGCAGCACCTGGCCGCTGCTGGGCGCCAGGAACCCGGCCAGCATCTTGAACAAGGTGCTCTTGCCGGCGCCGTTGGGGCCGATCACGGCGACGACCTGGCCGGGCGGGCCGCCGAGGACGAGGTTCACGTCCTCGTTGGCGGTGAGGCCGCCGAAGCGCTTGGTGAGGCCGCGCGCCTCGAGGATCGGGGTGCTCATCAGCGCGTCTCCGGCGGCGCCCGAAGCGCCATCAGGCCGTTGGGCAGGAGCAGGATTACGGCGATCATCAGGATGCCGTAGATCAGGGTCTGGAACTGCTGGAAGCTGCTCAGCAGCTCGAACAGGATCGTGAGCGCGAAGGCGCCGACCATCGCGCCGCTGACGAACTCCAGGCCGCCGAGGAAGCAGAACAGCATGAAGTAGATGCTGTGCTGGACCGTGAAGCTCTGCGGATACACGCTTTGCGTGAAGACCGCGAAGTAGCTGCCCCCCAGCCCCGCGAGCGCGCAGCCGATCGCGTACGCGAGCACGCGGTAGCGCCAGACGTCGGTGCCGAAGCTCTCGGCCAGGTCTTCGTTCATCCGCATCGCGCGAAAGATGCGGCCCAGGCGCGAGTAGTGCACGCGCCAGGTCACGAACAGGCCCAGGGCCAGCAGCGCCAGCGCCAGGTAGTACATCGGCAGCGGCGAATCGCCGCCGAAGGGCTGCGGCAGCCCGGTGATGCCCTTGGAGCCCCGGGTGAACGCGCCGCCGTTCAGGAAGGCCAGGCGGATCGCCTCGGTGAGGCAGATCGTGAGCATCGAGAAGTAAATCCCGCGCAGCTTCAGGATGAAGCTCCCGATAAGTGCGCCGGCGAGCGCCGAAACCAGCGCCGACAGCGGCAGCGCGATCCAGAAGCTCAGCCCGTAGCGCGACAGGAGGATGGCCGTGGTGTACGAGCCGACGAGCGCAAATCCGGCCTGGCCGATGTTGGTCCGGCCGATCGTGAAGCAGATCCAGACGCCGAAGGCGATGAGCGAGAGGCCGGCGCAGTTCATCAGCACCGACAACAGGTAGCGCGACGGGCCGAGCACCAGCGGCAGCACCAGCATCGTGGCCAGCATGGCGAGCGTGGTGAGCCGGTCGCGCTTCTCGAGATTCTTCATGGTGCGTGTGGTGCGTGCTCGGGGCTCAGCCCCAGGGCTTGCCGAAGAGTCCGTTGGGCTTGAACACGAGGAAGACGATCATCGCGACGAAGATCAGCAGGTAGGTCACGCTGCCGGGCAGCAGGTCGTAGCCGATCGCCTCGGCGAAGCCCAGCAGCAGGCCGCCGACGATCGCCCCCTGGGTGACGCCGGCGCCGCCGATCATGATCATGATGAAGGCCTTGGTCGAGACGTTGGTGCCGATGCCGGCGTTGACGCCGTAGACCGTGACGAGCAGGCCGCCGGCGAGTCCGGCCAGCGCCGCCCCGATCGCGAATCCGAGCGTGGTCGTCGCCTTCACGTCGACTCCCTGCAGCCGCGCGGCCTCCTTGTCCTGGGCCACGGCGCGCAGTGCGCGCCCGGGCCGGGTGTACTGGACGAAGGCGAGCAGGCCGACGATGGCCACGGTGGCGACCGCGGCGACGAGCAGGTTCGGGTAGGTGAGGATCGCACCGCCATCGGCCACGTCGCCGAAGACGAAGGCGCCGTCGACGACGCCGGGCACGCCGCGCTGCTTCTCGCCGAAGACCGTGAGCGCCAGGTTTTCCAGCAGCAAGGCGGTGCCCACCGCCATCAGCATCGAGTTCTCCTCGCGCGTGGCGCTGGCCAGGACGGGCTGGAAGAAGAAGCGGTTGAACGCAACGCCGACGACGGCCAGGACCAGCGCGGAGGCCGGCAGGGCGAGCCAGAAGGGCAGGCCGAATTGCCCGTAGAGGTAGTACACGACGAAGCCGCCCAGCATGAACATCTGGCCATGGGCGAAATTGACGACGCGCATGATGCTGAAGACCATCGTCAGCCCGAGTGCGATCAGGGCATAGACGGTTCCCAGCACGAGGCCGTTGATGAGGACCTGGAACATCGGTGTCTCCGTGCGCCGGGGCGCGCGCCGCGCCGCCCGCGAACTGCGCAGCCGGCCCCCCGGGGGGGGGCCGGCCGCCGGGGCGCTTCAGTTCTTGATCGTGCCGACGAACAGGGTCTTGAATTCCTTGCCGTCGAACTCGTTGACCACCAGCGGCACGCCGACCTGGCTGCGGCGGCCGAAGTCGGCGTTGCCGGTGAACTCGAGCCGGGTCTTGCCGCCCTTGACGAACGGGTTCGTCATCGAGAACGTGGCCATGTCCTTCTTGAACGCGTCGACGTCGTTGAGCGCGGCGGGGTCCTTCTGCAGCACGGCCAGGATGAGCTCGAGCGCGTAGACCTTGGTTCCGGCCTCGTCGTTCCACTCGCCGACGCGCTTCTTGTAGGCGCTGACGAACGCCTTCATGTAGTCGGACTGGATCTCCGGCGTCGAGGCGCCGCCGACGCTCAGGAACCCGGCCGCCTTCGCGCCCGCGACCTGCGCCAGGATCTTCGAGTCCTGGGCGGTCTCGGTCGACATCGTGCCCTTGAAGCCGAGGTCGCGCGCGGCCTTGATCAGCAGCGGCGCATCGGCCGGGGCGACGCCCGAAAGCACGATGTGGTCGGGCTTGGTGCGGATGATCTTGGTCATCACCGGCATGAAGTCCTTGGTGCCGGGCTCGTAGCTGTCGCTGTCGGCGACGACCTTCAGCCCGAGCCGCTTGGCGGCCTCGACGCCCTCGGCCTGCTGGTTCTTGGCGTCCGATTCGTTGCGCGCCAGGAAGGCGATCGACTTGACGCCCTTCTTGGCCTTGAGGTACTCGTACATGATCGGGCCGACCTGGTAGCTCGCCACCATGCCCAGCACCGACGAGTTCGCGGGTGCCTTGTACAGCTCCTTGGCGAACGCGTAGGGGAAGTCGAGCGCCTTGGCGCGCTCCATCACCGGCTTGACCGCGAGCGCGGTCGTGTCGATGTTCGGGCCGATGATGTACTTGACGCCTTCGCTCGTCAGCTTCTCGGCGTTGGTGACCGAGGCCTGCGGATCGTTCTTGTCGTCGAGCGCGATGACCTCGATCTTGTACTTCTTGCCGCCGATCGTCACCCCGCCCTTGGCGTTGTACATGTCGGCGGTGGTCTCGGCGCAGTACTTGTTGACCAGGCCCCAGGAGGCGGCCTCGCCGGACATGACCCCGTCGACCCCGATCTTCAGGGTCTCCTGGGCCCGGGCCGGCGCGGACAGCAGCAGCAGCGGGACGGACATCGACAACAGGGTGAGGCGCAGGGCCGATTGCTTCTTCATCACAGATCCTTTCTGGAAGACGGCGAGCGCTCGGGCTCGAATGGGGACGCGGAAGAATCCCAAGCTAATTGCGTGCCAGTTTGGATGCATTGGGCAGATAATTTTCCATGCATTCATCACTATCGATTGCATACAATGTATCTGCGACACTGCACACATTAAATAGGGTTATCCCCGTGGATGCAGGGTCCGACACATTCACAGGCGTTGACCGCTGGACTGGAGAGCCCCCCCGTGCGCATCAAGCTGATCAATCCGAACACGACGCCCTCGATGACCGCGCTCATCGCCGAGGCGGCACGCGCCGTGGCCGGGCCCGGCGTCGTCGTCGAAGCGGTGAATCCCGAGCATGGCCCGGCCTCGATCGAGGGCCATTACGACGAGGCGATGTCCTGCCTGGGCCTGCTCGACGAAGTGCGCAAGGGCGAGGCCAGCGGGGTCGACGCCTACGTCATCGCCTGCTTCGGCGACCCCGGGCTCGACGCGGCGCGCGAGATCGCGCGCGGGCCGGTGCTCGGAATCGCCGAAGCCGCGATGCGCGCCGCCTGCTTCGTCGCCACCGGTTTTTCGGTCGTGACCACGCTGTCCCGCACGGTGGTGATTGCCGAGCACCTGGTGCACAAGTACGGGGTCAGCGGCCAGTGCCGGGCGGTGCGCGCGAGCGAAATTCCCGTGCTCGAACTGGAGAACCCGGACAGCGACGCGTATCGCAAGATCCTGGCCGAATGCCGGCAGGCGCTGGCGCTCGACCGCTGCGGTGCGATCGTCCTGGGCTGTGCCGGCATGGCGGATCTGTGCCAGCGGCTGTCGCGCGAACTCGGCGTGCCCGTCATCGACGGCGTCGCGGCCGCGGTCGTCATGGCCGAGGCCCTGGTGCGCATGGGCCTGGCCACGAGCAAGCACGGCGACTATGCGCGCCCGCTGCCCAAGGCCTACGCCGGCCTGCTCGCGCCCTACGCGGTCCAGGCCTAGGGCCGGGGCCGGGTCCGCCGGGGACCGGCTAGAACAGGAAGTAGCGCTGCGCCAGCGGCAGCTCGGTGGCCGGCTCGCAGGTGAGCAACTCGCCGTCGGCGCGCACGCTGTAGGTCTGGGCGTCGATCTCCATCTGCGGCAGCCAGGCGTTGTGGATCATGTCGGCCTTCTTCACGCTGCGGCAGTTCTGGACCGCGGCCAGGCGCTTGTGCAGGCCGATCTCGTCGCCGATCTCGGCCGCGAGCGCGGCCCGGCTCACGAAGGTGAGCGAGGTCGCCGACAGCGCGCGGCCGTGGCTGCCGAACATCGGCCGCCAGTGCACCGGCTGCGGCGTCGGGATGCTG
>JAGWTS010000329.1 GCA_028868875.1 Burkholderiales bacterium | reverse complement strand
CACCCGTTCGCCACTCGTCGCCAGGTTGCCCCGCGTTACCGTTCGACTTGCATGTGTAAGGCATGCCGCCAGCGTTCAATCTGAGCCAGGATCAAACTCTTCAGTTCGATCTTGATATTTACTCATCTGGAATTGAAGTGAACTAATACTTCAATCTTCCATGAGCGTTTAAGGTCCATGAGACCTCGAGCCTTTCGACTCTTCGGCACTCGCCTTCAAACGCCCACGCTTATCGGCTGTATGTTGTTAAAGAGCTTGCAAGCCGTCTTTTGACTCTCGTCCTTCGACTTCTTGCGTCGCTGATTTGTTATCAGCGAAGACCGCGATTATGACATTATTTTGAAATCCATGTCAACTTCTTGGTCTTTCCGCTTTCTCGCCGAGAGCCTTGCCGACTGCTGTCTGCGCTTGGCCGCCCTGCGATGAGCGAAGCCCACGACTATAGCAGACTTATTTGAGGGGCCGCAAGACTTCGATGCGAAAGCGGCAAGAAGCTCAGCTCGGCTGGCTGAACCGCCGAGCCGCCTCCGCTGCGGGATCCTCGGCGCCCAGGACCTTGTCCAGCGCCGCCTCGAGGCGGCGCGTATCGGCACGCAGCACGCGCTGCTTGATGGACGCGATGCGCGCGGGGTGCATCGAGAAGCTGCGCAGCCCCATCGCCAGCAGCAAATCGGTGAAGGCGGGGTCGCCGGCCATCTCGCCACAGACGCTGACGCCACGGCCACGGGCATTGGCCCGGGCGATCGTCTGCGCGATCAAGGACAGCACCGCCGGATGCCAGGGGTCGTAGAGATGCGAGACCGCTTCGTCGGCGCGATCGATCGCGAGCGTGTACTGGATCAGGTCGTTGGTACCGATCGAAACGAAGTCGAAATGGGCGAGGAAACGCTCGATCATGACCGCCGCGGCCGGAATCTCGATCATCGCGCCGACCTCGACCGGGCCGTAGGGACGACCGTTGTCGTCGAGCTGCTGGCGCGCGCGCGCGAGCGCGTCCAGGGTCAGGCGGATCTCGTTGAGATGCGCCACCATGGGCACGAGGATGCGCACTTTTCCGAAAGCGCTGGCGCGAAGAATGGCGCGCAGCTGCTGCCGAAACATGCCCGGCTCGGACAGGCTCCAGCGGATCGCGCGCAAGCCGAGCGCCGGATTGAGGGCGTGTTCGTGCCGGGACTCCTGGGCCCCGCCCCGGTCCAGCGGCTTGTCGGCGCCGATGTCGACGGTGCGGATCGTCACCGGCAAGCCCTGCATCGCGACGACGGCGTCGCGGTAGGCCTCGAACTGTTCCTCTTCGTCCGGCAGGTCGCCGTTGCGGTTCATGAACAGGAACTCGCTGCGGAACAGGCCCACGCCGACCGCGCCGGCCTCGACCGCACCGGCGGCGTCGCCCGGCAGCTCGATGTTCGCCAGCAACTCGACGGCCTGGCCGTCGAGCGTCACCGCGGGGGTGTGGCGCAGGCGGTGCAGGCGCGCGCGCTCGAGCTCGCTCTGGCGTTGCCGGAAGCGGTATTCCTCGAGCACGATCGGCGAGGGGTTGACGATGACGATGCCGGCATCGCCGTCGATCACGAGCCAGTCGTCCTGGCGGATGAGCCGGCTCGCCTCGCGCGCCCCGACGACGGCCGGGATGTCCATGCTGCGGGCGACGATGGCGGTGTGCGAGTTCTTGCCGCCAACATCGGTGACGAAGCCCGTGAACACGCTGCGCTTGAACTGCATCATGTCGGCCGGCGCCACATCGTTCGCGACGAGCACGAGCGGGTCTTCGCCCGCGAAGTCGCGCGCACCCGTCACCGCACCCGCCAGCGGCGGCGCTGCGCCGTCGCCTCCCTTGCGCGAGAGGAAGCGCAGCAGGCGTTCGACGACCTGCTCGACGTCGGCCTTGCGCTCGCGCAGGTATTCGTCCTCCATCTCGTCGAACTGGCGCGCCAGCACCTCGAGCTGGGCCGACAGCGCCCATTCGGCGTTGTAGTGGCGCTCGAGGATCCAGACCTTGGTCGCACCGCTCAAGGTCTCGTCGTGGAGCAGCATCAGGTGCACGTCGAGCAGCGCCGACAGTTCGCCGGGCGCGTCGCCGGGCATGTCGCGCTGCAGCGCTTCGAGCTCGGCGGCGACCGCGTCGCGCGCATTGCGCAGGCGGTTGATTTCGTGTTCGAGGCGATCGGCCGGGACGAAGTAGTGCGCGACGTCGACGCGGCTCGAGGCGACGAGCACCGCACGCCCGATCGCGACGCCGCGCGAGACCGGGGTACCGAAGACCTGGATGCCCATCGGCGCCGCGGCCTCAGCCGCCCTCGCCGAACTTGTCGTCGATGAGGGCGCGCAAGGCGTCCATCGCCGCCTGTTCGTCTTCGCCGTCGGTCTCGATCTCGACCTCGCTGCCCAGCCCAGCGGCCAGCATCATCACGCCCATGATGCTCTTGGCGTTGACGCGGCGACCGTTTCGCGCCATCTGGACCTCGCACTTGAAGCTGCCGGCGAGCTTGGTGAGCTTGGCCGAGGCGCGCGCGTGCAGGCCGAGCTTATTGCTGATGAGGATCGTCGTCTTGATCATGAAGGGCCGATGAATTGGACTGGTTCTGGCGCCGATTCTCGGGTGGAACGTGCATCACGCCGTTGGTTCCGCCGTCGACCGCGCGCGCCACCAGTTCGTCGAGCTGCAAGCCGAGGTAACAAAGCGCACGCCAGAGCATCGGCACGTTGACGCCCGCGACGACGCGAACGCGAACGCCATCGGCGACCCGGCGCGCGGCATTGCAGGGCGTGGCGCCGAACATGTCGGTGAGGATGAGCGCCTCGTCTGCGCCCAGGCGCTCGAGCGCGGCGCGGATGTCGCTCTCGATCGCCGCGGGTTCGGCGTCCGCGGCCACGTCCAGCGCCATCATCTGGCGCGTTCGTTCGGCATAGACATGGGCCGCGACGGCTTGCAGGGCCGAGGCCAGGGGTGCGTGCGCGACGACGAGGATGGCAGGCATGATGGGAGTCCTTCGTCGGCGATTATCGGCAACCCGGGGCGATGCGCTCGCGCCATCGCTCGCCGTCCCGGCGCGAGCATCCAGGCTCCTTCAAGATCCGGCCCGCACGGAGCCGAAGAAGGTCTCGAGAGCCTGCGCCTCCAATCGTGCCCCCACGGCCGTCGCCTGGTAGACGCGGCTGCCGCGGGTGAACAGCAGGGTCTGCTCCTCGACGGCCCGGCCGTCGGGAAGATGGCCGCTGAACGCCAGTCGTCGAGTCGCTGTCCCCGGCGTGGCGCCCGGAACCGTCGACGCGAGGAGATGCACCGATTCGGGCCGCGCATCGATGTTCGACCGCGACGCGGCCACCAACGCTTCGACCGCGTTCGCCGCGAGCCCGGGTTCGCCCAGGTCGGCCCAGGCAAATGCCCAGGTCTGTTCTTCGGTGCGGCACGAAGCCAGGAACATGC
The DNA here is from genome assembly GCA_028868875.1 of Burkholderiales bacterium. Classification (GTDB taxonomy): domain Bacteria; phylum Pseudomonadota; class Gammaproteobacteria; order Burkholderiales; family Burkholderiaceae_C; genus Rubrivivax. Next base: position 3,240 of record JAGWTS010000329.1, on the reverse strand, counting down.
GCGCGCGGGTGCCGGCCAGCCCGAGTTCGCGCACCTGCCGGTCGGGGCGGCAGGGCATCAACCACTGCGCGGCACCGTCGTCCGTGCGCACATCGCGCCAGTTCAGCGCCGGCGAACAGGCGACGACGGCGGCCAGCGCGAGCAAGGCGGCAAGGCCGCGACATGTGGACATCGATCCATTATCCGAGCGCCGGCCGGGAGCTTCGGCCGGACGTATCGACCACGGCGGGCTGCGCGCCTTTTGCGCGGAGGTCGAGCGACTCGCTTCGGGGCAGGTCGAGCCGGCGCCGGAGACGGTCGACTCGACGGCCATGCTGCGCGAGACGCTGGCCCAGCGTGCCCGCGAGATCGAGGCGCGCGGCGCCGAGGTGCGCGCCCCCTACGCTGGACACGATGTCGTGGCGCCTGCTGCGCCAGACCGCCATCACGCTCGGACTGCAGGCCAAGCGCAAGGATCGGGCGCGCCGAACGAAGGCAATGCGGGCATTTGCCCAGACCCTCGTCGAAGGGCGCGAATTCAGCCGCGCCGCGCGCTCGGCGATCGTTGAATCGCTGTCCGCTGCACAGATGTTCGAGCTCGCGCGCAGCGCCTGAAGCCCCGCCGCCGGTTCAGTGGCCAAACACCTTGGCCAGGATCGCGCTGCCTGCGCCGACCGGATCGGCGCGGATCTTCTTCTCTTCGTCGCCGATCATCGTGTAGAGACCGTCGAGGGTCTTGCGCGTCACGTATTGCTGGATGTTCGCGTCGTCCTTCTTGACGAGTCCGAGCCCGACCGCCTTGCCGGCAACCGCGTTGTAGCGCTCGGCGAGCGAGACTTTTTCGGTGGCGCGCGTGACGATGGGGAGGAACTTCACGCCGAGCGGGGCCCGCGTGCGGCTGGCGAAGTAATCGGTCACCGAGGTTTCGCCGCCGCGCACGATCTTCAGCGCGTCGGTCGCGGTGATCGAGCGGGCTGCCCCGATGAGCAGCGTCTTTGCCTCGGGCACCGCGGCTTCGGCGGCGCGGTTCATGGCCGTGACGAGATCGTCGACCTTGTGGCCCTGGCCGATCGTGCGCAGCAGTTGCGCTGCGCCGTCGAGAAACCCCGGCAGCGGGATGCGGACCTTCGGATTTCCGAGGAAACCGTCGGGACGGCCGAGCAATTCGACCGCCGAGTTCGCCCCTTTCTCGAGCGCCGCGCGGATGCCGGCCGCGGCGTCGCGCTGGCTCAGATCGGCGGCGCCGGCGCCGACATGCGCCAGACCCAGGCCCGATGCCGCCAAGACCCCTGCCGTAAACTCTCTTCGCTTCATCGCATTTCCTTACGCTTGCCAATGACGCCCGCCTTCGGCCGCCGAACTGCTGTTCTCGCCATTCTCGGCGCAGCCGCCCTGACCGGCTGCGGCCCGCGCCCGCATCTGCCTGCGTTCGGTTACACCCTGCTCGACGGCAGCCGCGGCAGCGAGGCTTCGCTGCGCGGCAAGGTGACCCTGGTGACCTTCTGGTCCACCGACTGCGCCCCCTGCCTGGCGGAGATGCCGCAACTCGTCGCGACCGAGCGCAAGTTCGCCGGCCGCGGTTTCCAGACACTCGCGGTTTCAATGAGTTACGACCCGCCGGCCCTGGTTTCGGCCTACGCCGAACGCCACCGGCTGCCGTTCGGCGTCGCGATCGACAGCACCGGATCGATCGCGCGCAGCTTCGGCTCGGTCGACGCGACGCCGACCGCCTTCCTGGTCGACAAGGACGGCAGCATCGTTCGCCGCTACCTCGGAGCGCCAGACTTCGAGGTGCTGGACCTCGTCGTCGAGCGCCTGCTGAAGCAGGGCTGAGCCGGCTCTCGCGCCCGCGCTACCGCGTCTGCGTCACCTTGTTCAGGAACGGCGGCCGGTCGGGGTCGCGTCCGCAAGCGCGCGACAAGGCGTCGACGAACGGGTGGAAGCCCTGGATCGCGGCGATCGGGTCGAGTTCTTCGCACCGAGGCATATGGTGACGCGGTGCGAGCCCGGGTGGTATTCGCCCTCGGGCATGCCGGCGGTGGCATCGGCCACGGCATCGAGCCGGGGGATGGCGCAGCGCGCCGCGCGGATCGCCCCCCCGGTTGCACCTGCAGCAGGTCGGGAATGATCCCGGCGAATTCGGCATGGGCCAGCGCCGCCCCGACCCTGCCGGGCTTGCGGTGGTGGAGTTCGCCCATCGCGTTGATCAGGTGCGTGAACCCCGCCGCCCGGCTTCGAGCGCGGCCGCCTCGCTTTCGTAAATGCCGCTGCAGTGGCCGGCGACCGCGAGGCGGCGGATGAAGTCGAGATGGCCGCACGGTCGAGATCACGCACACCTGGTGCCGCAGCGACTACTACGACTTCGTGGTCGAGCTCCAGCGCTGGGCGGGCGCGACCGGCGACAGATTCGGGGCGTCGATCATCGACAATTGCTCGAAGTTGTCGAGAAAAAACGCCTGCTTCTTGGCCGTTTGGAGCGAAGTTGGTGAGACTATCGAGCGAAGTACACGAGTCCAGCCAGAGTCTTTCCGAGCCCCGCGCGCTGGTGTCAGGCAATGCCGGCTTCGAGCATTGCCAAGAACCACCACGTGGTCACGGGGCGCCGTTCGACGGATAGGTCCGTTCGCGGCACCGATTTCGGGTCGCCTCCTGAGAATGATTGCATGACCGCCCCAGTCTTCAGCCTGCTGGTATTCGGTCCGAAAGTCGTGCTCGGACCGATCGCATTGGGGTTGCTCCTTATCGGGCTGATTGTCCGGGCGTCGAGCGAACGAGGGCATACACTATGAACGGAAAGAACCGAACCGGATTCTGGGCCTGCATCGCGGTGGAAATCCTTGTCGCCATCATCTTTGGTCTGTTCTTGATGCACCACTGACGAGTCTGCCTGCTGATCTCAGGCTGTATCGAAATTCAATTGGGTTCCTGTCTTGCAGCCATTGATCAGTGGCGGTGAATTCCGCGCGCGCTGTCCTGGTCGTCATGAATGGCTTGCGGGTGTTGATTGAGCTGCGAGCGCTTTTCGGCGCGGCGCGTATCGCTGAGTTTGATGGGCTGCTGCCCCCCCGATCCGCATGTTCGGGCCAGTGCGCGCGTCTGTGTGGTACCTTGGTCCTCATTGCTCGAGCGTGCATCGCTCAGCAGCGAATGCTCGAGGATCCGCGTCTCGCCAAAGTCACGCGTCGTGTGGAATGGTCAATTTAGCGCTTCCAATCCTTTCAAAACTCGAGCCAAGAAGTAGATGAACAAGATAAGGAAGAG
>JAGWTS010000023.1 GCA_028868875.1 Burkholderiales bacterium | reverse complement strand
GGTGTTCCAGTTCACGCTGGCGCTGGTCTATGCGATCGCGCTGCTCGGGCTGAACATGCTGACCGGCTACAACGGCCAGATCTCGCTCGGCCACGGCGCCTTCTATGCCATCGGCGCCTACACCGCGGCGATCCTGATGGACAAGTTCGGCGTCCCGTACTGGGCGACGATTCCGCTCGCCGGGGCGGTCTGTCTCGTTGCCGGATTCCTCTTCGGCCTGCCGGCACTGCGGCTCGAAGGGCTCTACCTCTCGCTCGCGACCTTTGCCCTGGGCGTGGCGCTGCCGCAGATCCTCAAGTACAAGCGCTGGGACCATTGGACCGGGGGCAGCGAAGGCATCGTCATCAACAAGCCCGACGCCCCGGCCTGGCTGCCGCTCAACCAGGACCGGTGGCTCTACTTCGTGACCCTGGCGGTCGCGATCGTGATGTTCACGCTCGCCTGGAACCTGCTGCGCGGGCGCATCGGCCGCGCCATGGTGGCGATCCGCGACCAGCCGATCGCGGCCCAGGCCATGGGCGTGGACACGGCGATGGTCAAGGCCATGACCTTCGGCGTCTCGGCGCTGTACACCGGGGTCGCCGGGGCGCTGGGGGCGATCGCGATCCAGTTCGTCGCCCCCGATTCGTTCACGATCTTCCTCTCGATCAGCCTCGTCGTCGGCATCGTCGTGGGTGGCCTGGCCTCGATCTCGGGCGCGATCTGGGGCGCGCTGTTCGTGCAGTTCGTGCCCAACCTCGCAGGCGACCTCTCCAAGGCAGCGCCCTGGGCGATCTACGGCCTGTTCCTGATCGCCTTCATGTACACGATGCCGACCGGCGTGGCCGGCTTCCTCCGCATTGCCGCGGCGCGCTGGCGCCGGCGGCGTTCATCGGGCCCTCCGGCCCTCGTTGCCCGCACCGCAGGAGAAAAGCATGAGCCATGACACCACCCGACGCGCCCTCGTCGCTGCCGCCGCCGCATTGCCGTTCGGCGCCGCATTCGCGCAGAAGAAGCAATACGGACCCGGCGCCAGCGACAGCGAGATCAAGCTCGGCCAGACCATGCCTTACAGCGGGCCGGCCTCGGCCTACGCGACCATCGGCAAGCTCGAGCAGGCCTATTTCAAGCGCATCAACGAAGGCGGGGGCCTCAATGGCCGCAAGATCAAGCTGATCAGCCTCGACGACGGCTACAGCCCGCCGAAGACGGTGGAGCAGGTGCGCAAGCTCGTCGAGCAGGAAGAGGTGCTGGCCTTGTTCCAGGTGCTGGGAACGCCCCCGGCCTCGGCGATCCAGAAGTACGTGAACGCGAAGAAGGTGCCGAACCTGCTCCTGGCCACCGGCGCGAGCAAGTGGAACGACCCGCAGCATTTTCCCTGGACCCTGGGCTTCAACCTCAGCTACCACGCCGAAGGCGTGATCTACGGCCGCTACCTGCTGAAGAACAAGCCGAACGCGAAAATCGCCATCCTTTCGCAGAACGACGACTATGGCAAGGACCTGCTCGGGGGCGTGAAGGCCGGTCTCGGCGCGGCCGGCGCCAAGATGATCGTTGCCGAGGCCACCTACGAGGTCACCGACCCGACCGTCGATTCGCAGATCCTCACGCTCCAGGCCTCGGGTGCCGACACCTTCATCAACATCACGACGCCCAAGTTCTCGGCCCAGGCGATCCGCAAGGCCTGGGATTCGGGCTGGAAGCCACTGCACATCGTCAACAACGTCGGCGCCTCGGTCGGCTCGGTGCTGGCGCCGGTGGGACTGGACAAATGCGTCGGCCTGATGACCGTCGAGTACTACAAGGATCCCAACGACCCGCAGTGGAAGGACGACGCCGCGATGCTCGAGTGGCGCGGCTTCATGGGCAAGTACTACCGCGAGGGCGACCCGCGCGACCAGTCCAACCTCTACGGCTACATCGCCGCGCAGGTGATGGAGCACATCCTGCGCGCCTGCGGCAACGACCTGACGCGCGAGAACCTGATGCACCAGGCCACCACGGTGAAGAACCTGAAGCTGCCGCTGCTGCTGCCGGGCATGGTGCTGGGCAACACGCCCAGCGACTACACGCTGGTCAAGCAGGGCCAGCTCGCGCGCTTCACCGGCACGCTGTGGCAGAGCTTCGGCGAGGTCATCGACACGGCTGGGACCTGAGCGCGGGCCGGGTCCGAGCGCGCGGCGGCCCGGTCATTTCGGCTTGCAGCCGCCCAAGCTCGCCGCTTCGTCGCAAGGCAGCTGGGATTGCAGCCGGCTCAACCGGCTGAAATCCGGCTGCATGCAGCGCAGCGTCTCGATCCGAGGCTGCCCATCGGCCGATCGGATCGGCAACCAGATGCGCAGGCCCCGGTCGGTCCTGGGGCTCTGTCCTTCGCCGTCGTAGTCGTCGAACAGCTCGTAGCGATAACCGTCGCGCCGGAAGCTGACCGACCAACGGGTGATCTGCGCGCGCGTATAGGCGCTGGCGCGGAAGTAGTCGTTGCGCGATCGATCCTCTGCCGGGGGCGCCTCGAGTTCGACCTTGCCCCGGCGACCGTAGCGATAAACCATTCGCGACGCCGATCCGTCCGCCTCTTCGACGGCGCACAAGGACACCAGTTTTCCCGTCTCGCGCAAGGTGCAGCTGAAATACGCTTGCTCCTGCGCAGCGCACAAGCTGCGCGACGCCGGCGGCTGGCGCGGATCGGGCGCGGCAGCCTGGCAGGACATCGCAACGAGCGCGAGGCCGGCCAGAAGGCGGCCTGGACTACTTTTCGACGGCGCTGAACTCTTCATAGGCGGTCTGCATTCGATCGTCGTAGTTTCCATAGTCCGGGCCGTTGTAGTGATACGCGAAACTGCCCCAGGCCTTGTCTTTCAAGTAGCCGGCGTAGCCCTTCTTCTTGACGAACCGCGCGAATGCGGCCAGATGCTCGCCTTCGTCGAGGTACATGCGGCTCACCATGTCGGAGACCGAACCGAAGCCGGCTGCGGCGAAATTGAACCCCATGAGCTGGAACAGACCCCACGAGGTGGAGGCCAGCGCCGCATCTCGATCCAGGGCCATCGCGCTGGCCAGGCGATCGTATTCGCGCCGCAGCCCCGACTCGCCCCCCATGACCAGGGAGTCGTTCCTTTGGCGAACGGAGATCATCGGGAACAGAGGGTCATAGAAGTGCCGGGTGGCGCGTGAGAACACGTGAGCTTCGAACCGGATGATCGGCCGCCCGTCGTCGATGAATCCAGAACGCGCGCTCTCGACCCGGGCGACCGCCTTGACGGCGGCGACTTCGACGCCGAGTTCCGCTGCGGCAGCGGCGTAGTCCTTCTCGCTGATCGCGGCCGCGGAACCCGGATCCGGCAAGGACGTCGCGGCGGCAACGAGCGCCGCTGCCTGCGCCTGTTTCGGCGGATTCACGAGCACGCGCAGCGTGGCGCCGCTGGCGCTGACCACTCCATCGGGCGAACTCGCGCCGATGACGTTGCGCTGAAACCAGACGATGGCGGCGGTCGTGCCGGGTCCCGGACGCCCGTCTTCGACCAGCGCCGCGAAAGGCGGAATCCTGCCCAATCCGAGTGCCAGAAAGGCCGGGTTCACCTGTCCCGGGCCGAGCGTGGGCACGAGGCCGGCGTTGAGCAGTTGCTGCACCTGCATGACATCCGGCCGGCGATTGGCTGCCAGTCCGGTCTTTCCCACCGATGATTCGAGCTGTGCCGTCATGGCCCGTGCCCCCCGCGAAATGGCCTGGGCCCGGACTGCCACGCTCCCGATCGACCGGGAGCGTGGGCCGAAGGCCCGTCTTCAACCCGGCGCCAAGTCAGCGACGGTCTGCGCAGATTGGGCAAGGCTTGCGGCGGCACGGCGGCCGGGTCTCAGCGGCGAGTCTGGCACCCGAGCAAGGCCGACGCAACTTCAGCCAGCGTCTGCGGCGCGGCGTCGGCCAGCGCCACCGTGGTGGCCGCATCGAAACGCGTGAAGTTGCGCTGCATCGAGCGCGTGTAGACCGGGTCGTAGTGCTCGGTCAGCAGTTCGCGCACCACGCCTTCGACGTGGCCGGCGCGGGCTTCGGCCTGCCAGCGCTCGACTGTCGCCGTGCCGCGCAACTCGCGCAGCAGGGCCAGGCGCTCGCAGAAGGCGGGCGTGTCGCGCACGAAATGGGCGTAGTCGTCGAGCAGGAAGGCGACGCGCGATTCGAGCGGCATCTCCACGTGCAGGCAGGGTGCGGCGCGCAGGCGCTCGAGCAGGCGCTCGGGCACGCGCAGGCGGCCGATGGTGCGGCTCTCGCCTTCGGCATAAACGGGTTGCTTCGGGTCGAAGCCGCGCAAGGCCTGCCAGACCGCGGTCTCGAAGGCCTTTTGCGTGGGCTGGGGAAAACCGGGCACGAGCCCGAGGACCGAGCCGCGGTGGCAGGCCAGCGCCTCGAGGTCGAGCACCTGGGCGCCGGCTTCGCGCAGCGCGTGCAGCAAGCGGCTCTTGGCCGAGCCGGTGCGGCCGCAGACCACCTGCATCTCGAAGCGCGCCGGCAGGGTTTCGAGTTCGGCGAGCACGGCGCGGCGGAAGGCGCGGTAGCCGCCTTCGAGCACCTGGACGGTGAATCCGATCTGGTCGAGGATCAGCGCGAGCGAGCCCGAGCGCTGGCCGCCGCGCCAGCAGTAGACGAGCGGGCGCCAGTCGCGCTCGCGCGCGCCGACTTCGCGCTCGACGTGGTTCGCGATGTTGCGCGCCGCCATCACCGCGCCGCGCTTGCGCGCCGCAAAGGGCGAGGCCTGGGCGTATTCGAGGCCGACGGCGTGGCGCTCGGCATCGTTCAGCGTCGGCCAGTTGACGGCGCCGGGCAGGTGGTCCTCGGCGAATTCGCTCTCGCTGCGCGCGTCGATCACGGTGTCGAAAGCCGCGAGGTCGGCGATCACGGCCGCCGCGTCGACCCGCTTCAGGCTCACTGGTGCACCCTACGGCCTGCGGCCGGTCCGCCCGAGCGGGAATGAGCCCGAAGGCATTGCCTGCGGGCTCATGACGCCGGCGCCGCGACCGCGTCGAGCAGTTCGCTTTCGATGCGCAGCTGCAACTTCGGCTGCTGCAGCGCCGGGCCGTCGACGAGGAAGGTGTCCTCGACGCGCTCGCCCAGCGTGCTCACCTTGGCGAGCTGGAGGTTGATGCGGTTGCTGGCGAGGACGCGCGCCACCGCGTAGAGCAGTCCCGAGCGGTCGCTCGCCGACACCGTGAGCAGCCAGTGCTGGGCGCGCTCGTCGGGGTGCAGGGTGACGCGCGGCACGACCGGGAACGAGCGCACCCGGCGCGAGACCCGGCCGCGGCTCGGATCGGGCAGCGGTCCGGCCGAATCGAGCGCCTGCGCCGCCTTGGTTTCGACGAGCGAGATCAAGCCCCGGTACTCGCTCGCGCTGCCCGTTTCGAGCTGGGTGCTGACGACCTGGAAGGTGTCGAGCGCATAGCCGGCGCGCGTGGTATGGATCTTGGCGTCCTGGATGCTGAAGCCGGCGCTGTCGAAATAGCCGCAGATGCGGGCGAAGAGGTCGGGCCGGTCGGGCGAATAGACCAGCACCTGCAGGCCGTCGCCGACGGTCGACGGGCGGGCGCGCACGATCGGCTTCCCGGTGGCGACATGGCCGGCGAGCGAGCGCGCATGCCAGGCGATGTCGGCGGCGTCGTGGCGCGCGAAGTAGCTGACTTCGAGCGTCTTCCACAAGGGTTCTTCGATGCCTCTGGGCAACGAGTGCAGGGCCAGGTTCTGGCGCGCCTCCTGCTTGCAGGCCTCGATCTCGGCATCGAGGTTGGGGCGGGCGCCGCCCAGCGCACGCAGTGTGAGCCGGTATAGGTCTTCGAGGAGCTTGCCTTTCCAGGCGTTCCAGACCTTGGGGCTGGTGCCGCGGATGTCGGCCACCGTGAGCAGGTACAGCGCGGTGAGGCGGCGCTCGCTGCCCACGAGTTCGGCGAAGTTCGCGATCACGCCGGCGTCGGCCAGGTCTTCCTTCTGCGCGATGCGGCTCATCGTCAGATGGTGGCGCACCAGGAACTCGACGAGCTGGCTGTCTTCGCGCGCGATGCCGTGGTCGCGGCAGAAGCGCCGCGCCTCGACCACGCCGAGCTCGGAATGGTCGCCGCCGCGCCCCTTGGCCACGTCGTGGAACAGCGAGGCGACGTACAGCAGCCAGGGCGCGTCCCATTGCGCCGCGAGCTGGCTGCAGAACGGATATTCGTGGGCGTGCTCGGGGATGAAGAAGCGGCGCATGTTGCGCAACACCATCAGGATGTGCTGATCGACCGTGTAGACGTGGAACAGGTCGTGCTGCATGCGCCCGACGATGCGGCGGAAGACCCAGAGGTAGCGCCCGAGCACCGAGGTCTGGTTCATCAGCCGCATGGCGTGGGTCACGCCGCGCGGCTGGCGCAGGATGTCGAGGAACAGTTCGCGGTTGACCGGGTCGTGGCGGAAGTTCCGGTCCATGACCGTGCGTGCGTTGTAGAGCGCGCGCAGGGTGCGCGAGGACAGCCCCTGCATGCCCGGGTTCTGGGCGTAGACCAGAAAGGTTTCGAGGATGGCGTGCGGGTTGTCTTCGTAGAGGTCGTCGCGCGCCACTTCGAGCGTGCCGGCGCGGTCGAGGAAGCGCGCGTTGATCGGCCGCATCGGCGCCGCTTCCGACCCGCTGATGCGCTCCTCGATGTTGAGCATCAGGATCTGGTTGAGCTGGGTCACCGCCTTGGCGGCCCAGTAGTAGCGGTGCATCAGCACCTCGGAGCTGCGCTGGCCCTTGGTCGGCTTGTAGCCGAAGCTCTCGGCCACGGCGGTCTGCAGGTCGAACACGAGCCGGTCTTCGCGACGCCCGGCGATGGTGTGCAGGCGCGCCCGGATCAGGCGCAGCGTGCCTTCGTTCTTCGCCAACTGCGTGACTTCGAACGGCGTGATCAGCCCCTTGGAGGCGAGTTCGCTCCAGGTGCGGCCCAGGCCGGCGGCGCGCGCCACCCAGATCACGACTTGCAGGTCGCGCAGCCCGCCCGGGCTCTCCTTGCAATTAGGCTCGAGCGCGTAAGGCGTGCCCTCGTACTTGACGTGGCGCTGCTGCATCTCGAGCATCTTGGCGCGCAGGAAAGCGCGCGGATCCAGCGCACTGGCGCAGGCTTCGCGGAAGGCCGCGAAGAGGCGGCGCGTGCCGCAGACGAGGCGCGATTCGAGCAGCGCCGTCTGCACCGTCACGTCGCGCGCGGCCTCGGCCGTGCATTCTTCGACGGTGCGCACCGAAGAACCGATCTCGAGCCCGATGTCCCAGCAGGCGGTGATGAAGCCCTCGACCGCGGCGCGCCAGGCGTCGTTCAGCCCTTCGGGCAGCAGCACCAGCACGTCGATGTCGGAGTGCGGAAACAGCTCGCCGCGGCCGTAGCCGCCGACCGCGACCAGGGCGGCGCCGGGCGGCATGCCGGCGTGTTCCCACAGGCTCGCGAGCGTGGCATCGACATGGCGCGCGAGCGTGCGCAGCAGCCGGCTGGCAGCGGTGGCCGTGGCGCGGGATTCGCGGAAATGCTCGACCAGCGCGGCCTTGCCGTCGCGGTAGCGCGCGCGCAACGAGGCGACGCTGCCGGGCGGCCGCGGGGCGACGACGGCCGACATCGAACTCAGGAAGAGGCCGGTGCCGATTCGGGCGCCACGGGGCGCGCCGCGCCGCCGTAACCCAGGGTCGCGAAGGCGGGGGGCTGCGGGCTGCCGGCCGAGACCGTGAGCACCTCGTAGCCGGCTTCGGTGACGAGCACGGTGTGCTCCCACTGCGCCGAGAGCGAGCGGTCGCGCGTGACGATGGTCCAGCCGTCGTAGGGGCGGTTGCCCTTGCGGTCTTCCTTGATCTCGCGCCGGCCGGCGTTGATCATCGGCTCGATCGTGAAGATCATGCCCGGAACGAGTTCCTCGAGCGTGCCCGGGCGGCCGTAATGCAGCACCTGGGGTTCCTCGTGGAAGCGGCGGCCGACGCCGTGGCCGCAGAACTCGCGCACGACGGAGAAGCCGGCGTTCTCGGCAAAGGTCTGGATCGAGTGGCCGATGTCGCCCAGTCGTGCGCCGGGCTTGACCTTGACGATGCCCTTCCACATCGCCTCGAAGGTGATCTGGCACAGCCGGCGCGCCGCGATCGAGGCTTCGCCGACGATGAACATGCGGCTGTTGTCGCCATGCCAGCCGTCCTTGATGACGGTGACGTCGATGTTGACGATGTCGCCGTTCTTGAGCGGCCTGTCGTCGGGGATGCCGTGGCAGACCACGTCGTTGAGCGAGGTGCACAGCGAGGCCGGGTAGGGCGGATAGCCGGGGGGCTGGTAGCCGAGCGTCGCCGGAATGCCGCCCTGCAGCTCGACCATGCAGTCGTGCGCGATCTTGTCGATTTCGCGCGTCGTGACGCCGGCGCGCACATGCGGGGTGAGCAGGTCCAACACCTCGGAGCCGAGGCGCCCGGCGAGGCGCATGCCTTCGATCTCGGAAGCGGTCTTGATGGGAATCGTCATCCCGAAATTATCCCACCCAAGCCGTAAAATCGCCCGACATGCCTTCCACCGCCCTGCAACTCCTGCACTTCGAGGGCGGTAACGCCCTCTCCGAATTCCGCGCCCAGGCGCTGCTCGCACGATTGCGCGTTGCCGTGCCGCGCGTGGCCGCCGTTTCGGCGCGCCATGTCCACTGGGCCGCATTCGACCGCGCGCCGTCAGCGGACGAGGTGGAGCGCCTGCGCTCGATCCTCGACTACGGCGAGCCGGCTGCTGCCGCGCAAGACAAATCCCTCATCGTGGTCGTGATGCCGCGCCTGGGAACCGTCTCGCCCTGGGCCAGCAAGGCCAGCGACATCGCGCGCAACTGCGGCTTCGTCCTGCACCGGGTCGAGCGCGTCACCGAATACCGGCTCGTGCTCGATGCCGGCTTGTTCGGCAAGGCGCGGCCGCTCGCCGACGCCGAACGCGAGGCGCTCGCCGCCCTGCTGCACGACCGCATGACCGAGAGCGTGGCTTTCGAGCGCCAGGCGGCAGCCCGCCTGTTCGAGCCGCAGCCGGCGCCGCCGCTGGTGCACGTGGACGTCCTCGGCCGCGGCCGCGCCGCGCTGGTCGAGGCCAACACCGAGTTCGGCCTGGCCTTGTCCGGCGACGAGATCGACTACCTCGTCGCCGCCTTCGAAGGCTTGAAGCGCAATCCGAGCGATGTCGAGCTCATGATGTTCGCGCAGGCCAACAGCGAGCATTGCCGCCACAAGATCTTCAACGCCGAATTCACGATCGACGGCGAGCGCCAGCCGCTGTCGATGTTCGGCATGATCCGCCACACCGAGAAGACCTCGCCGCAGCACACGGTGGTGGCCTACAGCGACAACGCCGCGGTCATGGAAGGCGGGCCGATCGAGGGCTGGGGCCCGCTCGGCGCGCTCGGCGCGCCGGTCTACGGCGCGCGCCAGGAAACGGCGCACGTGCTGATGAAGGTCGAGACCCACAACCACCCGACCGCGATCTCGCCTTTCCCCGGCGCGGCCACAGGAGCCGGCGGGGAGATCCGCGACGAAGGCGCGACCGGGCGCGGTGCCAGACCGAAGGCCGGCCTGACCGGCTTCTCGGTCAGCAACCTGCACCTGCCGGGCACGGCCGAGCCCTGGGAGCGCGACGCCGAATCGCGCCCCGACCACATCGCGAGCGCGCGCCAAATCATGACCGAGGGCCCGCTCGGCGGCGCCGCCTTCAACAACGAGTTCGGGCGGCCCAACCTGGGCGGCTATTTCCGCGTCTTCGAAGCGACCGTGGCCGGGGTGCGGCGCGGCTACCACAAGCCGATCATGATCGCCGGCGGCATCGGCTCGATCAGCGCCGGGCTCACTCACAAGCTGCCTTTCGGCGCAGGCACGCTGCTCGTGCAGCTCGGCGGGCCGGGCATGCGCATCGGCATGGGCGGCGGCGCCGCGAGTTCGATGGCCGCGGGCAGCAACGCCGCGGCGCTGGACTTCGATTCGGTCCAGCGCGGTAACCCCGAGATCCAGCGCCGGGCCCAGGAAGTCATCAACCATTGCTGGGCGATGGGCGAGGCGAACCCGATCCTCGCGATCCACGACGTCGGCGCCGGCGGCATCAGCAACGCCTTCCCAGAGCTCGTCGACGGCACCGGCGCGGGTGCGCGCTTCGACTTGCGCCGCGTGCCGCTCGAAGAAAGCGGCCTCGCGCCGAAAGAGATCTGGTGCAACGAAAGCCAGGAGCGCTATGTGCTGGCGCTGGCGCCGGAGCGGCTGGCCGAGTTCGAGCGCCTGTGCGCGCGCGAGCGCTGCCCGTTCGCGGTGGTCGGCGTCACCAGCGCCGAGCGCCAGTTGGTCGTCGACGACGGCGGCGAGGCCGTCATCGACATGTCGATGGAGTTGTTGCTCGGCAAGCCACCGAAGATGCAGCGCGACGTGCAGCGCGTCGTGCGCAGCGAGGCGGCGCTGGTCCTGGACGACCTGAAGCTCGAACAAGTGGCCTTCGACGTGCTGCGCCATCCGACCGTGGCGAGCAAGCGCTTTCTCGTGACCATCGGCGACCGCACCGTGGGCGGGCTCTCGCACCGTGACCCGATGGTCGGCCCCTGGCAGGTGCCGGTGGCCGATTGCGCCGTCACATTGGCCGACTACAGCGGCTTTCGCGGCGAGGCCATGAGCATGGGCGAGCGCAGCCCGATCGCCGCGCTCGACGCCCCGGCCTCGGGCCGCATGGCGGTGGCCGAGGCGGTCCTGAACCTGCTCGCGGCGCCGATCGAGCTCTCGCGCGTCAAGCTCAGCGCGAACTGGATGGCGGCCTGCGGCGAGCCCGGCGAAGACGCGGCCTTGTACGACACCGTGAAGGCGGTCGGTCTCGAGCTGTGCCCGGCGCTGGGCATCGGCATTCCGGTGGGCAAGGATTCGCTGTCGATGCGCACGCGCTGGGACGGTGGACAGGTCACGGCGCCGGTCTCGCTCGTGGTCTCGGCCTTTGCGACGCTGGACGACGTGCGCGGCACGCTGACGCCCCAGCTGCAGCCTGGCGACACGACCCTGATCCTCGTCGACCTGGGCGCCGGCCGCATGCGCATGGGCGGCTCGATGCTGGCCCAGGTGGCGGGCCGCTTCGGCAACGAGGTGCCCGACCTCGACGACCCGCAGGCCTTGCGCGCCCTGGTCGCAGCGGTCAACGAATTGCGGGCGGCGGGCCAGCTGCTCGCCTACCACGACCGCAGCGATGGCGGCCTCTGGGCCACGGCCTGTGAAATGGCATTTGCCGGCCGCCGTGGCCTGGGCCTGAACGTCGACATCCTGGTCACCGAAAGCGACGGCATCGCCGACAGCCGCGCCGAATACGGCGACACGAAGAACTGGGCCACCCAGGTCGGCGTGCGCCGCCACGAGCTGATGCTGAAAGCCTTGTTCAACGAAGAACCCGGCGTGCTGATCCAGGTGGCGAGCGCCGATCGGGATGCCGTCATCGCGACCTTGCGCCGCCACGGCCTGGGGCGCGACAGCCATGTCGTCGGCAAGACCAACGACCGCGCCGTGGTCGAGGTCTGGCGCGATGCCAGGCTCCAGTTCAGCGCGCCGCTGGCCGAGTTGCAGCGCCATTGGGACGAGGTGAGCTGGCGCATCGCGCGCGAGCGCGACAACCCGGCCTGCGCCGATGCCGAGCACGCGGCCGCGGGCGCCGCGGACGACCCCGGCCTGCAGGTCCACCTCACGTTCGACCCGGCCGAGAACCTGGCCGCGCCCTTCATCGCCAAGGCGCGGCCGAGGATTGCCGTCCTGCGCGAGCAAGGCGTCAATTCGCATCTCGAGATGAGCTATGCGCTCGCCGCCTCGGGCTTCGAGACCTGCGACGTCCACATGAGCGATTTGCAGTCGGGCGCGGCGCGCTTGGAGGACTTCCAGGGTTTCGTCGCCTGCGGCGGCTTCAGCTATGGCGACACCCTGGGCGCCGGCGAAGGCTGGGCGCGCTCGATCCGCTTCAACCCGCGTCTGGCCGACAGCTTCGCCGCGTTCTTCGCGCGCCCGGAGTCGATCGCCCTGGGCGTGTGCAACGGCTGCCAGATGATGGCGGCCCTGGCGCCGATGATTCCCGGCGCCGGGGCCTGGCCGCGCTTCACGCGCAACCGCAGCGAACAGTTCGAAGCCCGGCTCTCGCTCGTCGAGGTGCTCGATTCGCCGAGCCTGTTCTTCAGCGGCATGGCCGGCAGCCGGATGCCGATCGCGGTGGCCCATGGCGAGGGCTATGCCGATTTCTCGCAGCGCGGCGACGCCGCCCGGGTTCGCGCCGCGATGCGATTCGTCGACCACCAGGGCCACCCGACCGAAGCCTATCCGGCGAACCCCAACGGCAGCCCCGGCGGCCTGTGCGCCGTGACCACGCCCGACGGCCGCTTCACGGTGCTGATGCCGCACCCCGAACGCGTCTTCCGCAACGTCCAGATGAGCTGGAGCGGCGGCGACGTCTCGGCCCCCAGCCCCTGGCGCCGCATGTTCGCCAACGCCCGCCGCGCGCTCGGCTGAAAGCGAGCCCGGAGCGCTTCGAGCAACTGCCGCGGAACCCGCATTGCCGGGCCGCTGGCGGTGCCCCCAAGGGCAAGGGAGGGGCCCCACGTGGCCCCCCGGGGGGAGGCGCCGAAGGCGCGCGGGGGACCGCCTGTCCAGGAGCCTAAGCCGCGCCTTCGGAGAACCCGTCCAGGAGGCGCTCGACCCAGTCGTCGACATCCTGCTCGCCGAGCATCAGCGCTCCCATCGCCGCGTCGCCGCCCTTGGCCCATTCGGTGCCGGTGTTCATCCCGGCGAAGGCCTGGATCGCGCGTTCGGCGAGCAGGGTCATCGCCACGAGCCGGCGCACTGCGTCGGGGGCCTTGGCGTCGCTCAGGATCTCGTAGTCGTGATGGACGCGGATCGCCAGGCACACGGTCTGCGAAACGCCCCAGGAGCGCGCCATCAAGCCGCCGATCAAGGCGTGGTCGGCGTGGTGGGCGTCCTGCTCGACCGCGGTGAACGAGCGAACCGGCTCGCTGTTCGCCGCACCGAGCGTGCGGCAGTACTCGGGAAAGCGCTGCATCAGCAGCGGAATGCCGACGTCGCAGAAAAGGCCGAAGGTCTGCGCCACGTCGACTTCGACGCCGCGCAGGCTGCGCGCGAGCGCGGCCATCGCCCAGGCGCGCTTGGCCGAGACGTCCCAGAAGCGGGTGAGCTGCGGGCCGTCGGTGCGCAGCAGCTTGCGCAGGACGATGCCGGTGACCATGACGCCGATCTGCTTGAGCCCCAGCATCGCGAGCGCCTGCCCCAGCGTCTCGATCTTGCGCGAACTGCCGTAGGCCGGCGAATTGGCGATGCGCAGCACCGCTGCGGTGAGGGCGACATCGCTGGCGACGACGCGCGCGATGCGTTTGAGGTCGGGATCTTCGCGCCGCAATTCGTCGCCGATCTCGGCCACGATCTGCGGACGCGGCGGGATGGCCAGGTCGAGGACGAGACGGTCTACCCCGGGGGCCGCCATCTGGTTCTCGGCTTCGTGGGCGGACGTTGCGACGGACATGGAAACTCCTGGTTGGGCTCGGGGCGGTCGATGCGCCCATATCGGTCCCGTTCCCCCCTTCTTGAGCAGGCCTCGCGGCGTGGTGGTGGCGCCGGTCCGGGCCGCGTCTTCGAACCGATCGTCAGGCGCCGGCGAGGCGGCCGACCCACTCGTGGATGACGTTGCGCGTGAGGGCGTAGGCGTCGCCGCTCGGGAGCCAGTCGGAGGCCTCGAAGCGGCCTTTCGCGATCAGCCCCATCGGCGCCTCCACGAACTTCATCGGCGTGCCGGAAAGCCGGCTCGCACGCTCGAAGTCGCCGAGCGCGCGCCGCATGTGGAAGCCGTGGGTCACGATGACGATCTGCCCGATGCCCTGGGCGCGCAGCAGCGCGATCGAGCGGATGGCGTTCTCGCTCGTGTCGCGCGATTCGCCCTCGCTCCAGCGCAGCGGATGGTCGAACTCCTGCGCGGCGATGCGCGTCGCGATCTCGGCCTCGCTCGGTCCCGGGCTCGCCCCCCAGCCGACGCCGCCGCTGTAGACCAGCGGCAACTGGGTCTGGCGCGCGAGCCATTCGCCGTAGCGCAGGCGTTCGATCGACATCGGCTTGAGGTTCGAGACCCCGTACTCGGGCGACAAGGCGATGCGCCCGGCACCGAGCACGACGATCGCCGTCTTCGGCGCGCGCCGCAGGTCCGCGATCTGCGCGCCGGAGAGCGGCGGCGGTGGCGCGAGCAGCGCGTTCTCGAGCGAAACCGCGACGACCGGGGTGCCCATGAACCAGATCGCGAGCACGCCGCCGAGCACCAGGGACCACGCGAGCAGGCGGCGGTGGAACATCAGCCGCGCGCCGGCCAGGATCATGAGCAGGAACGGGAACGGCGGCAGCAGCACGGCATTGAGCGCCGCCTTCCAGGATTCGATGCCGAGCATGGCGAAGAGGTCGTTCACGGCAGGAGGCAGCGCTTGACGGTTGGAGGGCTCGGGGGGCGCACGGCTGCAACTGCCGGCGCCCAGAGGGGGATCGCGCCAGCGCGGCTGCAGCCGCTTTCGGATAATCGAGGCGCGAGTGTAAGGAGTCGGCGCGCCGCGCCGACTCCTTGCCCAGCCATCGAGGAGAAATCATGAAAGCGCAATCCATCGTCCTGGCCGGCGGCTGCTTCTGGTGCCTCGAGGCGGTGTACGAGCGGGTCGACGGCGTGCTCGCGGTCGAGTCGGGCTACAGCAACGGTCATGCGATCGCGCCCAGCTACGAGCAGGTCTGCGGCGGCGACACCGGTCACGCCGAGGTCGTGCGCGTGAGCTTCGATGCCGATCGCATTTCGCTGCGCGAGCTGTTGGAGATCTTCTTCACCATCCACGACCCGACGACGCGCGACCGCCAGGGCAACGACGTCGGCAGCCAGTACCGCTCGGCGATCTACTGGGAAGGCGAGGACCAGAAGGCGCTGGCGCAGGAAGTGCTGGCCGAAGCCGACCGGGCCCATGGCGGGCGCGTCGTCACCGAGCTCGCGCCGCTGGCCAACTACTCGCGCGCCGAGGCCTACCACCAGCACTACTTCGCGCGCAACCCGGGCCAGGGCTATTGCGCTTTCGTCGTCGCGCCCAAGGTGGAGAAGTTCCGGCGCACCTTCCGCTCGCGCGTGAAGGCCGCGAGCGACTGAACGCGGGGGCGGTCGCCGGCGCCGCCGGGTCAGAACGGCGTGAAGGCGCTGGCGAGTTCGCTGTCGGGGAACATCGATTCGAGACCGCGCCGCAGCTGGCGCCGGCGCGTGCGGTATTCCTGCGCGTCGCCGGCCAGGGCTTCGAACACCGGCGCCCGCAGCAGCCAGAGATCGCCCGGCTCCTCGGCGCCCCGTACCTGTTGGCGCAACCAGGCACCCGAGTGGCCAGGCAGGTCGGACACGGCCTCGATGAAGCGCTGCTTGAGGGTGACGAAGCTGCGCCGGGCCGCCAGCCTGGCCACGCGGTCGGACGGCAGGCCGGCACCCGGCAGTGCCGGCGACGGCATGAAATGGCGCGGGGCGTTCGGCGTCGTCATCCAGGCTTCCTTCATGGGGCGGAAAACGCCACGCGCGGGGCGCGGGTCGGGAAATGGCGGCTCAGCCGCGCCAGCCGCTCTTCGGCAAGGGCCTGGCTGTGGCCGAGCGCGACGACTCGGTAGACCTCGGTGCGCAAATGCCAGAGATCGCGCAGCGAGCAGGCGGCGCCGATGCGCTGGCCCAGGATGGAGGCTTCGGCGCCTTCGACGTCGGCCACGCAGGCGAGGAACTCGGCGCGCACCGGCGGCAGGCGGTTCAACGGCGGCGACGATTCCTGGGCCGGGGCGATCAACCAGACCATGAGGCGCTGCCAGAAGGAATCGGGGGCGTGGCACAGCGACGGCGGCCGGACTTCGACGCGCAGGCTGCTCGGCGCCGAGAGGGTCGATCGTGCATGCCAGCGGGAGGGGAGTCGCAAGGAAGTCATGGCTGTGATATCGGACACATGGTCCAAGACCTGTAGCCATTCTGAAATCGACCCGGCCGCGACAAATGGCCGAACAAGCGTCGATAAGGGCCCCAGTTCAGCGCCGGGGCCGGGCGCTCGAGCTACACCGAGCCG
This sequence comes from Burkholderiales bacterium, assembly GCA_028868875.1. Lineage (GTDB taxonomy): Bacteria > Pseudomonadota > Gammaproteobacteria > Burkholderiales > Burkholderiaceae_C > Rubrivivax. The sequence goes on along the minus strand of JAGWTS010000023.1, from coordinate 13,369 downwards.
AACTGGGCCTTGCGCTGGGCGGTGTAGGTCCACCACGGCCTGGGCTCGGCGCCGCGCATGAAGTCGGCGGCGGCGAGGAAGGTGTCGAGCACACAGGGATCCTGGCGCCGGCCGCTGGCTTCGCACAGCGCGCGGTAGAGCGAGAAGGCGTCTCGCTCGACCAGTTCGCGCGGATGCGCGACACCGATGCGGCGCAGGTCGGCGGCGATCGTGGGGCCGATGTTGGGCAGCTGCTCGAGGTCTTCGCACTCGTCGGCATGGCGCGCCTTCATCGGCTTGAGCGCTTTCGGGGGGCGGGAGGGCAGGGCCATGAGCGTCACATCAGCATCGTGTTGCGGATCAGCCCGACGGCGACGCCTTCGAGCTCGAACGAAGCGTCGTCGCCGGCGACGACGATGGTCTTGAAGTCGGGGTTCTCGGCGATCAGCTCGATGCCCTTGGAGGTGCGGCGCAGGCGCTTGACGGTGACGTCGTCGCCGAGGCGGGCGACGACGATCTGGCCGTTCTTCGCCTCCTTGGCCTTCTGCACCGCGAGCAGGTCGCCGTCCATGATGCCGGCGTCGCGCATGCTCATGCCGCGCACCTTGAGCAGGTAGTCGGGGCGGCGCGGAAACAGCGCGGACTCGACGACGTAGCTCTGGTCGATGTGCTCCTGCGCCAGGATCGGGCTGCCGGCCGCGACCCGGCCGACCAGCGGCAAGGTGAGCTGGGCGAGGTGGGGCAGGGGCAGGCTCAGCTGCTTGCCGTACTGCGAGAGCCGCGCCTCGTTGAGGGCGCGCAATGTGTCAGACTTCAAGCGGATGCCGCGCGAGGTGCCGCCGAGGAGTTCGATCACGCCTTTGCGCGCCAGCGCCTGAAGATGTTCCTCGGCCGCGTTGGCCGAGCGGAAGCCCAGTTCGTTCGCGATCTCGGCGCGGGTCGGCGGGGAGCCGCTGCGCTCGATGCTGCTTTGAACCAGGTCGAGCACCTGCTGCTGGCGCGGCGTGAGTTTGGGGCTTTCATCCATGGGGCGGCTCCTCGAGGCGGTACGACTGATTTCCGAACTGATTTTCCATCCAGTAGCTGTATTTTTATCCAGAAACCACCAACATGCAAAACAAGGTCGTGGTGCTCGGCACCGGAGGCACCATTGCCGGCAGCGCCACGAGCGCGCAAGACGGAGTCGGCTACGTGGCCGGGGCCTTGTCGGTCGCTGAACTGTTGCAAGCGCTGCCCGGGCTCGATGCGGCGGGCATCGAGGCCGAGAGCCTGTGCCGCATCGACAGCAAGGACATGTCGCACGCGGTCTGGCGCGCGCTTGCGCAGCGCGTGGCGGCGCATCTGGAGCGGCCCGAGGTCGCCGGCATGGTCGTCACCCACGGCACCGACACGCTCGAAGAGACCGCGTATTTCCTGCACCGCGTGCTCGGCCCGGCCAAGCCGGTGGTGCTGACCGCGGCGATGCGCCCGGCCAGCGCCTTGTCGGCCGACGGGCCGCAGAACCTGTTCGACGCGATCACGATCGCGCGCATGGGCGGCGTGAACGGGGCAAGGGGCGTGGTCGCGGTGCTGGCGGGAACCGTGCATGGGGCCGCCGCCTTGCGCAAGCAGAACAGCTACCGCGTCGACGCCTTCGATTCGGGCGACGCGGGGCCGCTGGCACGCCTCGAAGAGGGGCGCTTGCGCAGCTTCAGGCCCTGGCCCGACGAGCCGGGCATCGGCCTCGCCTCGATCGAGCCCGACGCCGCCGGCTGGCCGGCGGTCGACGTCGTCGCCAGCCATGCCGGCGTGCGCGCGGCGGCCGTCGACGGCCTCGTCGCCGCGGGCGCCCAGGGCCTCGTCGTCGCCGGCACCGGCAACGGCACGATCCATGTCGCGCTCGAAGCCGCGCTGCGCCGCGCCGAGGCCGCGGGGGTCACGGTCTGGCGCAGCACCCGCTGTGCCTACGGGGCGGTGGTCGGGGCGCCCGACGGGGCGTTCAGCGCGGCCGGCTCGCTCGGGCCCTGGCAGGCGCGGATCGAGCTGATGCTGCGTCTGCTGCAAAAGCGCGCCGGCCCGGCTCGAGGCGCGTAGCCCGCCCCGGGGCAGGGGTTCGAGCCCATCCGGCTTGGCCGCTGCGCTCGAACCCCTGCGGGGGCGGTTCGGCGCAGCCCGGCCCTGCGGGCGCTCAGACCACGCTCAGCGCGACGTTGATGTTGCCGCGGGTGGCGTTCGAGTAGGGGCAGACCTCGTGCGCTGCCTTGACCAGCGCCTCGGTGGCGGCGCGCTCCATGCCGGGCACGCTGATGGCCATCGCGACGTCGATGCTGAAGGCGCCGGCCTTGCCCGCCATCGGTCCGATCGAGACGTCGGCGGTGATCGAGACCTCGGCCGGAAGCTTGATCTTCTGGGCTCCGGCCACCGCCTTCATCGCGCCGATGAAGCAGGCCGAATAGCCGGCGGCGAAGAGCTGCTCGGGGTTGGTGCCGGGGCCCGAGTCGCCGCCGAGTTCCTTGGGCGTCGAAAGCTGCAGGCGGATCTTGGCGTCCGACGATTCGGTGCTGCCGGTGCGCCCGCCGGTGGAGGTGGCGCGGGCGGTGTAGAGGGCTTTGTCGAGGGCCATGGGGCTTCCTTCTGGGGGAGTGAAACGCGGGCTTTCAGGCCGCGCCGGGGGTGGACTCGAGGATCTGGTCGCGCAGCGACTGCAGCCGCGCGGTGAGTGCCGCGAGTTCTTCGAGGCTGCAGCCGCTGCTGCAGGCGATCTGCTCGGGAATGCCCTGCGCGCGCGCCTTCAGCGCGCGGCCTGCGGGGCTCAGCGCCACGCTGACGCGGCGTTCGTCGCCCGGGTCGCGCCGGCGCTGGACGAGGCCGGCGCCTTCGAGGCGCTTGAGCAACGGCGTGAGCGTGCCCGAATCGAGCCGCAGGCGCTCGCCGAGCTGGCCGACGCCGATGGCGTCGCCTTCCCAGAGCACGAGCATCACGAGGTATTGCGGGTACGTGAGGCCGAGCGGATCGAGCAGCGGCTTGTAGAACCGGGTCATCGCCAGCGAGGCCGAGTACAGCGCGAAGCAGAGCTGGCGGTCCAGCAGCAGCCATTGGGCGCGATCGGAAGCGGGGCGGCGGGGCATGGGCAGGAGGATAGCGAGCAATTAAATTGCACACAATCAATATGGACAAGGCCGATGCCTGGGCGACGGACATCGGCTTGTCATCGATGCCGCCTAGTCTGCAGAGTGCGCCGCACGCGGCGTGCCGGCGTGCCTGCGCCGCGCGAAAAGCACAACCATCACCGGAGAGAGAACCCATGTCGAACTCGATCACCCGGGCGCCGCTGCGTCCGCTCGCGCTGGCGGCTCTGGCCGCAGCCGCCTTTTTCGGCGCCAGCGCTTCGGCCAAGGACGACGACCATGTCGTGCGCGCCGCCCTGCCGCCGGGCGCGATCCAGCACGTGCTCGTCATCAACCTCGAGAACGAAAGCTATGCCTCGACCTTCGGCCCGAACTCGCCCGCGGTCTACCTCAACCGCACCCTGCTGGCGCAAGGCCAGCTGGTGGTCAACTACTTCGGCACCAGCCACGTGAGCCTGGGCAACTACATCGCCCAGGTCTCGGGCCAGGCGCCCACGCCCTCGACCAACAACGACTGCTTGAACCTGGCCTCGCTGAAGAGCCCGCCGCTGCTCGGCGGGTTCACCGACGTCGTGCCCGGCACCGACACCACCGATCCGACAAGCTATCCCGGCCAGGTCGTCGGCGACGGTTGCGTCTATCCGGCGCCTTCCGCCGGCACCCACGGCGCGATGACCATCGGCGACCAACTCGACGCGAAGCAGCGCGGCGAGCGCGACGAGGGCCGGCGCCTGAACTGGCGCGAATACGCCGAAGACATGGGCAACAACCCGTCGCGCGACTACGGCACGCCGGACGCCATGGGCGGCGCCACCTGCGCCCATCCCCCGGTGGGCGGCAACGACAACTCGAACAGCGCCGCCGCCGACGACCAGTACGCGACCCGCCACAACCCCTTCGTCTACTTCCACTCGGTGATCGACGACCAGGCGCGCTGCGACGCGCATGTCGTGCCGCTGGGCCGCGTCACGGTGGGCAGCAACGGCGCGGCCGACGTCTTCCAGGGGCACCTCTACGAAGACCTGCGCCGCATTCAGACCACGCCGCACTACGCCTTCGTCACGCCCAACCTGTGCAACGACGGCCACGACGCGACCTGCGCCGGCCCGAACACCGAAGGCACGACGAACGCGGCGGGCAAGAACATCGGCGGCCTCGTCGGCGCCGACCTGTGGTTGAAGCACTGGATGCCGATGATCTTCGCGTCGCCGGCCTACCGCAGCGGCAGGATGCTTGTCGTCATCACCTTCGACGAAAGCGGCTTCGCCGATGCCCGTGCCTGCACGAGCGCGAACCAGGCCGACTGCCATTCGCCGACCGGCCCGAACGTGAGCAACCCGGGCTTCAGCCCGATCCTCGGCATGTTCGGCTACCAGAAGCCGCCGACCGCGAACTACCAGTACGCCGGCGGCGGCCAGATCGGCGCGGTGCTGTTCAACCCGCGCCACATCGTGGCCGGCAGCGTCAACACGACCGGGGTCTACAACCACTTCTCGGCGCTGCGCAGCTACGAAGACCTGCTCGGCCTCCATGAGGGCGGGGACGACGGCCTGGGCCACCTGGGCTATGCCGCGACCAGCGGCATGCTGCCTTACGGCCGCGACGTGTTCAACGCACCCCAGACGGGCGAAGCTGGAAAGCGCTGAAGCGGCTCCGACGCCCCGGCGCCCGGACCGGGCGCCGTCGGACTGGTAGCGCCCGGACCGGGCGCCGTCGGACCGTTAGCGCCCGGCGCGGGCGCCGTCGGACCCGAAGCGCCCGCTGCTGGCGCGCTTCAGCCGGCGGCGCCGAGCGCCTCGATCTCGGTCTGGAGTTCGAGCCAGCGCTCTTCGAGCATCGCGACCTCGGCCGCGACGTGGTTCAGGCGCCTGCCGGCTTCGGCGGCCTCGGCGCCGCCGAGCCCGGGCCGGGCAAGCTGGGACTCGAGCTCGCTCCGTTCGACCGCGAGCCTGGCAAGCCGGGCGTCGATCTGCTGGAGTTCGGCGCGCAAGGGCCGGCTCCGGTTGGCCGCCTGCTGGCGCGCTTGCGCCGACTGCTTGCGGTCGTCGCGCCGCGCCGGTGCGCCGGCGCCCGGCGCCTGCGCCGACGCGGCCCTGGCGCCGGAGCGGGGTGCCGATTCCGGCGCTGGCGCGACCGGGCTCGCAGCCTTGGTCTGGGCGTTCTTGGGCACGGCGACCTTGGCCGGCGCCGGGGCCCCGGGCAGCGGCGGTGGCTCGCCGCCCTTGGCGGCGGCGCGCGCGGTCTCGAGCAGCCAGCGCTGGTAGTCGTCGAGGTCGCCGTCGAAAGGCAGGACGCCGCCGCGCGTGACGAGCCAGAACTCGTCGCAGACCTCGCGCAGCAAGGCGCGGTCGTGGCTCACCAGCATCAGCGTGCCTTCGAACTCGTTGAGCGCGATCGACAGCGCTTCGCGCGTCGTCAGGTCGAGGTGATTCGTCGGCTCGTCGAGCAGCAGCAGGTTGGGGCGCTGCCAGACCAGCATCGCGAGCACGAGCCGCGCCTTCTCGCCGCCGGAGAGCGATCCCACCGGCTGGTTCACCATCGCGCCGCTGAAGTGGAAGCGGCCGAGAAAGTCGCGCAATTCCTGCTCGCGCGCCGGCGGCCCCTGGTCGCGCGCGAGGCGCACCATGTGCATCAGCGGGCCGTCGTCGAGCTGCAGCACGTCGAGTTCCTGCTGCGCGAAATAGCCGATCGCCAGGCCTTTTCCTTCGGTCACCTGGCCCGAGATCGGCGCGAGTGAATGGGCGATGGTCTTGACAAGCGTCGACTTGCCCTGGCCGTTGGCGCCGAGGATGCCGATGCGCTGGCCCGCGAGCACCGAGCGGTTGACGCCGGCGACGATGGGCGTGTGGCCGTAGCCGCAGACCAGGCCGTCCATCACGAGCATCGGATTCGGCAGCGACAGCGGCTCGCGGAACTCGAATTCGAAGTCGCTCGCGGTCAGCACCGGCGCCAGCTTTTCCATCCGCGCCAGCGCCTTCACCCGGCTTTGCGCCTGGCGCGCCTTGCTCGCCTTGGCCTTGAAGCGGTCGATGAAGCGCTGCAGGTGGGCGATGCGCTCTTGCTGCTTGCCGAATGCGGCCTGGGCCTGGGCCATGCGCTCGGCGCGCATCTCTTCGAAGGTGCTGTAGTTGCCGCCGTAGCGTGTCAGCGTGGCTTCGTCGAGATGCACCGTGACGCGCGTGATCGCGTCGAGGAATTCGCGGTCGTGGCTGATGATGACGAGCAGGCCTTCGAAGCGCGAGAGCCAGCTCTCGAGCCAGACCAGCGCGTCGAGGTCGAGGTGGTTCGTCGGCTCGTCGAGCAGCAGCAGCTCGGCCGGGCACATCAGCGCGCGCGCGAGTTGCAGCCTCATGCGCCAGCCGCCCGAGAAGCTGTTGACCGGGGCGTCGAGCTGCTCGACCTTGAAGCCCAGGCCCAGCAGCAGCGCCTGGGCGCGCGCGCGGGCGTCGAAGGCGCCGGCTTCGTCGAGCGCGAGATGGGCGTCGGCCATCGCATGGCCGTCGTCGGCGGCTTCGGCGGCGGCGAGCTGGGCTTGCGCGGCGACCAGGGGCAGGTCGCCCTGGAGCACGAAGTCCGTCGCGCCGTCGTCGGTCTCCGGCATGTTCTGCGCCACCTCGCCGACGCGCCAGCGCGGCGGGATCTCGACGTCGCCGTTGTCGGCGTGCAGGCGCCCGGTGAGCATCGCGAAGAGGCTGGACTTCCCGGCGCCGTTGCGGCCGATGAGGCCGACCTTCTCGCCCGGCTGCAGTGTCAGGCTCGCGTTCTGCAGCACGACCTTGACGCCGCGGCGCAGCGTGATGTTGCGCAGCGTGATCAAGCCAAGGCCTCGCGCGGCAGCAGCAGCACCGAATCGGCGCCGGCGCTGGTGTCGAGCCAGAGCGCTTCGAGGCGCGGAAAGGCGGCTTCGAAATGGGCGCGCTCGTGGCCGATCTCGAGCACCAGCGCGCCGGCTTCGCTCAAGTGGTCGGCAGCGCCGCGCAGAAGGGCGCGCACGAAGTCCATGCCGTCGACGCCTCCGGCGAGGGCGAGCGCGGGTTCGGCGCGGTATTCGGGCGGCAGCGAGTCCATCGATTCCTGGTTCACGTAAGGCGGGTTGCAGAGGATGAGGTCGTAGCGCCCGCGTGCCGGCGCGAGGCCGTCGCCGGCGAGCAGCGCGATGCGATCCTGCAGGCCGTGGCGCTCGACGTTGCGCGCCGCGACCGCGAGGGCTTCGGCGCTGAGCTCGCTCGCGTCGACCGCGGCATCGGGCCAGGCCAGCGCCGCCAGCACGGCGAGGCTGGCGTTGCCGGTGCACAGGTCGAGCACCCGCGCCCCGGCTTCGGGCAGCCAGGGGTCGAGCAGGCCTTCGGCCAGCGGCTCGGCGATGAGCGAGCGCGGCACGATGACGCGCTCGTCGACGTAGAACGGCAGGCCTTGCAGCCAGGCTTCGCCAGTGAGGTAGGCGGCGGGGCGGCGTGTCGTGATGCGTTCGGTGATGAGCGCTTGCGCCCCGGCCTGCTGCTCCGGCGTGATTGCAAGCCCTTCGTTGTCGTCGAGCCGATCGAGCGCGAGGCCGAGCTTCCATTGCACGAGCCAGGCCGCTTCGTCGAAGGCGTTGGTTGTGCCATGGCCGAAACAGACGCCCGCCTCTGAAAGGCGGGCGGCTTGGGAGTCGATGAGCTCGATGAGCTTCATCTCAGTACCGTCCGGCCGCTCCGAAGGTACTGAGCGCCCCCTCGGGGGGCAGCGAGCGCAGCGAGCGTGGGGGCTCTCATGCCAAGAATCGCTCCAGCGTGCCGCGGTAGACGTTCTTCAACTGCTCGATCGAATCCGCCTCGACGTTCTCGTCGATCTTGTGGATCGTCGCGTTGACCGGCCCGAGCTCGATCACCTGCGGGCAGATCGCGAAGATGAAGCGGCCGTCCGAGGTGCCGCCGCTCGTCGACAGTTCGGGGCGGATGCCGCATTCGGCCTCGATCGCCGCGCTCACGGCATCGGTGAGCGTTCCGGGCCGGGTCAGGAAAGGCCTTCCGCCCAGGGTCCAGCGAAGCTCGAATTGCAGGCCATGGCGTTCGAGCACCGCGGCGAGCCGCGTCTGCAGCGATTCGGGGGTCGATTCGGTGCTGAAGCGGAAATTGAAGTCGACCACGGCCTCGCCCGGGATGACGTTGAGCGCGCCGGTTCCGGCGTGGACGTTGCTCACCTGCCAGCCCGTGGGCGGGAAGAACTCGTTGCCTTCGTCCCAGCGCATCGCCGCCAGTTCGGCCAGCGCCGGCGCCAGGCGGTGGATCGGGTTGTCGGCGAGCTGCGGGTAGGCGATGTGGCCTTGCACGCCGCGCACCACGAGGCGCGCCGAGAGCGAGCCGCGGCGGCCGTTCTTGATCGTGTCGCCCAGGCGCTCGACCGAGGTCGGCTCGCCGACGATGCAGGCGTCCAGCGCCTGGCCGCGCTCGCGCAAGGCCTCGACGATGCGAACCGTGCCGTCGAGCGAAGGGCCTTCCTCGTCGCTGGTCAGCAGAAAGGCGATCGAGCCGGGGTGGTCAGGGCGGGCGGCGACGAATTCCTCGGCCGCGACCACCATCGCCGCGATCGAGCTCTTCATGTCGGCGGCGCCGCGGCCGTAGAGCCGGCCGCCGCGGTGGCTGGGCACGAAGGGGTCGCTGGTCCACTGCTCGAGCGGGCCGGTCGGCACCACGTCGGTGTGGCCGGCGAAGCCGAGCACCGGGCCCGGGCGCGCGCCCCGGCGCAAGGCCCACAGGTTGTGGACGCGGAAATCATCCGGACCGCGCGCCATCGCTTCGCATTCGAACCCGGCTGCGCGCAGGCGTTGGCCGAGCAGCTCCTGGCAGCCACCGTCCTCGGGCGTGATCGAGCGCCGGGCGATCAAGGCCTCGGCCAGTCGCAGCGCGTTCATGCGCGGCCCGCCCCGGCGTGAAGGGCGTCTTCGGGGCGCACCTCGATCGTGATGTCGGTGAAGGTCGCGGCCTCGGGCTCTTCCTTCTTCGGCGCGGCGCGCGCGACCGTGCCCTGGTCGTTCTGCAGGCGCCACAGCAGGTTGGTGGGCGAATCGGCGTTGATCAAGCCTTCGTCGCGCGAGACCACGCCTTCGACGATGAGGCGCGCGATGTCCTGCTCGAAGGTCTGGGTGCCGGCCGCGACCGACTTCTCCATCGCTTCCTTGACGCCGGAGAGGTCGCCCTTCTCGATCAGTTCGGCAACGAGCTTGGTGTTGAGCAGGATCTCGATCGCCGGCACCCGTCCGCCCGCATTCGCGCGCAGCAGCCTTTGCGAGACGATCGAGCGCAGCCCCGAGGCCAGGTCGGAGAGCAGGGTCGGCCGCGCCTCGGGCGTATAGAACGACAGGATGCGTCCGAGCGCGTGGTAGCTGTTGTTGGCGTGCAGGGTGGCGAGCACGAGGTGGCCCGAGAGCGCGTACGAGAGCGCCGAGGTCATGGTCTCGCGGTCGCGGATCTCGCCGATCAGGATGCAGTCGGGCGCCTGGCGCAGCGCATTCTTCAACGCGACCTGCAGGCTTTGCGTGTCGCGCCCGACCTCGCGCTGGTTGACGATGGATTTCTTGTTCGAGAACAGGAACTCGATCGGGTCCTCGATCGTCAGGATGTGGCCCGTCACCTTCTGGTTGCGCCATTCGAGCATCGACGCCAGCGTCGTGCTCTTGCCGGTGCCGGTGGCGCCGACCATCAGGATCAGGCCGCGCCGCTCGAGCACCATCTCGGCGAGGATGGTCGGCAGGCCCAGCGAATCGAGAGCCGGGATCTCGTGCGGGATGCAGCGGAACACCGCGGCGATGGTGCCGCGCTGCTTGAAGGCCGAGAGCCGGAAGCTGCCCACGCGCTGCATGCCGATGCCGATGTTGAGCTCGCCCGTGTCGTCGAGCTCCTCCATCTGCTGCGGCGTCAGCACCTCGGCCAGCAGCTGGCGCAGCTGCACCGCCGAAAGCTGCTGGTCCGACAGCTGCATGATCTGGCCGTGGATCTTGATAAGGATGGGCGTGTTCGCCGACAGGTAGACGTCGGACGCGCTCTTCTCCGCCATCAGGCGCAGCACCCGATCCATGTTGCCCGACATCGTCGCTCTCCCCGGTGGTGCGCCGATTCAGGCGCGCAAGAGGTCGTTGATGCTGGTCTTGGACCGCGTCTGGGCGTCCACCCGCTTGACGATCACGGCGGCGTACAGGCTGTAGCTGCCGCCGTCGCGCGGCAGGTTGCCGCTCACCACGACCGAGCCGCTGGGCACCCGGCCGTAAGTGGTCTGGCCGCTGGCGCGGTCGTAGATCGGCGTGCTCTGGCCCAGGTACACGCCCATGCCGAGGACCGAGTTCTCCTCGACGATGACGCCCTCCACCACCTCGGAGCGCGCGCCGATGAAGCAGTTGTCTTCGATGATGGTCGGGTTCGCCTGCAGCGGCTCGAGCACGCCGCCGATGCCGACGCCGCCCGACAAATGCACGTTCTTGCCGATCTGGGCGCAGCTGCCGACGGTGGCCCAGGTGTCGACCATCGTGCCTTCGTCGACGTAGGCGCCGATGTTGACGTAGCTCGGCATCAAGACCACGTTCCTGGCCAGATAGCTGCCGCGCCGCGCCACCGCGGGCGGCACCACGCGCACGCCCGAGGCGCGCATCTGCTCGTCGCTCAGGTGGCTGAACTTGGTCGGCACCTTGTCGAAGAAGCCGAGGTCGCCGGCGTGCATGGCCTTGTTGTCGTTCAGGCGGAAGCTCAGCAGCACCGCCTTCTTGACCCATTGGTTCACCGTCCACTGGCCCACGCCCTGGCGCTCGGCGACGCGCAGGCGGCCGGCGTTGAGGTCGGCGATGACGGCGTCTACAGCGGCGCGAACTTCGGGCGAATTGGTGGCGGTGAGCTCGGCCCGGCTTTCCCAGGCGAGATCGATGGTGGGCTGGTGCGGGTGCGACATGGGGTCTTTCAACGGAGGCTGTGGGCGTAGGTGACGATGCGCCGGGCGGCTTCGAGGCATTCGTCGAGCGGCGCGACGAGCGCCATGCGGATCCGGCCGGCGCCCGGGTTGTGCCCGGCCCGCTCGCGCGCGAGCAAGCTGCCGGGCAGGACCGTCACATTGTATTGAGCCAGCAGGCCCTGCGCCCAGGCCACGTCGTCGCCGCCGGGCACCGCGGCCCAGAGGTAGAAGCCGGCGTCGGGCAGGCGCACGTCGAGCACCTCCTGCAGCAGCGGCGTCACGGCGGCGAACTTGGCGCGGTACAGCGCCCGGTTCTCGACCACATGGGCCTCGTCGTTCCAGGCCGCGATGCTGGCGCGCTGGAACACCGGGCTCATCGCGCTGCCGTGGTAGGTGCGGTAGAGCAGGAAGGCCTTCAGCAGCGCGGCATCGCCGGCGACGAAGCCCGATCGCATGCCGGGGACGCTGCTGCGCTTGGACAGGCTGGTGAAAGCCACGAGACGGCGCCAGCCGCGGCGGCCCAGGCGCTGCGCCGCTTCGAGGCCGCCGAGCGGCGCTTCGTCGCGGAAATAGATTTCCGAGTAGCACTCGTCGCTGGCGATGACGAAGCCGTGGCGGTCGGACAAGGCGAACAACTGCTCCCATTCGGCCAGCGGCATCACCGCGCCGGTGGGGTTGCCGGGCGAGCAGACGTAGAGCAGCTGGGTGCGGGCCCAGGTGGCGTCGTCGATCGTCGACCAGTCGGGCGCGAAGTTGCGCGCCGCATCGCTCGGGGCGAAGGCCGTTTGCGCCCCGGCGAGCAGGGCCGCGCCTTCGTAGATCTGGTAGAACGGGTTCGGGCAGACGACGGTGGCGCCGGGGCGGCTGGGGTCGACGACGGTCTGGGCGAAGGCGAACAGCGCCTCGCGCGTGCCGTTGACCGGCAGCACCTCGGTCGCCGGGTCGAGCGTCACGCTGTAGCGGCGCCCGATCCAGCCAGCGCAGGCCTCGCGCAAGGCCGGTTCTCCAGCCGTGGCGGGGTAGCTGCTCAAGCCGGCCAGGCCCTCGCGGATCGCGCGTTCCACCAGCGCCGGGGTCGCATGCTTGGGCTCGCCGATGCCCAGGCTGATGGGGCGCAGCGCCGGGTTCGGCGTGATGCCGCGCGTGAGTTCGCGCCAGCGCTCGAAAGGGTAGGGGTGGAGTCGGGCCAGGAGCGGATTCATCGTTGGATTATCCCGAAAGCCCCGCTGCGTCAGGATGGAGCAAACTGTCGGGCCTACCCTCGCTTCACCCATCCCAGGAGAGAGACAGCATGAGCCTTCCCCGCGAAATCTTCGTCGTCGCTGCAGCCCGCACCGCCATCGGCACCTTTGGCGGCGCCCTCAAGGACGTGCCGCTGGCCGATACCGCGACTCTCGCGGTGAAAACCGCGCTCGAGCGCAGCGGCGCCCCGGCCGACGCCATCGGCCACCTGGCGATGGGCACGGTGATCCCGACCGAGCCGCGCGACGCCTATCTCAGCCGGGTTGCGGCGATGAATGCCGGCCTGCCCAAGGAAACGCCGGCCTTCAACGTCAACCGCCTTTGCGGATCCGGCCTGCAGGCCATCGTCTCGGCGGCGCAGGCGATCACGCTCGGCGATTGCGAGATGGCGATCGGCGCTGGCGCCGAATCGATGTCGCGCGGCGCCTACCTGATGCCGGGCGCGCGCTGGGGCACGCGCATGGGCGACGCCCAGATCCTCGACTACATGGTCGGCGCGCTGCACGACCCGTTCCACAAGATCCACATGGGCATCACGGCCGAGAACGTGGCCGAGCAGTTCGGCATCGACCGCGCCGCGATGGACGCGCTCGCGGTCGAGAGCCAGCGCCGCGCCGCCGCGGCCATCGCCGCCGGGCGCTTCAAGGAGCAGATCGTCGCCGTCGTCACGCAAGGCCGCAAGGGCGAGGTGCGCTTCGACACCGACGAGCACGTGAAGGCCGACACCACGATCGAAACTCTGGCCAAGATGCGCCCGGCCTTCAAGAAGGACGGCATGGTGACCGCGGGCAACGCCTCGGGCATCAACGACGGCGCCGGTGCCGTGGTGCTGGCGAGCGCGGGCGCGGTCAAGAGCCACGGCCTGAAGCCGATGGCACGCCTCGTCGGCTACGCCCATGCCGGGGTCGACCCGACGATCATGGGCATCGGCCCGGTGCCGGCGACGCGCAAGCTGCTCGAGCGAACCGGCTTGTCGGTCAAGGACCTCGACGTGATCGAGAGCAACGAAGCCTTCGCGGCCCAGGCCTGCGCCGTGGTCAAGGAACTCGGGCTCGATCCGGCCAAGGTCAACCCGAACGGCTCGGGCATCTCGCTCGGCCACCCGATCGGCGCCACCGGCGCGA
>JAGWTS010000328.1 GCA_028868875.1 Burkholderiales bacterium | reverse complement strand
GTAGATCACGGCGCCGGTCATGGCCTTCAGGTCCGGCAGCAAGGCGTCGTGGTCGGCACGCGCGCCCGAGACCAGCATATAGCCACTGCCCTCGAGCGCGTTCGCCGGGCCCATGAAGACCGGTGCGTGGACGAAGCGCCGGCCGCGGCCCTGCCAGCGCGCCGCGCGCTCGGCCGTCGGCGTCACCGCCGTCGTCGTGTGGTCGACGATCCAGGTCGAAGCGCCGATGGCGCCAGCGAGCGGTTCGAGCAGCGCATCGACCGAGGCGTCGTCGGCCAACGACAGGTGGATGCGGTCGACCCCGGCCAAGGCCGCGGCCGGGTCGTCGAAGGCGCGGGCGCCGCAGTCTTGCAGCGCGCGCGCCTTGGCCGGGCTGCGGTTCCAGACGTTCACTTCATGACCGTTGGCGCGCAGCCGCCGGACGAAGGCCGAGCCCATCAGGCCGGCGCCGAAAAAGGCGATCTTCATCGTGAAACTCCTGGCGGTTGAAAGCGCCCACGATAACCGCAGGCGGCTTGCGCGGCCTCGCGGCAGCCCCCCCTGGGCCGGGGTTGCGGCGGGCGCGCGGCGGCGCGTCAGGCCAGCGCCGCCCGGCGCTCGTCGATCAGGCGTTCCAGCGCCAGCGCATCGGCCTCGAACTGGCGAATGCCTTCGACCAGCTTCTCGGTCGCCATCGCGTCGCGGTTGAGCGCCAGGCGAAAGGCCGGTTCGTCCAGCCGCAGCCGCTCCATCGGCGCGACCGGCAGGCGGTCGGTGCCCAGCACCCGGGGCGCCGGCTCCGGGCTTGCGGCGAGCTGGGCGAGCAGCTCGGGGCTGATGGTGAGCAGGTCGCAGCCGGCCAGCGCGAGGATCTGGCCGGTGTTGCGAAAGCTCGCGCCCATCACCTCGGTGCGGAAGCCGTGCTGCTTGTAGTAGCCGTGGATCGTCGCCACCGAGCGCACGCCGGGGTCGTTGACTCCCGCGTGGGCGGCTTCGTCCCAGGCGCTGCCGGCCGCCTTCTTGTACCAGTCGTAGATGCGGCCGACGAAGGGTGAGATCAGCTGCACCCCGGCATCGGCGCAGGCCGCGGCCTGGGGCAGCGAGAACAGCAGCGTGAGGTTGGTCTTGACGCCTTGCTCGGCGAGCCGGCGCGCCGCCTGGATGCCCTCCCAGGTGGAGGCCAGCTTGATCAGGATGCGCGCGGGGTCGATGCCCGCCTCGCGGTACAGCGCGAGCAGCTGCCCGGCCTTGGCCACCGAAGCGGCCGCGTCGAAGCTCAATCGGGCGTCGACTTCGGTCGAGACCCGGCCCGGAACCCGCTTCAGGATCTCGACGCCGAAAGCGACGAGCAGCCGGTCGGCGATGTCGGCCGTGGCCTCGCGCGGATGCGCGGCGAGGAGGCGCTCGAGCAGCGGCCGGTAGGCCGGCATCTTCACGGCCTTGAGCACGAGCGAGGGATTGGTGGTCGCGTCGCGCGGCGCGTATTGGGCGATCTGTTCGAAATCGCCGGTGTCGGCGACGACGGTGGTCGAGGTCTTGAGGCTTTCGAGCTGGTTCATGCGGGGGCCCTTGGGTCGGGGTTGACGGCAATCGATCGCTGTTGCGCCATTGTCGCCGCGCCCCGGACCCCGCGCTGCCAGCGCCGAGGCCGCCTCAAGTCTCCAGCTTGCGCCCCAGCAGCTGCTGCACCTTGGCCGTCTTCGACTTCAGCCGCCCCGCCGGCCCGGCGCGGTAGTCGACCTTGATGTGGACGCCGACGCGGTTGAAGTCCGCGGCCAGGGTTTCGAAGCAGGCCGTGACGACCCCCATCACCTCGGCCCATTCGCCTTCGAGGATGGTGCCCATCGGCGTGAGCTGGTAGGGCACGCCGCTCTTGTCGATGACGTCGAGGATGCGCGCCACGTGGGCGCTCACGCTTTCGCCCTGGCCGCTGGGGGCCATCGAGAATTCGAGCAGGACCATGTTGTTCTCCTTGAAGGGGTTGGGGGCGGGTCAGTCCGCCTCATGGGGTTCGATCATGCGCGCGAAGGTTTCGGCCAGGGCCTGCGTCAGGCGTGCCGCGAGGTCGGGTGGCGGCGCCTCGCGGTGGGCTTCGCGCCAGCCGGCGGCCACGCTCGTCAGCGCTTCGGCGCGGTAGACCCGGCCCGATCCGAGCTCGCGCTCGAAGGCGTTCACGGCTTCGGTCAGCACCACCGGGTCGGCATCGACGACGACAAGCGCGTGGGCCAGCACCATCTGCCGGCCGCCGACGCGGCGCCACGATTGCGCCGTGCCGACGATCTTGCGTCCGCCCGCGGCGAGGTTGAAGCGGCCGTCGCAGAACGAGCCCGGCACCGCCTGCGTCGAGGCCGCGATGCCCAGCCGCGCGAGCGCCGCGCCGATGCCTTCGCACAGCCCGCGGTAGATCGCGTCGCTGAAGCGCGGCCCCGTCGCCTCGTGCCAGGTGAGGCTGAGGTTGAGCAGGCCGGGGCCTTGCGGCACGACGCCGCCGCCCGAGGCCCGCACCGCCACGCGCCGCCCCTGCGTCGCCTGCTCCCAGCCCGGCAGCGCCATGCAGTTGCGCGGCGCGACGAGGCCGGGCTCGCCTTGCCAGAGATGGGCGCCGGCGCGGCCGGTCGCGGCGGCCCGCGCCGTCCAGTCGGACTCGGCCGCGATGCCGTCGGCCAGCGGCCGGCGGTGCACGGTCACGAATCCGAATGGCGGCAGGCTCACGCAGCGGTCTTCTCCACCGCCGCGAGTATCCGCGCGTTGACTTCGGCCGCCTTCTCCATCATCACCATGTGGCCCGCGTCTTCGAGGATGAGCACGCTCGCCCCGGCCGGCGCCAGCTCGGCATGGCGGGCCGGAATCACCCGGTCCTGGCGCCCCCAGATCACCGTGAGCGGCACGCCTTTGACCTGCGCCACCGGGCGCGAGGTCTGGCGCCCGGCTACGAAGAGCGCGCCGCCCAGCTGCGACAAGCACGCGCCGACGCCGTCCAGGCGCTTGTACTTGAGCATGTCGTCGATCATCTGCCGGCTCACCAGCGACGGGTCGGCGAAGAGCTGCTCCAGCACCGGCTTCAGCTCGCGCCGCGACGCGGCGGCGACGAAGCCTTCGGTGTAGCCGGTGTTGATCTCCTCGCCCAGGCCGGCGCTGGCGACGAGCACGAGCGAGGCCACGCGCTGCGGCGCCAGCAAGGCCATCTGCGCCGCGATGGCACCGCCCATCGAATGGCCGACGACGCTGACCCGCTCGACGTCGATGGCATCGAGAAAGCGCAGCACGAATCCCGCCATGTCGACGAGCGACGCGGCGCCCGGCAGCCGCACCGTCGACTGCCCATGGGCCGGCAGGTCGAGCGCGACGACCGGTGCCGCGGCGGCCACGGCGTCGAGGTTGAAAAGCCAGTTGTCGAGGTCGCCGCCGAAGCCGTGCAGGAACAGCACCGGAGGGCCCTTGTGCTCGTCGCCGCGGCGCGCATAGCGCACGCGGAAGTCGTCGACCTCGGCATAGAGATAGGCCGGCGCGGCGTCGGCGTCTTCGCCTTCACCGGCCGCCGGCACCACGTAGGCCGCGATGTAGGCGTCGATGTCGGCATCGCTCACTTGCGCCGGCGCCATCACGCCGAGCAGCGCCTTCACCGGCAGCAACTCGCCGGCCTGGGCGACGCGACGCCGCAGCAGGCCGGGGTCGGGTGCCTCGACCGCGTTCGCGATCTTGTCGGTCTCGACTTCGAGAATGGGCAGGCCGACCGTGATCTCGGTGCCTTCCTCGACCAGCCACGAGACCACCGTGCCCTCGGACATCGAGAGCCCCCACTTCGGCATCACGATCGGCGTGATCGCGCCCATCAATGCCTGCCCCCCGCCATCGTGCGCTTCACGGCGGCCGTGATCTGCGCCGCGCTCGGGATGTAGAGGTCTTCGAGCACCGGCGAGAACGGCACCGGCGTGTGCGGCGGCGCGACCATCTGGATCGGCCCGCGCAGGGCGCCGAAGGCGGCTTGCGCCACTTGCGCCGCGATGTCGGTGGCGATGTTGCAGCGCGGGCTGGCTTCGTCGACGCAGACGAGGCGGCCGGTCTTCTCGACGCTCTCGATCACGGTGTCGATGTCCAGCGGGCTCAGCGTGCGCAGGTCGACGATCTCGGCCTCGATGCCTTCCTTGGCGAGGGCGGCCGCGGCTTCGAGCGCGCGGTGCACCATCAGCCCGTAGGTGACGATGCTGACCGAGCGGCCTTCGCGCACGACCGCGGCTTCGCCGAAGGGAATCGCGTACGAGGCCTCGGGCACCTCGCCTTCGAAGCCGTAGAGGTTCTTGTGCTCGCAGAAGATCACCGGGTCGTTGTCGCGGATGCTCTGGATCAGCAGCCCCTTGGTGTCGTAGGGCGTGCTCGGGCACACGACCTTGAGGCCCGGGATGTGGGTGAACAGCGGCGTCAGCATCTGGCTGTGCTGGGCCGCGGCGCGAAAGCCCGCGCCGACCATCGTGCGGATCACGACCGGGGTCTCGGCCTTGCCGCCGAACATGTACTTGAACTTGGCGGCCTGGTTGAAGATCTGGTCGAAGCACACGCCCATGAAGTCGATGAACATCAGCTCGGCCACCGGGCGCATGCCGCAGGCGGCCGCGCCGATCGCCGCGCCGATGTAGGCGCTCTCGCTCAAGGGGGTGTCGAGCAGGCGCTCGCCATGCTTGGCGTACAGGCCCTTGGTGACGCCGAGCACCCCGCCCCAGGCGTCGAGTTCGCCGTTGCCGCCGGCGCCGCCGACGATGTCCTCGCCCATCATGATCACCGAGGGGTCGCGCGTCATCTCCTGGTCGAGCGCTTCGTTGATCGCCTGCTTCATGCTGATCTTGCGTGCCATGTGCTTGCTCCTGGCGGTTTTCAGTAGGACACGTAGACGTCGGTCGTCAGGTCGGCCGCGGTCGGCAGCGGTGCCGCCTTGGCTTCGACGACGGCGCGCTCGATCAGGCCGAGCACCTCGTGGTCGATCGCCGTGAGCTCGGCCTGGCTGATGACGCCGGCGGAGGTGACCGCGTTGCCGAACTTCTTCAGGCAGTCCTGGTTGGCGCGAATGTCCTCGATCTCGCCGCCGGCGCGGTAGGTCTGGGCGTCGCCTTCGAAATGGCCGTGGAAGCGCACCATCTTGCATTCGAGCAGGGCCGGCCCGCCGCCGCTGCGGGCGCGGCGGATGATCTCGCCCGCGGCCTCGTGGACGGCGAAGAAGTCGGTGCCGTCGACCGTCACGCCGGGCAGCCCGAATCCGGCGGCCCGGTCGACGTAGGAGTCCACCGCCACCGCGTAGTCGCGCGAGGTGCTCTCGGCATAGCCGTTGTTCTCGACGACGAAGATCGCCGGCAGGTTCCAGACCGCGGCGAGGTTCAGGCTTTCGAGGAAGGTGCCCTGGTTGCTCGCGCCGTCGCCGACGAAGCTGATCGCCACCTCGCCCTTCTTGCGGAACTTCGCGGCCAGCGCCGCGCCGCAGACCAGCGGGGCGCCGGCGCCGAGGATGCCGTTGGCGCCCATCATCCCCTTGGAGAGATCTGCGATGTGCATCGAGCCGCCCTTGCCTTCGCAGGAGCCGCCCTTGCGGCCGTAGATCTCCTTCATCATCGCCACCGGGTCGACGCCCTTGGCGATGCAATGGCCGTGGCCGCGGTGGGTGCTGGCGATGCGGTCGCCCTCGCCGAGCTGGCCGATGATGCCCACGCCCGCCGCCTCTTCGCCGGCGTAGAGGTGGACGAAGCCGGGGATGTCGCCGCGGCTGAAGTCGACGTGCAGCCGGTCCTCGAATTCGCGGATCGTGCGCATCCTGCGATACGCCTCGAGCAGCGCCGGCTTGTCGAGCGGGAAGGGGTTGCCTGCCATGGTGCTTGTCTCCTGGGTCAACGGGGGGAAGATTGGCGGAGCAGGCCCAGCTCGGCTGCAAGGTGCATGCAGCGGGCCACGTCCACCGTCGGGAAAGCGTTGTCGCGCAAGGTGATGCGAACCCGGTCGCCGGCGTCGAAGGCGAGTTCGCGCTCGCCGTCGAGGGCGACGACGCCGCCTTGCTGCGCGACCGTGAAGGCGAGGCCGGCGGGCATGGTCTGCCAGCTCGAGACCGCGACCGGCCGCACCATGCCGGGGGCGATGGGCGCCATAAGATGCAGCCCTGCGCCACCGGCGCCGAGTTCGATTGCGAGGCCGTGCGCTTCGCGCCGCCCCACCGGCTGCAACAGCCCGCCGATGGCCGACAGGCCGATCGCCTGCGGGTCGGCGAAGGTGAGGTAGGCGGCGGCCAGCGCCTCGGGCTTCCAGAGCGCGCGCGCGCCGATGTAGCGGTCGGTGGAGATCACGGCGTCGACGAGCGCGATGTCGCGCCGCGCCCCTTCGTTGATGTCGACTTCGAGCAGCTTGTTCGGCGCCAGCGCCTGCGCCGGGCTCAGGCGGCCGGTGGCGTAGAGCGCGACTGCCATGCCGGTGATGGTCGACTCGCGCATCTCGGGGAAGGCGTTGTTGGTGCCGGTGGACAAGCCCGCGATGGGCACGTCGCGGCATTCGCGCACCACCGCGCGGTGCGTGCCGTCGCCGCCGAGCACGACGATGGCCGCGACGCCGGCCGCGCGCAGCCGGCGCGAGGCCTCGAACGTGTCTTCGACGGTCGAGGTCGGGTCCATGTCGAGGTACTCGACTTCCGGCCAGGCGCCGTGCAGGCCATGGTGGCGCGCGAGCTGGCGCT
>JAGWTS010000022.1 GCA_028868875.1 Burkholderiales bacterium | reverse complement strand
ACGGCCTGCGGCAGGTCGATGATCACCGGGCCGTCGGCGGCCAGCAGGATGTTGAACTCCGACAGGTCGCCGTGGACCACGCCGGCGCAGAGCATGCGCACCACCTCGCCGATCAGCGTGGCGTGGTGCTGCCGGGCCTCGGCGTCGCTGAAATCCAGGTCGTTCAAGCGCGCCGCGGCGTCGCCCTGGTCGTCGGTCACGAGCTCCATCAACAGCACGCCGTCGTGGAAGTTGCACGGCCGGGGCACGCGGACCCCGGCGGCAGCCAGGCGGTACAAGGCGTCGACCTCGGCGCTCTGCCAGGCCACCTCCTGCTGCTGGCGCCCGAACGCGGTGCCCTTGGCCATGGCGCGCGCCTGGCGGCTGTTGCGCACCTTGCGGTTCTCGGTGTAGTCCACCGCCTGGCGAAAGCTGCGCTTGTGGGCTTGCTTGTAGACCTTGGCCGCGCAGGTCTCGCCCCCGCAGCGCACCACGTACACGTCGGCTTCCTTGCCGCTCTTGAGCTGGCGCACGACGCTGTCGATCAGGCCTTCGGCCACCAGGGCCTGCAAGCGGGGGGGCGTTTTCATGGGCCGATTCTCAGGCCTTCGCGTTCGGGCTCGGGACCACGCGCACCGCGTGAACCCCGCCGTCGTCCACCAACGCCATGCCGAATCCAGGCTGCGATGCGCCATCCACCGTGACCGACCCCGGCGCGCCGCCGGCGCATTCGATGTCGATGCGGTAGGTCGTCTCGCGGAAGCGATAGTCGACGCGGCAGCCCTTCCACGCCGCCGGCAGGCAGGGGCGGATCAGCAGCCGGGCGCCGTCGTCGTCGATGCGCAGGGTGATTCCGAGCAGCGATTCGACGAGGAGCCGGTACATCCAGCCCGCCGAGCCCGTGTACCAGCTCCAGCCGCCGCGTCCGGTGTGCGGCGCCACGCTGTAGACGTCGGCCGCGAGGACATAGGGCTCCACCTTGTAGACCGCCACCGCTTCGGCGCTGCCGCCGTGGCGCAGCGGGTTGATCAGGTCCGTCACCTGCCAGGCGCGCGCGGCGTCGCCGAGCGCGGCGAAGGCCATCGCCGCCCAGACCGCGCTGTGCGTGTACTGCCCGCCGTTCTCGCGCACACCGGGCACGTAGCCGGCAATGTAGCCGGGGTTGGGGCCGTGCCGGTCGAAGGGCGGATCGAGCAGTTGCACGAGGCCCGCGTCGACGCGCACGAGCTGCTGCGCCACCGCGTCCATCGCGCGGCGCACGCGCTCGTCGCTGCCGACGCCCGAGAGCACGGCCCAGCTCTGGGCGATGGCGTCGATGCGGCATTCGGGGCTCTCGGCCGAACCGAGTGCCGTGCCGTCGTCGAAATAGGCGCGGCGATACCAGTCGCCGTCCCAGCCGGCCTGTTCGAGCCGGGCCGCAAGCGTTGCGCGTTCGCTTTCGCAGCGCTCGGCGAACGCCGCGTCGCCACGGCGCCGCGCCAGGGGCGCGAACTCGCGCAGCACTTCGCAAAGGAAGAAGCCGAGCCAGACGCTCTCGCCCCGGCCTTGCGAGCCGACGCGGTTCATGCCGTCGTTCCAGTCGCCGGCGCCGATCAAGGGCAGGCCGTGGGCGCCGTAGCGCAGGCCGTGCTCCACCGATCTTCGGGCGTGCTCGTAGAGGCTGGCGCTCTCGCTCGCGCGCCCCGGCATGTCGTACCACGACTCGTCCTGCGCGGCCACCGCGGCGCCGTCGAGGAAGCCCACCTCCTCGCCGAGCACGCCGCTGTCGTTGCTCGCCTGCACGTAGCGCGCGAGCGCCAGCGGCAGCCACAGGTAGTCGTCGGAGATGTGCGTGCGCACGCCGCGCCCGGCCGGCGGATGCCACCAGTGCTGCACGTCGCCTTCGCGGAACTGGCGCCCGGCGCACAGCAGCAGGTGCTCGCGCAGCATGTGCGGCTGGGTGTGGACGAGCGCCATCGCGTCCTGCAACTGGTCGCGGAACCCGTAGGCGCCGCCGGACTGGTAGTAGCCGCTGCGCGCCCACATGCGGCAGGCGATGACCTGGTACATGAGCCAGCCGTTGACCAGCAGATCGAGCATCGGGTCGGGCGTCGAGACCTGCACCGCGCCGAGCACCTGGCGCCATTGCGCCTGCACCGCAGCCAGCGCCGCCGCGGCGGCGGCGCTGCCGCGGTGGCGCCGCACCAGCGTGTCGGCCTCGTCGGCGCTGCGTCCCATGCCGAGGCGGAAGACGATTTCGCGCGACTGCCCCGGGGCGAGCACGATCACCACCTGGATCGCGGCACAGGGGTCGAGACCGGCGCCGGTGCGGCCCGAGAGTCCGACGCGCCGCAGCGCGGCCGGGCGCCGCAGCGAGCCGTTGCGGCCGATGAATTCGTCGCGGTCGCCCGTCACCGAGCCGGCGACGCGGTCGGTCGGGTCGACGTCGAAGAAGGCGATCCAGTCGCCGAAGTCGTTGCTGTAGCGGTTGCGGGCGTAGAGCGCGCCGTTGTCGGGCGAGACCTCGGTATGCACGTGCGGGGCGTTCTTCTCGCGCAAGTCGCCGAGCACCCATTCGACATAGCCCGTCGCCGACAGACGGCGCGGGCGCGGGCCGTCGTTGCGCAGCACCAGGCGCGAGAACTTCACCGCATCCAGCGGCGCCACGAACACGGTGAGCTCGCTGTGCAGCGCCGCCTCGTCGTGCTCGAACACGCTGTAGCCGAAGCCGTGGCGCACGCGGTAGGGCGCGGCGGCCCCGCGCTCACTCAGTTCGCCCGAGGCGCGCCGGGAAGTGGGCGACCAGACCTGGCCGCTGTCTTCGTCGCGCAGGAAGATCTCCTCGCCACCGGTGTCGCACACCGGGTCGTTGTGCCAGGGCGTGAGGCGCAGTTCATGGGCGTTCTCGCACCAGGTGTAGGCGCTGCCGGCCTCCGACACGACGCTGCCGAAGCGCGGATTGGCGATGACGTTGACCCAGGGCGCAGGCGGGCGCTGCAGGCCTTCGGTGGTGATCACGTACTCGCGCCCATCCGGCGCGAAGCCGCCGAAGCCGTTGAAATGCGAGAGCGACATGGGGCGCCGGGGCGCCGCGACCGCCGAAATCGCCGCAAAGGACTCGCGCGCGCGCGTCGTGACCAGCGCCGGCGGCCGGCGCTCGGCCACGCGCTTGGCCGCGACCTGCTCTTCGAGCGTGCCCAGGCGGTCACTGATGATCGAGCGCGCCACCGCCTGCAGCAGCACGCGGTCTTCGTCGGCGATGTGTTCGGCGTGGCGCACGAAGATGCCGCCCGGGCGGTCGACCACGTGCGACTCGATGCTGCTCGCGATGAGGCCGAGGATCTGCTCCTGCAGCCGCTGGCGATAGACGTCGCGCTCCTCGTTCCAGATCACGAGGTCGACGGCCAGGCCCTTGAGGCGCCACCAGGCATGGGCCTGCACCATCTGGCGCACGAGGTCGATGCTGCCGGCATCGCTGATCTGCAGCAGCACGATCGGCAGGTCGCCCGAGATGGCGTAGCCCCACAGCCCCGACTGGCCGCGCCGGTTGCGCAGCAGCACCGCCGCATCGGCGCGCAGCGTCGGCTGCGAGTAGACGACCGTGTTGGCCAGGCGCGCATAGGTCTGCGCGTCGGCCTCGCTCGCGTTGAGCTGGCGCAGGATCACCTGGCTGTGGGTCCAGGTGAGCTCGAACACGCGGTCCGCGAGGCGCCGGTCCATCATCTTGTGGGCCAGAGCCAGGCAGGCTTCGCGCGTCTCGGCCGCACCGTAGACGATGTCCACCAGCACCGTCTGGTCGGGCTCGAGCGTGATCACGCGCCGGGTTGCCGCCACCGGGTCGAGCACCGACCCCGAGCTGCCGGACAAGGGCCCCGCGTCCTGCATCGCAGCCGGCGCATGCGGGCCGCGACCGCGGCCGATGAAGCGGGCGCGGTCGGTTTCGTGCGACACCGCACCGGCCGGCGCGCCGTGCACGGCGACGAGGTGGAACATCCACGGCGGCTTCTCTTCCGCCGAGCGCGGACGGCGCGTGGCGAGGATCAGCGGCGGCTGCTCCAGCACCTCGGTCTGCACGAAGAGCTTGCCAAAGGCCGGGTGCGCGGCGTCGGCCGCAGCCGGCGCGATCACGATCTCGGCATAAGTGGTGAGCTCGATGCTCCGGCGCCAGCGGCCGATGTTCGTCAGGCGCAGCCGGCGCAACTCGACGTCGTCTTCCGGCGAGACCACGATCTCGGTGTAGGCGTCGATGCCCTGGTCGCGGCGCCGGAACTCGCCGCGGCCTTCGCTGAACACGGCCTCGAACTGCTCCGCCGGCCACGGCGTCGGCTGCGGCGTGGTCGACCAGAAGGTGCCGGTCTCGGTGTCGCGCAGGTAGCAGAAGCTGCCCCAGGCGTCGGTCGTGGCGTCCTCGCGCCAGCGCGTGAGGGCCGCGTCCTTCCAGCGGCTGTATCCGGCGCCGCTGTTGGTGAGCATGACGTGGTAGCGCCCGTTGGACAGCAACTGCACTTCGGGTGACGGCGTGTCGGCGGTCGAGATCACGCGCAGCGGCGCCTCCGCGCCCAGCTGGCCGCTGCGGAAATCGACGCGCTCGGCCATCTCCGGATGGAACGGCACCGCGCGCGGCACGCGCTCCTGCAGCAGCAGCAGCGTCGCCTGCAACCGGGGGTCGGACTCGAAGCGGCGCTGCATCGGCCGCTCGAGCAGCAGGTAGGCCAGGGCCAGCAGGCCCATGCCCTGGTGGTGCACCATGTACGAGCGCACGACCGCGCTCTTCTCTCCGCGCGGCAGGCGCGAGGGCGTGTAGTCGATCGCCTCGTGGTAGCCGAAGGCGCCCGCCAGGCCTTCCTGGGTGAGGCGCTGCAGGTTCTCCGCCGCGGCCTGCGGGTCGACCATCAGCGCCATCACCGTCGCGTAGGGAGCGACGACGAGGTCCGCTGCCAGCCCGCGCTTGAGGCCCAGCCCCGGCACGCCGAAGGCGCGGTACTGGTAGTTGAGCTGGGCGTCGGTGGCGTTGTAGCCCGACTCGGAAATGCCCCAGGGCACGCCGCGCTGGCGGCCGTAGCGCTGCTGGCGCTCGACCGCCCCGCGCATCGTCTCGTCGAGCAGGGTGTTCTCGTAGCTCGGCATGACGAGCATCGGCATCAGGTACTCGAACATCGAGCCGGTCCACGACAGCAGCACCGTCTTGCGTTCGAGCGTCGCGAGCTGGCGCCCGAGCGCGAACCAGCTCGCCTGCGGGATCTGGCCCATCGCGATGGCCACGAAGCTCGCCAGCCGCACCTCGGAGGCGAGCAGGTCGTAGCGCCCGGCGTCCAGCCGCCGGTCGTCGACGTTGTAGCCGATGGCGAGCAGGTCGCGCGTGGGGTCGAAGAGGAAGCCGAAGTCCATTTCGGCCATCGCAGCGATGCGCCCGGCGAGCGCGCGCAATTGCGCGCGCTGCGCTTCGAGGGCGGCCTCGTTCCACGAGCCCGGGCCGTTTGACTCCGGTGGCGGGGACAGCGCCTGCACCTCCGCGGCCGCGGCCTCGCACTGGCGCCTCGAGGCCTGCGCCCAGCGCTGCACCTCCGAGGGGGGCACGGGCAGGCCTGGCGTGACGTCCGTTGCATGCGCAGGGGACGACGCGGCAGCGAGCACGAGCCCGGCCTGCTCTGCCAAGGCCTTCCAGGCGTCGCGTAATGCGTGCGGCGTACGCGACGAAGAGGCGCGGATGCCGGCCAGCTGCGCCGCGAAGCCCGCCACGGGCGCCACGAGCGCCGCGTCGTCGCCGTCGCGCAAGGCCTGCTGCAACAACTGCAGGCTGTCGGCGAGGCCGTCGAGAAGCGCATCGCCCGAGGGCCGGGCGTCGGCCAGGCGAGCGAGGCCGGCGCCCAGCGTCATCAGGTGGCCCGCGAGGTTGCCGCTGTCCACCGTCGAGACATAGGCCGGGCGCAGCGGCTGCAGCGTCTGGGTGTCGTACCAGTTGAGCCAGTGGCCGCGGTGGCGCTCCAGGCGCGCCATCGTGTCCAGCGTCGCGCGCGTGCGCTCGATCAGCTCGGTGGTGGTGAGCCAGCCGAAGTCGTGCGCGCTGAGCGTGGCCAGCAGCGACAGGCCGATGTTGGTGGGCGAGGTGCGGTGCGCGATGCGCTCGACCGGATGCTCCTGCACGTTGTCCGGCGGCAGGTGGTTGTCGGCGGGCCCGACGTAGGTCTCGAAGAAGGCCCAGATGCGGCGCGCCAGCAGGCGCATCTGTTGCGCCTGGGCGTCGCTGAGCCGGGTCTGGCGCCGCTCGAGCGGCTGGTTCAGCCACCAGACGAGGGCCGGCGCCCCGGCCCACAGCAGCAGCAGCGGCAGCGCGGCGACCAGCGCCTGGGGCCGCGCGATCGCGAGGCCGGCGAGCGTCGCCAAGGCCAGACCCGGCGCGACGGCCATGCGCCGGTAGCTTGCGGCCAGATCGCCGAGCGGCGTCAGCTCGCGCGTGGCCGACGCGTCGGCCGAGGTCTGCCATTCGAGCAGCCGGCGCCGGGAGACATGCAGCCGCCACAGCGTGCGGGAGATGGCATCGAGGCTGATCCACGCCTCGTAGGGCAGCGTCGCCAGCGCCAGCGTGGCCAGCGCGACCTGGCGCGCGGTGCCGGCCGCCACTTCGGCCAGGTGGGTGCGCCAGGCCAGCGCGTCGGGCCGGCGCATCAGGTCGCCGGCGAGGCCGATCAACGCCGGCGCGACGAGCACCGCCAGGGCCGTGAGCGTCCACACCAGGGGTTGCGCCAGCAGCGCCCAGCCGAGCAGCAAGAGCAGCGTCAGCGCCGCCGGCACGAGACTGCGCCGCAGGTTGTCGAAGATCTTCAGCCGCGACAGCGCCGACAGCGGATTGGGTTGGCGCGCCGCTGCCCGGCGCTCGCCCGGCTGCGCCTGCGGCGATGCCGGCGCGCGCGGCACATGGGGAAGAAGCCAGGCCGCGATCTGCCAGTCGCCGCGCATCCAGCGGTGACGGCGCCGCGCGTCGGCCTCGAAGCGCGCGGGCGATTCCTCCACCAGTTCGACATCGCTGATCAGCCCGCTGCGGGCGTAGCCGCCTTCGAGCAGATCGTGGCTGAGCACGCGGTTCTCCGGCAGGCGCCCGCCCAGCACCTGCTCGAAGGCATCGACGTCGTAGATGCCCTTGCCGATGAACGAGCCTTCGCCGAACAGGTCTTCGTAGACGTCGCTGACGGCGCGGGTGTAGGGGTCGATGCCGGCGTCCCCGCCCGAGAGCCGTGCGTAGCGGGTGCGGTTCGCCGCCGCGAGGCTGATGCCCACGCGCGGCTGCAGGATGGCGTGGCCGCCGACGACGCGCGGCGCCTGCGGCCGACCGCCCAGGCGCGGGCGGTTCAGCGGATGGGCCATCGTGGCGACGAACTTGCGCGCGGCGTCGCGCGGCAGTTGCGTGTCGGTGTCGAGCGTGATGACGTAGCGCACGCCGTCCAGCACCGCGGTGTCGCCGACGATGAGCGAGAAGCGGTCAGCCGCCGCGCCGCCGCGCAGCAGCGCGTTCAGGTCGCCGAGCTTGCCGCGCTTGCGCTCGTGGCCCATCCAGAGGTGGTCGGCGGCGTTCCAGCGCCGCGGGCGGTGGAACAGGAAGAAGCGGTCGCCGCGGTCGTGCGCTTCGGCGCCGGGCTCGGCGTAGCGCCGGTTCAGATCCTCGATGCACGCGCGCGCATGCACGAGCAGCGCTTCGTCGCCGGGCATGGTCTCGGCCGGCGCGTCGAGAAAGTCGGTGAGCAGCGCGAAGTGCAGTTGCGCGTCGCGGTTGGCGAGAAAGCGCACTTCCAGCGCTTCAGCCAGCGCGTCGAAGCCTTCGGCGCCCGACAGCATCGTCGGCACCACCACCAGCGTGCGCGAGGCCTGTGGGATGCCCAGCGAGAAGTCCATGCGCGGCAGCGCCAGCGGCCGTGTCAGCAGCGGCACCCACGAGTTGACGAGCGCCACCGCGAGCTGGCTCGTCGAGATCAGCAGCAGGACGCCGGCGAGTGCCGCGACCCAGGGGCCTGCTTGCGCTGCCTGCGCCGACCCCAACAACGCCAGCACCGTGAGCGGCGCGGCGAAATCGTGCGTCGCGACCAGCAGCGGCAGCAGCGCGAGCAGCAGCGTGGTCGTGACGATCGCGCCCGCGAACCAGGCCAGCGGGCGGCGCGCCACCGCGCAACGCAGGCGGTGCGAAAGCGGCGCCTGCATCGCCACCGCGCGCTCCAGTTGCGCGCGCCCGGCGTCGACGAGGTAGTAGCCCACGTGCGAAAGGTGAATCTCGGGATGAGTCTCGGGCGCCGGCCGCGCCGCAGCGTCGCGCGCCAGCTGCACGGCAGCGAGCGCCACCTCGGCCTCGCTGGCCGAGCTGTGGCGCGCGATGCGCTCGACCGCGTGGCGGTAGCTGTCGCGCGTGGCGAACTCCATGAGGGGATAGGCCTCGGCGGGATCGTCGCGCAGCGCCTCCTCGACCTTCGACAGCGCTTCGACGAATTCACGCCAATCGGTCGAGGCGAGCAGGCGCAGGCTGCCGATGCTGTTGCTCACCGAGACCTGGGCCGCGGCCTGCGACTGCGCCTCGAACTTCACCAGTTGCTCGATCGTCTGATGGCTTTCGGCGAGGTGTTGTTCGACCCAGGTCAGCGGCAGCGCCAGCGCCGTGCTGCGGCCGTGCAGCTGGCGCGACAGTTCGGCGACGAAGGGCGCCGTCATCGGCGGCTCGGAGCGCGCCATGTCGGCCACGACGAGGATCAGGCTCTTCGGAACGCGCTCGGCGACGTCGATCATGCGCTCGGTCCACAGGCGCGCGAGATCGCGCTCCTCCAGGCTCGCCGCGACCCGCGCCGCCACGCGCCGCAGGTTCTCGATCAAGGCCAGGCGCAGCATGATGGGCACGGCCCACAGCTCGCCGAGCTGCAGCGTCTTGACCGTCTGGTACGAGGCGATGAAGCGCGTCAGCGAGCCGCGGCCGAGCCGGCTGTCGCCGTGGGCCACGGCATGCAGCGCGAGGTCGTAGACGCGCGGCAGGCCGGCGTTGACGCCGCTGGCGATGCGCGGCAGCTCACGGCTGTAGCCGGGCGGCAGGTGACGCTTGGCCGTGCGCACCTCTTCCTCGATGAGGTAGAAGTTGTCGAGCAGCCATTCGCCGGCCGGCGTGACGCGGCGCTGCTGCTCGGCGCTCTCGGCGAGCAGCGTGCAGGCGTCGGTCAGCACTTTCTCGTTGTCGCCGAGGCGTCGCAGCAGGCGGTCGCGGCTGCGAGCGCGCGTCAGCACATGGCCGGCGGCGAGGTGCCTGCCATGCTGTTCCATCTCGTCGGCGGTGAAGAGCTGGGCCCGCAGCGGCGCCTCGTCGACGCTCGTGGAGTGGCCTGCGATCGGCATGCGGGGCATGCGCATGCGCATGCGAACCCACGTTCGCAGCTGCGCAGCCATCCTGGGGTCCAACCACTTCGTCGCGTGCACCAAGTCCTTCGTTAAAAGCCCGCCTGCGAGGCCGCCTCGAAGGCTGGACGAGCCCGAGTGTAGTCAGCGCGGGGAAATCCACGCCGGCAGGATCTTCGGCGCGCTGGTGAAAGCGGGCCACCGAGCGCATGATCGGCGCGCGCTGCGCGTCGGCCCATCCCGGGTCGCCGCAACCACGAGCCTCGAGAGGAATCCCACCATGTCCAGCGGAAAACACGGCAACAAGGAAGCGAAGAAGCCCAAGAAGGTTCACGTTCCCAACCCCCCCGCCCTGCCCGCAAGCCTTGCGCCGACGGTCGCCAGCATGCTGCGGCCGAAGAAGCGATAACGGGTGCGGCAAGGCTTCGCCGCGGGGCCGGCCCGGCTTGCGCGTGAGCCGGGCCGGCGCGGGTATCTCAGCCCGCGATCCGCACCACCGTCCGCCCCTTGACCCGGCCCTGGATGAAGTCGTCGAAAGCGCCCGGCAGCGCGTCGAATTCGATCACCCGCGTCATCGAATCCAGATGCCGCGGCGCGAGGTCGCTCGCCAGGCGGTCCCAGACGAGCTGGCGGGTGGGGAAGCCCATGTAGCCCGAATCGACGCCCAGCAGGCTGACGCCGCGCAGGATGAAGGGGAACACGGTCGTGTCGATCTTGAAGCTCGCGGCATTGCCGATGCTGGCCACGGTACCCGCCTGCTTCATCGTCGCGAGCACCCAATGCAGGATCTGGCCGCCGACGTTGTCGATCGCGCCGGCCCACAGCGACTCTTCCAGCGGCCGGGTCTTGGCCAGGTCGATGGAGTCGAGCAGCTTGATCTCGGCCGCACCCAGGCTTTTCAAGTAGGCGGCCTGGTCGGCCTTGCCGGTGAGCGCCACGACGTGATAGCCCTTGGTGGCCAGCATGTCGACGGCCAGGCCGCCCACGCCGCCGGTGGCGCCGGTCACCAGCACCGGGCCGTTCTCCGCGGCCAGCCCGTTGGCCTCCATGCGCACGATGCCCAGGGCCGCCGTGAAGCCCGCCGTGCCCAGCGCCATGGCCTGCAGCAGGCTCATGCCCGCAGGCAGGCGCAGCACCCATTGGGCCGGCACGCGCGCCCTCTCGGCGTAGCCGCCGTGGCGCGCCACGCCGAGGTCGAAACTGGTGGCGATGACCTCGTCTCCGGGGGCGAAGCGCGCGTCGCTGCTCTCGGTGACGACGCCGGCCATGTCGATGCCGCCGACGCAGGGGAAGCGGCGGATGATCTTGCCCTTGCCCGTCGCCGCCAGGGCGTCCTTGTAGTTGATGCTCGAGTAGTGGACCCGCAGGCTCACTTCACCCGGGTCGAGCTGGTCCGGCCGCATGGTCGTCATGCTGCCGAGGCCCAGGCCTTTCTCGGTGGCTCGAATCTCGAAGGCTTTGAAGGGATTCATCGTCGGTGGCTCCAGGTTGATCGGATCGGGCGTCGATCGCGGCTCGGGCCGCTTCGCGCGCTTCGTGGCGACCGGACTCAGCGGCTCGCCGCTTTCGGGGAAGGATAGCTGGCCGCCATCCCGGCGCGCACGTCCTGCTGGATGCCGTAGCTCGGGAAGGGGTAGCGCAGCCCGCTCCTGGCCAGCGCGCGCATGCCGTGCACGGCCTTGGCGAAGTATTCGACCGGTGCCGCCATCAGCATCTCGTCGTCGGTGACGCCGCCGTAGCGGCGCTCGGCGAAACACGGGATCGAAAGGCTGGGCTGGCGCGTCTTCAGCGCCCGGCCCCAGGAATCGGCACAGGCCGACTCGCCGACGCAGGACCAGTCGAAGCGCTCGTAGCCCTGCCACTGCAGGCCGTTGATGAAATACATCATCGCGCCCGGGGTGGCGTAGAACAAGGCGATGTCGGGTTGGTCCATGACCGAAGGCGGCGCCGATTCGGCCGCGCCCCACTTGGCGAGCGGGGCGATGACGAGCGACTGGTACCGGCCCGCCGGAACCAGGTTCATCGCCGCCTGATGCGCGGCGCTGTCGGGCTGGGTGGCGTACCAGACGCCGACCATCGGCTGGCCCTCGAACCAGGCCGGGTCCTGTCCGCCCAGCCCGACGACCGCGCGGCATTGGTCGCCCACGAGGTCTTCGCTCGTCACGCCCAGCGTCCAGCCCAGGCGCGCCGTCTGCGCCACCAACTGGTCCAGGGTGTGAATGGCCTGGGGGCGGCGGATCCGCGGCACGGCCTGCATCTCTTGCACCGTGGCGCACAGCTTCATGCCGAAGGGAATGGAGCGCAGGCGCAGTCCCTTTTCCAGTTCGGCGCTCAGGGCGGCGAAGTCGGCGCCGGTCGTGACCGGGTCGGCGTTCTGGGTCGGGGTGGAGGTGTCCATGCGAGTCCTTTGTTCGCGATGAGGTCGGGGTGAGCACACCCTGCCCCGAGAGTGGGCCGACGTGGCGCGGCACGAGGTCGGCCATGCTATTCCGGTCAGACCGACCTCAACGCCGGCGCCCGCCGAACAGCGAACCCAGGACGCCGCGGATGATCTCGCGGCCCACGGCCGAGCCGATGCTGCGCACGGCCGAGGAGGCGGCCTGTTCAACCAGGCCCGGATAGTGCCCGCCGCGCGGGCCGGTGCGGCCGAGCACGGCGTCCGCGAGCATGCCGCCGAGGCCGCCGCCGTCAGCGCCCTGCGCCGGCTTGGCGCCGGGCGCGGTGGGCACGGGCGGGCCGCTGGCGGGTCCCGGGGCGGCCGCAGGGGCCGCGGCGGCTGCATCGGCCGAGGCCACGGCGCGGCCCTTGAGCTTTTCGTAGGCCGATTCGCGGTCCACCGTCTTTTCGTACACGCCGGCCACCAGCGAGCCGGCGACGAGCGCCTGGCGCTGCGCCGGCGTGATGGGGCCGATCTGGCTGCCCGGGGGCAGCACGAAGACGCGCTCGGTCACGCTCGGGCGGCCCTTGTCGTCGAGGAAGCTCACCAGCGCCTCGCCCACGGCGAGCTCGGTGATGGCGCGCGCCATGTCGCCGAGCTTGGGGTTGGCGCGCAGGGTGTCGGCGGCGCTCTTCACCGCCTTCTGGTCGCGCGGCGTGAAGGCGCGCAAGGCGTGCTGCACGCGGTTGCCCAGTTGCGCCAGCACGGTGTCGGGCACGTCCAGCGGATTCTGGGTCACGAAGTACACGCCCACGCCCTTGCTGCGCACCAGGCGCACCACCAGTTCGATGCGCTCCACCAGCGCGGTGGGCGCGTCCTTGAACAGGAGGTGCGCTTCGTCGAAGAAGAACACCAGCTTCGGCTCGTCCAGGTCGCCCACCTCGGGCAGGGTCTCGAACAGTTCCGACAGCATCCACAGCAGGAAGCTGGCGTACAGCCGCGGTGCGTTCATGAGGCGGTCGGCGGCGAGGATGTTGACGACGCCGCGGCCGTCCACGGTCTGCATGAAGTCGCCGAGGTTCAGCATCGGCTCGCCGAAGAACCGGTCGCCGCCCTGCTCTTCGATCTGCAGCAGCCCGCGCTGGATGGCGCCCACGCTGGCGGCGCTGATGTTGCCGTACTCGGTGGTGAATTCGCTGCCGCGGTCGCCGACGAACTGCAGCATGGCGCGCAGGTCCTTCATGTCCAGCAGCGCCAGGCCGTTGTCGTCGGCGATCTTGAACACCAGGCTCAGCACGCCTTGCTGGGTCTCGTTCAGCGCCAGCATGCGCGCCAGCAGCAAGGGCCCCATGTCGGTGACGGTGGCGCGCACCGGATGCCCCTGCTCGCCGAACACGTCCCACAACGTGGCCGGGCAGGCCGCGCTCTCGGGCGTGGGCAGGCCGCGCTCTTTCAGCAGGGCGGCGAGCTTCGGGTTCACACGGCCGGCCTGGGTGATGCCGGTGAGGTCGCCCTTCACGTCGGCCATGAACACAGGCACGCCCTGCGCGCTGAAGCTTTCGGCCAGCTTTTGCAGCGTGATGGTCTTGCCCGTTCCGGTGGCGCCGGTGATCAGCCCGTGGCGGTTCGCCAGGGCGGGCAGCAGGTGGCATTCGATGTCGCCGCGTCGGGCAACGAGGATAGGGTCGGGCATGGCAGCGGACACCGTGCGCCCCGCTGGGGCGGAAGCGCCCATTGTGGCGGCGCGCGCGGCGCAAGCGAGCGTCGATCATGCAACGCCTCGCGGCGTCGGCGGCGGGCCTGCGCGCACGGGCTGCTTCAGCGCCGAGGTCGCCCGGCCGGCCTTCGCTAGGGCGGCACAACCAGTTCGACCTCGGTGCCGGCGCCGGGGCGGCTTTGCACGATCAGGCGCGCGCCGATCAATGCGGCCTGCTCGCGCATGCCCAGCAGGCCGTAATGGCCGGGCATCGAAACCTCGGTGTCGAAGCCCTGCCCGTCGTCGCTGACGCGGATGTGGTGTTCGCCGCTGCCCGCGTCGGTGCGCAGTTCCACCTGGACTCGGCGGGCCTGTGCATGGCGCTCGACGTTGTGAAACGCTTCCTCGACGATCCTGAACACGGTCTCGGCGCGCTCGTCCGCAAGCGCATCGGCGTCGCCCGAACCCTGCACCTCGGCTTGCAGGCCGGTGCGTTCGGCGAAGCGTCGCGCCAGTTCGCGCACCGCGGCGCCGAGCCCGACGTCCTGGATGCCGTTGAATCGCATCTGGGTGATCGCGGCACGCGCCTTGGCCAGCCCGTCGGCAGCCACCGATTCGGACCGCGCCAGTTCCTGCTCGAGTTCGTCCTGGCTCAGGCGCGGGCGCAGCTTTCGAATCAGGCGGATCTGCGTCAGCAAGGCCATGAGCGAATGCGCCAGCGTGTCGTGCAGGTCGCGCGCCAGGCGCAGGCGCTCGCGCGTGACCGCCGCGTGGCGGTTCTCGGCCGCCAGCTTCTCGATCCGGGCCGAGCGCTCGGCGACGCGCGAGTCGAGCTCTGCGTTCAGGCCCGCGAGGGCGTCCCGCTCATGCTGCAGGTGATGCACCAGTTCCACCATCGTGCGCCCGATCTGCCCGACCTCGTCGCGCCCGCGCGGGCGTTCGAGCTCCGCGCGCCGGCCGCCGCGGATCTCCTGCGCCTGCGACGACAAGCGCCCCAGCCGCGACAGCAGCCGCTGGATCACCAGCACCGCGGCCAGCGCGGCCAGGAGCCCGGACAGCATGACGACCCAGAACACCGTGCGCCCGGTGGCCTGCGCCGCCGCCGTCGCGCTTGCGGCCGGCTGGCGCAGACTCACATGCCAGGGCAGCGTGTCGTCTGCGCCCGGATCGCCCACCAGGTAGCGCCCGCCTTCGGCCAGGTCGGCGTCGCTGGGCTTGCGGCCCAGCCACGCGGGCGGGCCGATGATCACGGTCCCGTCCCTGGCGGCAATGAACAGCTCGGCCCGCCCGTGCGTATCCAGCGTGGCCACGATGTCGCGCAGCAGCCCTTCGATCCAGCGCCACTCCAGGTACGCCCCGACGACTCCCACCCACCGGCCCGAGGCGTTGCGCACGGGCGCGCTCAGTTCCACGATGCGCGGGGCCGGGTCGCGCTGCAGTTCGGGGGCGGTGCGCAGGGGGCCCAGGAAGATCCGGCCGCCGGCGTCGCGCGCCCAGGGCAGGCCCGACGCCGCCCTGCCTTCCAGGGCCCCATCGGTGCCGGCCATCACCCGCATCGCGTCATCGGTCACGCCCAGCCACAGGAACTCCGGGAACTGCGCGCGCACGGCTTCGAGGTTGCCGCGCACCACGTCGTCGCTGCGTTCGCGGGTCGAGACGATCTGCGCCGCCGTGGCCTGCACCACCGACAGGTGCATGCGAATGCTCATCGCCAGCGAGTGCCGGATCTGGAGCGCGAACTGCGTCGTCAGCTGCCGCGTATCCCTCAGCGCCCGCGCCTCGGCGGCCGCCGAGGCCACGTTCGCGGAGACCAGCGAGGCGAGCGAGATGATGGCGACCATGGCCCAGCCCACGGCCGCCGCCAGGTGCCTTCGCGGGTCGATCGCTTGCGGAAAATTCATCGTGGCCCGAGTGTCGTGCGCCCTTTCGTGACGAAGAAGTGTCGATGGGCACTATCGGGGCGGCGTGGAAGCGGAATATTGTGCCTGCCAGATTCGCCCATGCTCCTGCCGCCCCGATGGCCGATACCGCCCCCTGCGCATGCGCAAGCGCCCCCCGGGCCTGACGACCATGCTCGACGACCTGATCGACGCGGTGGCCCGAGAGACGCGCATGGACCGGGCGCAGGCGCGCGCCGCGGTGATGGCCGTGTGGCGCTGCCTGACCGCGCGTCTACCATCCAAGCTCGTGGGCGAGCTGCATGCCCGCGTCGCCGAGATACCCGGTCGTGCGGATCCCGTCGCGACGACCGACGCCCATCCAGACCCCACCACCGGGCCCGACCCGAAACACCCCCCCGTCCCCCGACCATGACCGACGCCGACACCACCCCCACGCCGCCCGCCGAGGAGATCCGATTGCTCATCGTCGACGACCAGCCCTTGATTAGGCGCGCGCTGTCGATGACCCTCGCCACCGAGCCCGGCATCCGCATCCTCGGCCAGGCGGCCGATGGCGTCGAGGCCATGGAGATGGCGGCTCGACTGCAGCCGGACATCGTGATCATGGACTTGCAGATGCCGCGCGCCAGCGGCGTCGTCGCCACGCGCGACATCACGGCGCGCCTGCCGCACACGCGCGTCGTCGTGCTCACCACCTTCGACCATGACGAACTCGTGTTCGAGGCCATCCAGGCCGGCGCCCATGCCTACTTGCTGAAGGACGCCGCCGAAGCCGAGGTGCTCGAGACCGTGCGTGCGGTGCACCGCGGCGAAGCGCGGTTGTCGCCCACCATCGCGCGCAAGGTGATGGAGCAGCTGCGCCGTCTGCCGACGGCGCCTGCGGCCGCGCAGACTCCGCCGTCGCAGCCGCCACAACCGACGCACGGCTTCGCTGCCGC
Source organism: Burkholderiales bacterium (assembly GCA_028868875.1). Lineage (GTDB taxonomy): Bacteria > Pseudomonadota > Gammaproteobacteria > Burkholderiales > Burkholderiaceae_C > Rubrivivax. The sequence continues at coordinate 13,257 of JAGWTS010000022.1, read as the reverse complement.
GGCCGGTTCCGAAGCGACCCCCATGAAGGAGCTGCTGCCGAACGAGCCGCTATCGAACAAGGAAGAGCGCATCCTCGAGCTCATCTCGCAAGGCCAGAGCAACAAGCGCATCGCCGCGGCCGTCTTCCTCGCCGAAGGAACCGTGAAGAACTACGTCAGCCGCATCATGGAGAAGCTGCATGCAGGCAGCCGCACCGAATTGGCGGTGCGCGCGGTGCAGCGGCGCCAGTAGAGCGCCCGGGCGCACGCCGCCTTCCCCGCTGCGGCTCGGCCCCGGGCCCTCGATGACTTTCGTCATGCCGGCTGGCCCGGCACAGCGGGCACGGGAGGTGACCACGCCGTGACCGCCTCCATGACCACGTCGTGGCAGTCGGCACTCGTGGCCTTGCGGCCGCGCTCCTATCTTTCGTGACGACGCCGGCGCTCGTGCCGGCGCCTTCCAGTCACCACCCGGGAACCTGCCATGAAAGTTCGCCATACCGTCGCCGCCGCCGCTGTCGCGGCCGCCTTGCTGCCGCCGTTGCAGACGCGCGCCGAGAGCGCGGCTGCCGCATCGCCGAGCGCGGCCTCGGCCGCTGCAGCCGCCGCGTCGGCCGCCCCCACCGCACCGCGCCAGCCCGAAGGCTGGATCGTCTACGACGACATGACCTACTCACCCGTCGTCGACGACGTGAGCCGCCAGCTCGCGGCCGCCCGGGCCGCACTCGCCAGCAAGAACAATGCGGCAGCCGCGCAGGCCTTGGACCACGTCGCCACGCTGCTTCAGGCGCAAGGCGACAAGCTGGCGAAGATCGACCGCGACCGCGCCGTCGTCGACCTCGAGGCGGCGCGCGACGCACGGGTGCGCATGGCCGCCGCGCGCAAGCAGATCGAGCGCGCCGCGAGCCTGGTGAAGGCCGGCAAGATCGCCAGCACGGCGGCACTCGACAAGACCTTCGGCGCCGCCTACCGATCCGACCTCGACCGACGCTGGATCGTGAGCGAGGTCACGACGAGGATTCCGCTCTACGAAGCCCCGCAACGTCACTTCGAGGCCGCGATGGCGGACTACGCGCGCCACGACTATCACGCCGCCGCCACCGAAGTGCGCAAGGCCTCGGCCTATGTCCGCCTCGAAGCGGCGCGCGCTTCCGGCGATGTGCGAGGCGGCCTGGATGCCTCGGACAAGGAGCTCGATGCGCTCGCGAATTCGCTCGACAAGGGCAGCGTCGAGGGCGTCGGCAAAGGCGAGCAGGACGTCAGGGCCACCTTCGCCCGCGCCGAGTACGCCTTGGCCTTGGCGCATCGCGCCAAGGCGGTCGAATCGTGGTCGCGCAAGTCCTTCGACGAGGGCGGCCACGAGCTCGAAGGCTCCGCCGGCGCACTCGACCACGCCGCCGACTGGGCGGGCCAGAAGGCCGACGCCGCCGCCGGCACGGCGGCCAGCGATGCACGCGACCTGGGCCACAAGGTCGTCGCCGGCAGCGTCTGGAGCCGGGACGAAGCATCCAAGACCTTCGAAGGCCTCGGCCACGCGCTGGACCGGCTGGGCCAGGACCTGCATCTCAAAGCCGGCCACTGACGGCGCTGCGCAGCGCCCATCGGCCGGCGCTGCGCAACACCAAGTCCAGGGTCAGGCCGCTGCGGCGCCCTCATGCAGCTGGACGTCCTGGCCCCCGGCATCGACGAGCAGGCCGCGGGCGCGCATCCCCGCTGCCGCGTCGCCCTGGACGACGACGAGGAAGTTGTCCGCCTTCAGCGCCGTCTCGTAGCGCAGCATCGAGTCCTTGGGCACGCCCAAGGCCGTGAGGGCGCCCACCAGGGCGCTCAATCCACCGCCCAAGGCGGCGCCCTCGGCCCCGCCGAGGACGGTCGCGGCGATCGGCCCGAGGATCACCAGGTGTCCGACCACCGGAATGAACAGCATCGCGGAGCCGAACAACATGCCCGCCAGGCCGCCCCAGAACGCGCCCAGCTTGCCGAAGAACCGGGCCCGGTCGCCGGCATTGAAGTAGCCGACCGGCTGCTCTTCGGTGTGGCAATTCTTGCCCACGATCGAGATGCGCTTCATGTCGAAGCCGGCGCCGGCCAGCCTGCGCACGGCGGCTTCCGCCTGGACATGAGAGGAATAGACGGCGACGACGACGTTCGATGGGTTCATGGTGGATCCTTCGCGAATGGCGGCACGGGTTGTGCCGGCTGCGATCGACTGTAGGAACGAGGGCCGGCCCCGGCGAGTGCGACTCGTCATCCCGCGGTCACGATTTCGCCCTCCAAGTCCGCGGCCGCAACGGTCGGGCGGCCGCTGGAGGCCATGACCCCGAGATGGCGAATTTCACCTCGAATCGATGGCCGACGGCACTGACGCAATCGACCGCGGCTTCCTACATTGGTTGGCACCGGCAGGGCCTGGCCACGCTGGATCTGCAACCCACCGCATCAAGGAGTTCTTCATGTCGACCCGATTCCCGAACCATCGCCCGCGCGGCCTTGCGATCATGGCGCTGTCCGCGGCGCTCGCCTGTGGCGCCGCGATGGCCGCGGCACCCGCCTTCGCCGCGACCTCGGGCGCCAGCGCCACCCCGGCCACGAATCCGCAGTTGCGCTTGTCGAAGGCGGGGTTCGCGACCATGCGTGCCGTAGAAGAGGCGCGCATCGCCATCTTCGAAGGCGATGTGAAGGACGCGAAGGCCCTGGTGGCGCAGGCCGGCAGCGACATCGACAAGGTGCAGGCCGACGAGCGCGCCATGGGCATGAGCCCGCGCGACCTCGTGCCCATCGACGGCAAGATCGTCGTCGCCGACGACTACGTCGATTCGCCGCAGAAATCCGCCCGCATCGCGGAAGGCAACAAGAAGCTGCACGAAGGCAAGATCGACGAAGCCGTCAAGTCCTTCAAGCTCGCGGGCGTCGACATCGGCTTTTCGCGCGTGCTGATGCCGGTGAACGCCACGCGCCGGCGCATCAGCGAGGCTTCGGGCCTGCTGACGGCGGAGAAGTACTACGAGGCCAGCACCGTATTGAAGGCCGCCGAGGACGGCCTGACAAACGACACCGCCGTCGTCGTGGAGGCCCCGAAGGCCGCCGCATCCGCGCCGTCCAAGGGCAACTGACTCCCGGGCCGGCGGGTCTCTCGCGTCCCGGCGGCCGGGCGCGCCGCCGCTGCCATGGGCGGCAACCGCCGCGTCGGTCTGGAAGATTCGTCGTGAGACGGGCCGGGCGAACTCGCGCGGCAGCCATGCCGCGCAGGTCGGGCGCGCGCGCAGGATCTTCGAAGGGAAGGCAATCGGAGGGGGCAGCGCCGGCGCGGGCGCGGCGCTCCTGCAACTCGAAGGCGGATATCAATTCGCGTACCGTTACCCGGCGGCACGGAGTCGATAAATGAGAATCCAATTTGATCGATATTGGGAATCATTTACCGAATGGTCGTGAAAACTCCTTTACGCATATCGAATCATTGGAGTTAAACTCGACCGGCCGGCGGATTTCGGTGTTCCGAAACCATTCAACGAACCGCCGACGAACCGCCTGGAGGCATGAATGGAACTTCAGACCGCAACCCTTGCCGGCAGCACCTTGGCGCTGATCGTCGCAGCGGTGGCTGTTCGCGCGCTCCGCATCCGGTCTCGCCGGACCCAGCTCGACGCCTCGAACCTGCTCATCGGCGAGGCCATGGACAAGCTCCATCTCACCCCCGCCGACGCCGGCGCCGCGGGGGCCGAGAACGAGTTGCGCCAGGCCGTCAAATTGTGCGCGCAATGCGTCGACCAAGATGCGTGCCGTGATTGGCTGATGAAGGGCGAATCCCGGCATGCGCCCGAATTCTGTCCGAATGCCCGTTTGATGGACGGTATTGCAATTGCCAGGTCGGCCGCCCAATCAGCTCAATCGAACACTCCCGCCTGGGTGCAAGCGACGCCGGGCGGCGAGCGCCTCTGATCCAGCCCGATTGAAGCCAACGGCGCCGACGTGGGCGCCGGTGACGAGCAAAGGCCTGATCACGACCGCCTCATTGCCAGCGCAACAGCTTGCGCTCGAGCCAGGACATGCCCTGCGTCACGATTGTGCCCAGCATGGCCAGCAGGAACAGCAGGCCCATCACCCCGTCCATGTCGAAATTGGACTGCAGCAAGGCCAGCGTCTGGCCCAGGCCGTGCTCGGCGGCGATGATCTCGGCGCCGACCACGCCCAGCATCGAATAGATCAGCGCCAGGCGCAGGCCGGAGAAGATGACCGGCACGGCAGAGGGCAGGGTGATCTTGAAGAACACCTTGCGCGGACTGGCGCCCAGCGAGCGCGACAGGATGATCAGGTCCTGCGAGGCGCCACGGATTCCGGCGACCGTGCTGGCCAGCACGATGAAGAAGGACAGGCTCACCCCCACCGCGATCTTCGAGCCCAGCCCCAAGCCGAACCAGAGCAGGAACAGCGGCGCGAGCGCGAAGCGCGGCATGGCGTTGAGCACCATCAGGTACGGTTCGGTCGCCGATTCGAGCTTCGGAAAGCTGGCAAACACCAGGCCGATGATCAAGGCCGAAACGCTGCCGAGGACGAACGAGATCACGGTCCCCACGATCGTGTAGCCCAGTTCGAGCCAGAGCTTGCGCCCGACCACGAAGCCCTTCCAGAGGAACATGGCGATGCCGCTGGGGCGGCCGAAGAAGGCCTGCGAGATCCAGCCTCGATCGGCTGCGATTTCCCAGAGCCCGAGAAAGCACGCAATGGCCACCAGGTGGTACGCCACCGTTCTCAGGCGTCCACCGCTCGACGGAGCTCCCGGCGCGCTCATGCGGCCCCCGCACTGTTGCCCAAACCCTCTTCGAGCCTGGCCCAGACATCGGCGTAGATCTCCAGGAAATGGTGGTCCTTCTGCAGCGCCCTGACATGGCGCGGCCGCTCCAGCGGGACCCGGATGTCGGCGACGATGCGGCCGGGGCGCGCGCTCATGACGATGACGCGATCGGACATCGCCACCGCCTCGGCCAGATCGTGGGTGATGAAGAGCACGGTGCGCTTGCGTGCCGTCCACAGTTCGAGCAGCAGGTCTTCGAGCTGCATCTTGGTCTGCGCGTCGAGGGCGCCGAAGGGCTCGTCCATCAGCATCACCGGCGAGTCCAGGCAGAAGGTTCGTGCCAGCGCGCAACGCTGGCGCATGCCGTGGGAGAGGTGCTTGGGATACTTGTTCTCGAACCCGGCCAGGCCGACTCGCGCCAGCAGATCGGCGGCACGGCTGCGGCGTTCGGCCTCGCCGACGCCGCGTATTTCCATGCCGTAACCGGCGTTGTCCATCGCGTCACGCCAGGGCAGCAGGCAATCGCGCGCCAGCATGTAGGCCACGTCGGGGTTGCCCATCGACGGCGGCTTGTTGAGCAGCGTGACCTCGCCCTCCTGCACCGGAACCAGACCGGTCAGCATGTTCAGGATCGTGGTCTTGCCGCAGCCGCTGGGACCGACGATGGAGACGAATTCGCCGTCTGCCAGATCGAACGAGACGTTGTCGACGGCCAGCACCGGCCCGAAGCGGACGGTCAACCGCGAGATCGAGATGCCCGTGCTCAAGGTGCGCGATCCAGAATGAGGTCGGAGACCGGGAGGACCTTGGGCAATTGATGGCTGGCAAGCATCAGGTCCAATGCCGCCTTCATGGCCTTGCGGCTCATGTGCGCGCGATACATGTTGGCGTCCAGGGCGACGTGAAGGCTCGCGGTCATGATCTCGTCGCCCCGCGGCATTTCGAGGGAGAAATAGGGGCGGTCGATGCGCAGGATTTCCTCGAAATGAGCCGGGTTGTTGACGAAGGTCTCGGACTCCTGCAGCAGGCGAATCACCGAGTCGATGATCTTGGGCTTGCGGTCGATGAAGTCCTGCAGGAACACCGTGCCGTTGGCGCCGCCATTGATGGCGAAGATGTCTTCCGGCTTGCGGTCGAAGGCGGAACGCCAGAGCACCTTGCAGGTCTCGAGGACCTTGCGGATCGAGCCCATCGGCTCGTACGAAAGCACGGCATCGACCTGCTTGGAGACGAGTGCGTTGTACGCGGTGGTCGCACCGCCCACGGCGACGAAGGTCACGTCCTTCTCGGGGTCGAGTCCGGCCTGGGTCAGCATCATGGACATGTAGCGCTCGTTCGGCGCGCCGCGCCCGGGAACGCCGATCTTCGCGCCCTTCAAGTCGCGGATAAAGGCCGGAAAGCCTTCGGCCGCGTGCGGCGTCGCCCAGTGGTTGCCCGCCACCAGTTCCATCGACGAGGCCACCGCGCCGCCCGCGACGTACTTCATCTTCGAGCCGCGCAGCACCGCCTGGTTCACCGCGTCCACCGAAGGCAGCGCCGCATCGATGCTGCCCGCCAGCAAGCCCTGGATGCCCATGGGCGAAGACGGCAGCACCAGGAGCTTGCACTCGATGCCGTTCTTCGCGCAATAGCCCTTGGAGATCGCGATGCGAACGAGCAGGTTGCCGAACCCGGGGTAGTCCTGGAAGCGCACGGTTTCGAGCGCAGCCTGCGCCCAGGCGCCGGTCTGCGCCAGCGCCAGCACGAGCGCGGCGAACAGCGCCGCGCCACGGCGCCGTGGGGCGCGGGCCGGGCAAGCAAACAATGCGTTCATCGGCTATTCCTCAACAATCGTCCGTAATCAAAAGGGGGCCAGGCGAGCGACGCTCAAGGGGTGCGGTCGAGCACCATGTCGGAGACCGGGACGGTCTTGGTCAACTGCCCGGTCTCGACGAGCATGTCGAGCGCCGCCTTCATGGCCTTGCGGTCCATGTGCACCCGGAAGGTATTCGTGTCCAGCTGTGCGTGCAGGCTCGCCCGCATGATCTCGTCGCCATGCGGCATCTTGAGCTCGAAGTAGCGTCGCGAGATCGCGAGGACCTCGTCGAAGTGGGCCGGGTCGTTGGCAAATGCGTCGGCCTGCGTGAGCGCGCGGATGACGGCGTCCACGACCTTGGGATTGCGATCGATGAAGTCCTGCAGGAACACGTTGCCGGGTCCGGCGCCGTTGAGGGCATACATTTCCGCGGGTTGCTTGTCGGTCGACGCGCGCCAGACCAGCTTGCAGGTCTTCTCGATTTTGCAGATCGATCCCACCGGCTCATAGGTAATGAGCGCGTCGACCTGATTGGACGCGAGCGCGGCGTATCCGGTGGTCGGCGGGCCGACGGCGACGTAGGTCACATCCGCTTCGGGGTCCATGCCGGCCTTCTTGAGCATCCAGTCCATGTAGCGCTCGACGGGTGCCCCGCGCCCGGTCACGCCGATCTTCTTGCCCTTGAAGTCCTGCATGAACGCCGGCCATCCCTTGTCCGCATTGGGAGTGGGCACGTCGTTGCCCGCGACCAATTCCAGAACATTGGCGGTGTTGGCACCGGTCACGTACTTCAGCTTGACGCCGCGCAAAATGGCGGAGTTGACGGCATCGACCGCGGCAAAGGCCGAGTCGACGCTGCCTGCCATCACAGCCTGGATGCCGAGCGGCGAGGAGGCGATGTTCGTCACCTCGCATTTGAGCCCGTTCTGTTCGCAATAGCCCTTGGCAATGGCGACGTGAACGAGCAGGTTGCCGAAGCCGGGATAGTCCTGGAAGCGCACGGTCACGGGTCCCCCTTGGGCCAGGGCGGCCCCGGCAGGAACGGCAAGCAGCGCAAGGGCCGACAGGGCGCCGGACAGGCGCTGGCGCATCCTGGCGAAACCAGGGAGGGTGTGATGCATGGAGGAATCCTCAGGTGACGGGTTGATGGGTTCGACGGCAAGCAAGGGCGTCATCGGACGGCCCCCGCGCCTGCAGCCGGGTCGAGTTGCGCGAGTTCCTCGATCAGCATCGGCGCGCCCAGGCTCAACGAGTGGATGCCCAGCACGCTGACGCATTGCAGGACCGCCGTGATCTCTTCCTTCGTCGCACCGAGCGCCAGGGCCTTGCGGATATGGCGGCGCACGCCCGGCCCGTACATGTGGGTGCAGGACGCGTCGACCGCGATGGCCAGGAACTCGTAGGTCTTGGGGTCGAGCACGCCGGACTTCAGGGGCTTGACCGTCATCGCCATGAAGAGCTCGGTCCATTCCGGATCGAGTTGGTAGAACGGCTCCCACAGCGGATTCCAACCATTCTCGGCACGGAGGCCGTCGCAGACCGGTGTCGCTGACTTCGACGCGGGATGGGTCATTTGGGCCCTCAGAAGATGGTCCGCAAGCCGACGCTGTAGCCCGTGCCGCTTCCGAACGATTGGCCGGCGCCGAAGGCCGTCATCAGCCCGGGGTTGTTGCCGCCATTGCTGCCCCCGAAGGTATAGGTGCCGTTGTTCTTGTTGCTGATGCTCGCCGCGGCCGCGTAAAGGGCCGTGGTCTTGGACAGGTTGTAGACATAGCCGAGCCCGAGCTGGCTCGCGCCGTCACTGGTGGCGTTATCCTGCTTGACGGTATTGTACGAAGCCTGGATGAAGCCCACGCCCACGGGAACCGTCGCGCCCAGCCCCCAATGCGTGTATTTGGTGCCCGGGGCATCGGAGTCATTCGTGCCGACGTGGGCCATGAGCTTGACGCTGCCGAAGTCGTAGGCGGCGCCGATGTTGAACAGCTTGTAGACCGAATAGCCTCGGGCCGCATCGGCCGCGTCCGCAGCGTACGCGGCGCCGTTGACCTGCGCGTAGGACAGGGCGGCGTTCAGCGGGCCTTGCGCGTAGCCGACGCGGACTCCCCGGTAGTCGCCCAGCGGGGGTTGGCCGGACGCGTTTTGCGGCAGCGCATACATCAACTGCAGATACACGCCCTTGCCGGCCACGGCGAGGCCATTGGGCGCAAAGCCCCAAAGGTACTGGATCGAGTTGTTGGCGCGCACGGCGGTCGCGGCGTTGTCGCCAGCCACCCCGTTGGCGCCGCCCCCCACGGTGATGTTGCTCCCGGTCGCGACGCCTGCGGTGCCGAACGGATCGAAGACGGCGTGGTTGATGAACGAAGGGGTGTAATCGCGGCCCAGCCTGATTTCACCGAATGCGCCAGACAGTCCCACGGTCGAGCGACGGTTGAACGCGAGCGCGCCACCGCCGCCCAGCCCGCCGCCGTTGGAGTTCAGGATGCTGGCTTCGAGCCAGTACCCGGCTGCCATGCCGCCGCCCAGGTCTTCCGTTCCGCGAAAGCCGATCTGGCTGCCCGCGTTGCCGCTGGAGGTCACCATTGTCTTGCTCAGGCCGCCCTGCCTGAATTGGGCGACATCTGCGTCCATCACGCCCCAGAGCTGCACGGTCGATTGCGCCGCGGCGGTTCCGATAAAGGCCAGCGCGGCCAGGGCAAATGCGGTTTTCTTCAATTGAGTCTCCAATGAGGGGTCTTCAGGCACGGAACTGTCCAATCCTCGATGCGGCAATGACTGGCTGTTCCCGGTCAATTCGCGTGCTGAGAATTGTGGGTCGCGTAGCGGTGGGGCAGCCCCCTCTCGGCAGGGGGGGGCGGGGCCTGCCCGGCTCAGGGCTTACCCGGCGTCGAGGGCGACGATGCGCGAGAAGACCTGCCGGTACTCGCGCTCTTCGTCGCCGCTGAAGCGCGGGCAGCGGTTGGCCTCGAAGGCGGCGTCGATGGCCTCCCAGTCGGCGACCACGAGGAACCTCTGGGCGGCAGGCAGGATCACGCCTTCCTCGCGCCCCAGGTGCTCCCACACGAACGAGGCGTAAGCCTGCACCGCCGATTCGAGCGCCTGCACCTCGGCCGGGCCGGCTCCGGGCGCCGAGGCCGCATCGGTCAGCCCTTTGATGTCGCGGACCATCATGCCGTCGCGCTCATGCTGGCGCTCGAGTTCCTCGATTTCGGCGTGCAGCGTGCCGGTTCGCTCGCGCAGGCGGGCGAACAGGTACGCCTCCTCCTTGGGATGGTGCATCTTGGCCGAGAAGGCTCCGACAAAGTGCACGATCGCATGCATCAGCCTCGCATCGGGCAGGGTCTGGTCGCGCCGGGCGACCGACAGCGCCTGCAGCCACGCGTGCAGGACCGCAGCCAGCGATCGATGCTCGTCGCGGATGATGCCGATCGCACGCGCCTGCGGCGCCGGCTCACCGCATGCCGACACCAGCAGCGGCAAACCGGCCTGCATCAGCTCGACCAGCGTCTGCGACGCGTAGGCCGTGCCGGTCTCTTCCCGGTTCGCGTTCGAGGCGGTGAAGATGAGGTCGCAATGGCGTTCGCGCGCCGCCGCGGCGATGGCCAGGGCCGCTGTCGCGCCGAGCGCGTACGACGATTCGCAGCTCAGGCCGTAGGCACGCGCCGCGGCCTCGGCCTTGGCCAGCCATTCGCGCGCATGCGCTTGCCGCCAGGCACGGGCCCCCTCCGGCCGCTCCGGGTCGCGCGCCGCTTCGCCCTCGGCATGGGCCGATCCGCCCTGCTCGAGTACGGGGTGAAAGAAGCTGAGGCGCGCACCCAGCTTGCGCGCCAGCGCGACCGCATTGCCCACGACCGAGACCGCAAGGTCGGAGCCGTCGATCGGGACGAGCAAATGGCGGTACATGCGATCCTCCGGCTCACGCTGCGTCCATGCTAGCCCGGGCGTGGCCTCCGCACCCTACCCGCCGCGGGGGGGCAAGGGCAATCCTCTGCCCCGCCCGCGGCGCTGCCGGGTACCATCGTGCCGACCTCATCAGAGCGGCGCACACTCCGGCGCCGAAGTCCGCCCTGCACCGTGGCCCCCCCCCCTCGCACGCTCTTGGCGCACGCGCCGGTGACCTCCTTCTGAAGGTCACGGCACCGCGCGTCCCGCGCCATCTGCTGGGGCGCCCGCGACTTCAATCCGATCACCCGAACCTGGCCGAGAAGTCAGTGATCGTGGTTCAGGCGCCGGCCGGCTTCGGCAAGACGTCGCTGCTCGCGCAATGGCGGCTCGAGCATCTGGGGCGCGGCACGGTGGTGGCCTGGCTGTCGGCGCAGGGCGCGGACGACTCCCAGCGCCTGGTGCAGGCGCTCACGCTGAGCGTGCGTGTCGGCGCCGGCCGGCCCGCCTTCGGCGCGACGCTGGCCGAGGCCGCGGGCGCGGCCGGGCTCGAGGGCGTGACGATGTGGCTGGCCGAAGTGACCCAGACGGCGCTGGACATGGTGCTGATCGTCGACGAGGCGGACCGCTTGCCGCCGGCAGCGCGCGACGCGCTGGCCTATCTGCTGCACAACACGCCGCCGAACCTGCGCGTCGTCGTCGCCGCCCGCACCGACTGCCGGCTCGGCATCGACGACCTGCTGACCTACGGCCAGTGTTCGCTCCTCGGCGCCGAAGACCTGCGCCTGCGCCTGGACGAGACGATGGAGCTCGTGCGCACCCGCTTCGGCGAGCGCGTCGAGCGCGACGCCGTCGCCGGGCTGCACGAGACGACCGAGGGCTGGGCCTTGGGGCTGCAGCTCGGCATGTCGCTGATGTCAGCCGGCGTCGACCCGCAGGCCGAACTCATGGCGATGCGCAGCCGGCGCGGCGCCTTGAACGACCGCGTCGTCGACCTGATGATTGCCCACCTGCCGCCGGCCGACCTGGCGCTGCTGATCCGCGTGGCCATCCTCGACCTGTTGCACCCCGCGCTTTGCAGCGCCTTGATGGCCGGCGACGACGCCGCGGAGCGGCTGGCGCGCCTGGCCCGCGACACGCCGGTGTTCGTGGCCGGCGAAGACAGCGAATGGCTGCGCATGCACACCCTGGCCCGCGACGAATTGCGGCGGCGGTTCGCGCAGTTGCCCGAGCCCGAACGGACGCTGCTGCACAAGCGTGCCAGCGCCTGGCTGGCCGAGCACGGCATGATCGAGGCGGCAGCGCGCCACGCCCTGGCCTGCGGCGAGAACGACCGCGCCTACGACCTGGCCGAGCGCAGCCTGTACGAGTCGCACATGAGCCGCGGCAACCAGCACACGGTGCTCGACTGGCTCGACCGATTGCCCGCCGCCGAGCTCGAACGCCGGCCCGGCCTGCTGCTGGCGGCCGCCTGGTCGCTGGCCCTGAGCGAACGCCACGAGGAGGCCAGCCGCTACGTCGAACGCATCCTGGCCGCCCCCGGGGTCGACGACGCACGGCGCTGCGAGTGCGCCCTCATCCTCAGCGGCGCGGCCAGCTACGCCGACGATCTCGACCGCTTCGTCGCCTTGCACGACCCCTGGGCGACCGACCCGCCGCTGCACGAGCCGCTGCTGCGCCAGCTCCATGCCAATCGATCGATGTATCGCACCTTGATCGATGGCGAGCCGGCCCTCGCGCGGCTGCGCGGGCAGCAGGCGCCCCAGGCGAGCGCGGCCCCCGGCCTGGCCTACGTCTCGCGCTGGGGAGAATTCATGGTCGCCCAGACCTACCTGTGGGAAGGCCATGTGCTGCGCGCCGAGCGCGTGCTGCGCCCCTTGCTCGCCTGGGCCGAGGCGGAGCTCGGCCGCCGCCATTCGTTCACCTGCATGGCGGCGTCACTGCTCGCGGCAACGCTGTGGGAGCGCGACGAGCCTGCCGAGGCCGCCGCCGTGCTGGCCAACCGACTGGACGTGCTGGAACGCAGCGGACTGGCCGAATGCGCGTTGTCGGCCTACCGGACGATGGCCTTCGCCTACGTCGCCGAAGGCGCCGAGGACCGGGCGCTGGAGCTGCTGGGGGCGCTCGAAGCGGTCGGACTGGCGCGGCGGTTTCCGCGCCTGCGCATCGCCGCCCTGGTGGCGCAGGTGCGCCTGCACGCCCATCGTTATCGGCCCGAGACCTGCGCCGAGCTGTGTCAACGCATCGACGCGATCATTGCCGGCCCCGAATCGCCGCGCGGGCCGCGTTGGCGCCAAAGCGTCGAATTGCTGCGCGAGATCGCCCTCGGTTATGCGGAGCTCGCGGCGCGGCGCTGGCGCGAGGCGGCAGCCCATTGGGAGGGCGCCGCCGCCCGGGCACAGGGGCAGCGGCTCGGGCGCGTGCACGTCGGGCTGCTCGGCCTGCGCGCCTTCGCGCTGCATCAAGGCGGCGCGCCGGCAAAGGCCCTGGTCGAAGAGGCGGCCGGGCTGGCGCGCGCGTTCGGATTGCGGCGGGTCTTTGCAGATGCGCATCCGGGGCTCGCCGACTGGCTGCGCCAGGTGCTCCCCGACCCCGCGGCGCCAGGAGAAGGCGGCGCCCTGGCGGCGCCGCTGCCAACCGCGCACCCGAGTCACGCGCCCGCGCGCCCTCACGTCACCCCGAGCCTGGCATTGACGCCCAAGGAGCGCGAGGTGCTGGAATTGCTCGCGCGCAATCTCTCCAACAAGGAGATCGGCCTGGCCATGCAGGTGGGCGAGGAAACGATCAAGTGGCATCTGAAGAACCTGTTCAC
>JAGWTS010000327.1 GCA_028868875.1 Burkholderiales bacterium | reverse complement strand
ACGAAGGCGCGCGCCAGCGCCACGCGCTGCTGCTCGCCGCCCGACAACACCTTGGGGTAATGGCCCAGGCGCTCGCCGAGGCCGACCCGGCGCAGCATCTCGGTGGCGGCCGCGCGCGCGTCGCGCCGGCCGACGAGTTCGAGCGGCAGCATCACGTTCTCCAGCGCCGTGAGGTTGGCCAGCAGCTGGAAGCTCTGGAACACGAAGCCGACCTGGGCCCCGCGCACCGCGGCGCGGGCGTCTTCGTCGAGTGAGAACAGGTCGGTGCCGGCGAGCAGCACGCGGCCCGAACTCGGCGTGTCCAGGCCGGCGACGATCGACAGCAAGGTGCTCTTGCCCGAACCCGAGGCGCCGACGATGGCGACCGATTCGCGTGGCCGGAGCTCGAAATCGATCTCGTGGAGAATGGTCAGCGTACCGGTGGAATCGGTCACCTGCTTGGTGATGCCTTCGACGGCGATGATGGGGGATTCGGACATTGCTCTTTTCTAGGCGCCGGCGCGTTTGGCTCGCGCAATGTAGCCTGTGGTGGATGACGCTGCCCGCGCAGGGCCGGGCCGAGGGCGCCGGTCAGCGCACGCTGCTCGTCGTCGGCGACAGCCTGTCGGCCGAATACGGGCTGCAGACGGGCCAGGGCTGGGTCGCGTTGATGGCCCGGCGCATCGCGGCGCAGAAGCTTTCCTGGAAAGTCGTCAACGCCAGCATCAGCGGCGAAACCAGCTCGGGCGGCCGCTCGCGCCTGCCGGCGCTGCTGGCCGAGCGCAAGCCGGCGCTGGTGATCATCGAACTCGGCGCCAACGACGCCTTGCGCGGCCTGCCGCTGGCGATGACGAAGGCCAACCTCGAAGCGATGGCGCAGGCCGTGAAGGCGGCCGGCGCCCGGCTCGTCATCGTCGGCATGAGGGTGCCGCCCAACTATGGCCGCAAGTACACCGAGGACTTCAGCGCCCTGTTCGCCGAGGTCGCGAAAAGCTCGGGCGCGGCGCTCGTGCCCTTTCTTCTCGCCGGGGTGGCGGACGGGCCCGACGCGGCGACGATCTTCCAGGGCGACGGCATCCACCCGAAGGCCGAGGCCCATGCGCGCCTCCTCGACAACGTCTGGAAGGTGCTGGCGCCCTTGTTGCGCTGAAGGCCGGGACGCGGGGGAAAAGCACCTTGTCGCGTTCCGCACGCCTGCTCGACCTGCTGCAACTGCTGCGCCGCCATCGCCGGCCGCTGGCCGGATCGGCCATCGCCGCCGAGCTCGGCATCAGCCTGCGCACCCTGTACCGCGACATCGCGACGCTGCAGGCGCAAGGCGCGGCGATCGACGGCGCGCCCGGCCTGGGTTACGTCCTCGAGCCCGGCTTCACGCTGCCGCCGCTGATGTTCTCGCTCGACGAACTCGAGGCCCTGGCCCTGGGCTCGCGCTGGGTCATGGACCGCGGCGACCGGCGCCTGGGTGAAGCCGCGCGCGACGCCCTGGCCAAGCTGGCGGCGGTGCTGCCGGCCGAACTGCGGCGCGAACTCGATACGTCGCCGCTGCTGGTCGGCCCTGGCGAGCCCATCGCCGCAGGCGGTCCCGCTTCCGCGGGCGATGCCGAGCTGGCCGCAATCCGCCTGGCGATCCGCAGCGAACACAAGCTCGAGGTCCGCTACCGCGATGCCGATGGCAGGGACAGCCGGCGCCTGATCTGGCCTTTTGCGCTGGGCTTCTTCGACCGCGCCCGCGTCGTCGTCGCCTGGTGCGAGTTGCGCCAGTCGATCCGCCATTTCCGCACCGACCGCATCGCCGAACTGGCCGCCACCGGCCTGCGCTACCCGCGGCGGCGCCAGGCCTTGCTGGACGAGTGGCGGCGCAGCCAGGGCATGGCCGAGCGCTGATCCCGAGGCCGGCGGCGCACGCTGCTGCCACTTTCTGACAAGCGGGCCCGCGACCATGGCGGCAACGAACACTTCAGTTCGTTGCCCATCCACCAGGAGCACGCCATGTCCGACCCGAACTTCATCCTCCTCTACGTCGAGAGCCCGACCGAGAGCGCCGATTTCTATCGCCGCCTGCTGGGCAAGGCGCCGGTCGAGGCCTCGCCGACCTTCGCGATGTTCGCGCTCGAATCGGGCGTGATGCTGGGCTTGTGGGCACGCCGCACGGTGGCGCCGCAAGCCACCCCGCCCGGCGGCAGCGAGATTGCATTTGCCGT
This sequence comes from Burkholderiales bacterium, assembly GCA_028868875.1. Taxonomy (GTDB): domain Bacteria; phylum Pseudomonadota; class Gammaproteobacteria; order Burkholderiales; family Burkholderiaceae_C; genus Rubrivivax. Next base: position 4,513 of record JAGWTS010000327.1, on the reverse strand, counting down.
CGCCGACAACGCCCATGTGACCGCGACGCATGCCGACTGGACCGCCCGCGGCCTGCCCATCGCCCAGGCGCCGACGGCGATGGATTTCGGCTTTACCTTCGTCGCGCTCGACCCCGATGGGCACCGGCTGCGCGTCTTCGCTCCGGCGGCGGCATGAAGCCGCTCAGCCCGGCGCCCGGCGCCCGGCAAATGGATCGCCGTGGCCTCGGCCGAGCATGTGCACCTGGGCCGCGAACAAGGCTTCATGCAGGTCTGCCACCGCAAGCCGATGAGCCCGGCCTTCTGCCCGTTCCGCCGCGACGTGGCCTGGTTCGAGACGCACGACAGCCGATCGCGCCGCTGCTCGGGCGGCTCGCGTTCACGGCCGGGGTCCGCAACTGGGGTTACCGGCTGCGCTTCGGCCTGCTCGCGATCGACGCCGCCGACATGGACCTCATCGCCGGGGCGATGCGCCAGCGACTGCCCGCCCGAAGGGCCAAGCCGGCGCCGGGCAGGCCAGGCCCCATACTCGGTGCCTCCCCGCCCTCCCCTGGCGCCCGGTCCTCGACCGCTGTGCACGCGATGCCCGGCTACCACACCAAGCAAGAGCGCATCGCCGTCGCCGGCTGCGCCGACCTGCTCATCCGCTCGCTGCTCGACCGCCAGCAGTTCGCCGATCCGCTGGGCGAAGCCGCGGGGCTCGGCATCTCGGATGCGCAGTGGTCCTTGTTCGGCCAGGCCTGGCCTTCGAGCGCGCTGCTCGCGGCGCGGCTGGCGCTGCGGCCGGTGGCGGCGGCCGAGCGCATCCTCGAAGTGGGCTGCGGGCTCGCGCTGGCCAGCCTCGTCGGCCACCGGCGCGGGGCCGACGTCACGGCCTCGGACAACCATCCGCTGGCCGGCGCCTTTCTCGCCGAGAACCTCCGGCTCAACGACCTGGCGCCGATGAAGTACCGCCACGGCGACTGGGGCGAGCCCGCGGGCAAGCCGACGCGGCGCATCGTGCGCGGGCGCTTCGATCTCATCATCGGCAGCGACGTGCTCTACGACCGCGACGCCAGCCGCGAACTGGCCGCCTTCATCGGCCGCCACGCCGAGGCCGCGGCCGAGGTCTGGATCGTCGACCCCGAACGCGGCAACCGCCCTGCCTTCAACCGCTCGATGAGCGCGCTGGGATTCGAGCGCAGCGAGCGCCGCCTCGACCATGCGGCGACGCCGCTGCGGGCCGCCTACAAGGGGCGGCTGCTCGAATTCAGTCGTCTTGCGCCGGGTCGAGCTCGGGAAACAGCACGCTCGTGAAGCCGAGTTGGGTGAGGTCGGTCATGCGCGTCGGATAGAGCCGGCCCAGCAGGTGGTCGACCTCGTGCTGGACGACGCGGGCGTGGAAGCCCTCGGCCTCGCGGTCGATGGCGTCGCCGAAGAGGTCCAAGCCCTGGTAGCGGATGCGCTCGAAGCGCGGCACCAGGCCGCGCAGGCCCGGCACCGACAGGCAGCCTTCCCAGCCTTGCGTGACTTCGTCCGACAGCGGCGTGACGACCGGATTGACGAGCACCGTGAGCGGCACCGCCGGCGCATCGGGGTAGCGCTGGTTGCGGCTGAAGCCGAAGATCACGAGCTGCAGGTCGACGCCGATCTGCGGCGCCGCCAGCCCCGCGCCCTGCTCCGCCTGCATGGTTTCGAGCATGTCGGCGACCAGGGCATGCAGCTCGGGCGTATCGAACTGCGTCACCGGCGCGGCCACGCGCAGCAGGCGCGCATCGCCCATCTTGAGGATTTCGCGCACGGTCATCGGCAGCGCTCCGTCGTCATCTTCAGCACCTCTCGAGGATTCAGCGCAGCGATTATCCCCACGGCGGAATGGACAATCGGAGCCGATGACGCCCGACCTGCTGCTCGCCATCGATGTCGGAACCCAGAGCGTGCGGGCGATCGCCTTCGATCGCAACGGGCGGCCCGTGGCGCAGCAGCGCGTGCGGCTGGACCCGCCTTTCGTCGCGCCCGAGCCCGGCTGGGCCGAAATGGATGCCGAGGTCTACCTCGATTCGGCCGTCCAGGCCTGCCGCGGCTTGTGGAGCGAGATCGAACCCGCGCGCATCGCCGCGCTGGCGCTCACCACGCAGCGCGGCACCCTCGTCAATGCCGATTCAGCGGGCCGACCGCTGCGCCCGGCCATCGTCTGGCCCGACCAGAGGTTGTGCAGCGCGCCGCCGGCGCTGGGCGTTCTGTGGTCTGCGCTGTTCGCCGCCGCCGGCGCGCGCGAGCTGTTGCGCCAGTTGCAGCGCCAGGCCGAGGCCAACTGGATCGCCGAGCACGAACCCGCGATCTGGGCCCGCAGCGAACGCTGCCTGCTGCTCTCGGGCTGGCTCACCCACGCGCTGGTCGGCGACTGGGTGGACTCGGCCGCCTGCCAGGTGGGCTACCTGCCTTTCGACTACCGGCGCCAGCAATGGGCGCGGCCGGGCGACTGGCGCTGGAAGGCGCTGGCGATCCGGCCCGGGCAATTGCCGCGCCTCGTCGCGCCGGGGCAGAGGCTGGGCGGCCTGACGCCGGCCGCCGCAGCGCGGCTGGGCCTCGCGCCCGGCCTGCCGCTGATCGCCGCGGCCGCCGACAAGGCCTGCGAGGTGCTGGGCAGCGGCGGCCACGACGCCGATTGCGCCCACCTGTCCTTCGGCACCGCGGCCTCGATCAACACCACCCAGCCGCGCTATCTCGAGGTGCAGCGCCTGCTGCCGGCCTACCCGGCAGCGCTGCCCGGGTCCTTCAACACGGAGGTCCACATCCAGCGCGGCTTCTGGCTCGTGAGCTGGTTCGGCCAGCAGTTCGGCCAGGCCGAGGCGGCGCACGCGGCGGCGCTCGGGATCGAGCCCGAGGCCTTGTTCGAACCCCTTCTCGACCAGACCCCGCCCGGCGCCCAGGGGCTGACGCTGCTGCCGCATTGGTCGCCGGGGCTGCGCGACCCCGGGCCCGAGGCCAAGGGCGCGGTCATCGGCTTCGGCGACGTCCACGGCCGCGCCCATCTCTACCGCGCCATCATCGAAGGGATCGTCCACCAGTTGCGCGCCGGACGCGAGCTCACCGAGAAGAAGCTGGGCCGGCGCCTGGCGCGGCTCGTGGTCTCGGGCGGCGGCTCGCGCAGCGCGGGAGCGGTGCAGATCGCCGCCGATGTCTTCGGCCTCGCGGCCGAACGCCCGCGTCTGACCGACAGCTCGGCCCTGGGCGCCGCGATGCTGGCCGCCGCCGGCCTGGGCTGGTACCCCGACGTCGCCAGCGCCGCCCGGGCCATGGCCGGCCCGACAGAGCGCTTCGAACCCCGGCCCGAGAACGTCGCGCTGTACGAGCGCCTGCACCGCGAAGTGTTCGCGCCGCTGGCGCCGCGCCTGGCGCCGCTGAACCGCAGGCTGCGCGCGATCACCGGCTATCCCGGCTGAGGCGGCAAGGTCCGGCGTTGCGCATCACCCGGCGCGGCGCCGCGCTACTGCGCCTCGGCCAGCAAGGCGCGCAGCCCCGCCTCGTCGAGCAAGGCGATGCCCAGCTCGCGCGCCTTGTCGAGCTTGCTGCCCGCCTCCTCGCCGGCGACGACCCAGCTCGTCTTCTTCGACACCGAGCCCGCCACCTTGCCGCCGGCGGCTTCGATCAAGGCCTTGGCTTCGTCGCGCGAGAGCGTGGGCAGGGTGCCGGTGAGCACGAAGGTCTTGCCGGCCAGGGGCGCGGCCGGGGCCACCGACTTGCCGGCGCCGGCGTGCTCCTGCCACTGGATGCCGGCCGCGATCAACCTTCGGATGACTTCGACGTTGTGAGGCTGCGCCAGGAAGGCCTCGATGCTCTCCGCTGTTTCATCGCCAACGCCTTCCAGGGGCAGCGGCAGCGGTGCCTGGCCGGCGGCCCTGCGCTTGACGTTGCTCTTCTGCACTTCCTTCTTCGATGCCAGCAGCGCGCGCCAGTCTTCGCCCAGGAACGCTTCGAGTGTGCCGAAATGCCTGGCCAGATCCTTGGCCGTGGCCTCGCCGACATGGCGCATGCCCAAGGCATAGAGAAAACGCGCGAGCGTGGTCTGCTTGCTCTTCTCGAGCGCGGCGGCGAGATTGGCCGCGCTCTTGTCGGCCATGCGCTCGAGCGCCGAAAGCTTCGCGATGCCCAGCGTGTAGAGCTCGGGCAGCGTGCGCACGATGCCGGCGTCGACGAGCTGGTCGACGAGTTTGTCGCCCAGGCCTTCGATGTCCATGGCGCGGCGGCCGGCGAAATGCAGGATCGCCTGCTTGCGCTGCGCCGGGCAGAACAGGCCGCCGGTGCAGCGGTGGTCGATGCCGCCCTTCTCGCGCAGCACCCGGCTCGAGCAGACCGGGCACTGGCGCGGCATGCGGAAGTTGGGGACGTAGCCGGCGCGCGGCCCCGGAACCCTGCCGACGACCTCGGGAATGACGTCGCCGGCGCGGCGCACGATCACGGTGTCGCCGACGCGCACGCCCTTGCGCCGCAGCTCGAACAGGTTGTGCAGCGTCGCGTTGCTGACCGTGGTGCCGCCGACGAACACCGGCTC
>JAGWTS010000326.1 GCA_028868875.1 Burkholderiales bacterium | reverse complement strand
CTTGTCGTCATCGCTGAGGTCGGTGTACTGGTCGAGCTGGGTCTTGAGCCGCTGCACGTCCTTGAAGTGGGTGACGAAGGCGGCGCGGGCCTCGTCGCCCTTCAGGTTGGCTACATCCGAAGGCGTGCAGGCCAGGCCCTGGGACTTCATGAACTGGCCCAGCTTCTGCACGGCGGCATCGAGCTTCTGGATCACGACGGGGGCCTTGTCCACCAGCCAGATCTTTCGCGCCTGCTCGCCGCTCTTCTCGCCGGAGAAGAGCGCGATGGCGGCATCGACTGCATCCTGCTGCTGGCGGAAGTCGAGGATGTTGCCGTAGGGCTTGCTGCCGTTGAGCACGCGGTTGGTGCGCGAGAAAGCCTGGATCAAGCCGTGGTGCCTGAGGTTCTTGTCGACGTAAAGCGTGTTCAGGTACTTGGAGTCGAAGCCGGTGAGCAGCATGTCGACCACGATGGTGATGTCGATCTTGTGGTGCCGGGCAGTCGGAAAGGCCTTGCGCAGGTCTGCTTCGGGCCACTGCTGGTCCTTGATCCGCTTCTGCACGTCCTGGTAGTACAGGTCGAACTCGCCCAGGCGGTGGTTGCTGCCGTAGCGGACGTTGTAGTCGGCGAGGATGGCCTCGAGCGCGGCTTTCTTGCCCTCAGGGTCTTCTTGGTTGTCGGCCTGCTCCTGCGGCAGGTCTTCCTGGATCTGCCTGACATCCGCGTCGCCCTCGGCCGGCGGCGAGAAGACGCAGGCGATGTTCAGCGGCTTGAAGTCGGGGTCGGCGGCCTGCTTCTCGGCCTGCATCGTCTCGAGCAAGGCGTGGTATTCGATGGCGTCGTTGATCGACGCGGTGGCGAGCAGGGCGTTGAAGCGCCGTCCGCCGGTGGCGGCATCGTGCTTGGCGAGAATGGCTTCGATGACGGCCCTCTTGGCGATGGCCTCGCCGGGCTTGGGGAGCTTCTTGTCTTTTTCCTCTTTCGGCTTGAAGTAGTCGATGTGAAAGCGCAGGACGTTGCCGTCCTCGATCGCGTGGGTGATGGTGTAGGCGTGGAGCTGCTTCTGGAACAGGTCCACTGTGGTGCGCATCGAGGCTTGGGTGTCCTCGATCTTCTGCAGGCTGGCATTGGCCTCGAAGATGGGCGTGCCGGTGAAGCCGAAGAGCTGGGCCTTGGGGAAGAACGCCTTGATGGCCTTGTGGTTCTCGCCGAACTGCGAGCGGTGGCATTCGTCGAAGATGAAGACGATGCGTTTGTCCTGCAGCGCTTCGAGCTGCTGCTTGTAGGTGGCCTGGCCGTTCCTGCTGCGCTGCTTGTTGCGCTTGCTGTTTTCATCCAGCGCCAGGCCCAGCTTCTGGATGGTGGTGACGATGACCTTGTCGGCATAGTCCTCCGACAGCAGGCGGCGCACGAGTGCGGCGGTGTTGGTGTTTTCTTCGACGCAGCCTTCCTGGAACTTGTTGAATTCCTCGCGCGTCTGGCGGTCCAGGTCTTTGCGGTCCACGACGAACAGGCACTTGTGAATGTGCTCGTTCTCCTTCAGCAGGGTCGAGGCCTTGAAGGACGTGAGCGTCTTGCCGCTGCCTGTCGTGTGCCAGATGTAGCCATTGCCGTTGTCTTCGTCTATGCACTTCACGATGTGCTGGACGGCATAGACCTGGTAGGGCCGCATGATCATGAGCTTTTGCTCACCCGCGAGCAGCACCATGTAGCGGCTGATGCTGCGGCCGAGGTCGCACTTCTTCAGGAAGGCTTCGGCGAACTCGTCGAGCTGGGTGATCTTGCGGTTGCCCTCGTCGGCGAATTCGTAAATGGGCAGAAAGCGCTCGTCGGCATTGAAGGCGAAATGGCGGGCGTTGTTGTTGGCGAAGTAGTAGCTGCGGTCGCGGTTGCTGACGATGAACAGCTGCATGAAGCACAGCAGCGTCTTCGTGTAGCCGTTGCCGGGGTCGTGCTTGTAGTCGACGATCTGCTCCATCGCCCGGCGCGGATTCACGCCCAGGGTCTTCAGCTCGATCTGTACGCAGGGCACGCCGTTGATGAGGATCAGGACGTCGTAGCGGTGGTGGCTGTTGTCGGTGTTGATGCGCAGCTGGTGGATGACCTCGAAGTGGTTCTTGCACCAGTCCTTGATGTTCACCAGCGTGTAGTTCAGCGGCGTGCCGTCGTCGCGGGTGAAGGCATTGATGCCGCGCAGGGTCCTGGCGGCGGCGTAGACATCCGGGGTGACGATTTCATCCAGCAGCCTGGCGAACTCGGCGTCGGTCAGCCTGACCCGGTTGAGGGCCTCGAACTTCTCGCGGAAGTTCTTCTCCAGCGCGGCGCGATCGCGGATGTCGTCGCGGTATTCGTACTTCAGGTTCTGAAGCTTGCCGATGAAGCCGTATTCGATGTGCTCTTCCTTGACGACGGGGCTCGGGGCTCCGGACGGCACATCGTAGGGGGGCTTGGATGAAGGCATGGGGGAGGAAGGTGCGTTGGCCTGTGCAGTACAGCATCCTGAACGCATCGATTGTGGGGCGAGTCGCTCGCCCGCGGCACGACGGCATCACGCACCCGGTTGTGTCGCCGCTGGAGTTCATGCAGCGGCTGGCAGCTCACCATCGAACTCGCTCTGCGGTCACTCGGCGAGGTGAGGCTTGCTCGAGCTGACTGCTTGCGCGGACTTCAGGCGCTCAGTCGGGCCGACATCCATCCGATGCCGAGGCCATCCAGCCGCGAGGCTACCCCGCCACCCCGCGCGCAAACTTCAGCAGCAACTCTCGCAACACCAGCCTCTCGCCCGGCGTCAGCGCCTGCAGCAGCGGCTCCTCCATCGTCAGCGAGGCCGCGTGCGCGGCGCGCGCCAGGCGCTCGCCTTCGGCTGTCAGCAGCACCTGCAGGGCGCGGCCGTCGGTGCGGCTGCGCCGGCGCTCGACGGCGCCGCGCGCGGCCATGCGGTCGAGCAGCACGCTGAGGTTGGGCGCCGGCATGTCCAGCGTGCGCCCCAGCTGCTTGGGCGAGGCCCCGGGGTTGGCGAGCAGCAGCGCGAGCAGGCTGAACTCCACCGGCCGCAGGTCGAACGGGGTGCCCACGCATTGCTGGTAGACCTTGCGCGTCTGCGCCGTCGCCAAGGCCAGCAGAAAGCCGACGAGGTGCTGCAGCCCGGAAGCATCCAGCGTTTCGTCGCTTGGCGCCGCGGCACGCGGCTTCGCAGGTCGGGCCGCCGGTTTCACTGCCGCGCGCTTCAGCCGGCCTTGCGCGCCGCGCCGAGGTAGGTCTCGATCACGCGCGGGTCGCCGGCGAGCTCGCTCGCCGGGCCTTCGAGGGCGAAGGCGCCGGTCTCGAGCACGTAGCCGTGGTCCGCCACTTCGAGCGCGGCGCGCGCGTTCTGCTCGATCAGCAGGATGCTCACGCCCTGCTCGCGCAGGCGCTCGATGATGCGGAAGATCTCGAGCACCACCAGCGGCGCCAGCCCCAGGCTGGGCTCGTCGAGCATCAGCAGCTTCGGGCCCGACATCAGGGCCCGGCCCACCGCCAGCATCTGGCGCTCGCCGCCCGAGAGCGTGCCGGCAAGCTGGGCCCGGCGCTCCTTCAGGCGCGGAAAAAGCTCGTACACGCGCTCGATCTGGCCGCGCCAGTTCGGCACCTTCTGCTTCATCGCGCGGTAGCCGCCGAGCACGAGGTTGTCTTGCACCGCCATCGTGCCGAAGAGCTCGCGCTTCTCGGGCACCAGCGCCAGGCCGAGCATCACGCGCTCTTCGAGCGTGACCTCGGCGAGGTCGGTGCCGTCGAAGACGACGCTGCCGCGCGCCGGCAGCACCGCCATCAAGGCGTTGAGCGTGGTCGACTTGCCGGCGCCGTTGGGGCCGATCACGGTCACGACCTGGCCGCGCTCGACCTGGAAGTTCAGTCCCGTCAACACCTCGGCGCGGCCGTAGCCGGCGTGCAGGTTCTTCACCTGGAGCAGAGCGTCGGCCATCTCAGTGCTCCGTTCCGAGGTAGGCGGCGCGAACCGCGGGGCTGGCCTGCACTTCCTCGGGCGTGCCTTCGATCAATCGGGTGCCGAACTCCATCACGACGATGCGGTCGGTGAGGCCCATCACGAAATCCATGTCGTGCTCCACGAGAAGGATGCTCATGCCCTCGGCCTTCAGCTGGCGCAGCACCGCGGCCAGGGCCTGCTTCTCCTTGTGGCGCAGGCCGGCGGCGGGCTCGTCGAGCAGCAGCAGCGCCGGGTCGGTGGCCAGGGCGCGCGCGATCTCCATCAGCCGCTGCGGCCCGAGCGCGAGGTTGCCGGCGAGCTCGTGCATCTGCTCCTGCATGCCGATGCGCTGGAGCTGGCGCTCGGCTTCGGCAAAGGCGCGCCTCTCTTCGGCCCGGTCCAGCCGCAGCATGGCCGCGACGGTGCCGGCGCGCGTGCGCAGGTAGCTGCCGAGGGCGACGTTCTCCAGCACCGTCATCTCGGGAATCATCTTCACGTGCTGGAAGGTGCGCGAGATGCCCAGGCGCGCAATGCGGCGCGAGGCGAGGCCGGCGATGGCCTGGCCGCGGTATTGCACCTGCCCGCTGGTGGCCGGCAGCACGCCGGTGATGAGGTTGAAGGTGGTCGACTTGCCGGCGCCGTTGGGGCCGATGAGGCCGACGATGTCGGCGCCGCGGATCTGGAAGCTGATGTCGTTGACGGCCACCAGCCCGCCGAACTCCTTGCGGATCTTGTCGACCTCGAGCACCACCTCGCCACGACCCGGCTTCTCGCGCGCCGGCAGTGCTGCAGCCCCTTCCCAGTCGCGCAGCCGGCGCGGCGCCGGAACGCGGCGCGCGATGAAGGTCCACAGGCCGTCGGGCGCGTACTTGAGCACGGCGATGAGGACGATGCCGAAGACGATGGTCTCGAAGTTGCCGCTGGTGCCGATCAGGCGCGGCAGCCAGACCTGGAGCTGGTCGTCGACGATGCGCACGACGGCCGAGCCGAGGAAGGCGCCCCAGACCTGGCCGACGCCGCCGAGCACCGCGATGAAGAGGTACTCGATGCCCTTGGAGATCGAGAAGGGCGTCGGGTTGACGGTGCCTTGCAGATGGGCGAAGAGCCAGCCCGAGAGCCCGGCGAGCATACCGGCGATGACGAAGATCGTGAGCTTGTAGTGGAAGGTCGAGATGCCCATGGCCTCGGCCATGGTCGCGCCGTTCTTCAAGGCGCGGATGGCGCGGCCCGGGCGCGAATCCAGCAGCCGCGTCACCGCCAGCGCGCACAGCAGGGCCAGCGCCCAGACCAGCACGTGCAGGCCGCGCCCGGTGCCCAGGTCGAAGCCGAAGAACTGGATCGTCGGCACACCGAGCAGGCCGTCGTACTTGCCGAGGAAATCCATGTTGGCCATCGCGTAGTTCAGCGCCAGCCCCCAGCAAATCGTCGCCAGCGGCAGGTAGTGGCCCGACATGCGCAGCGTCAGCGCGCCCACGAGCAGCGCCGCGGCAATCGACAAGGCCTGGCCGGCGAAGAGCGTGAGCCAGGGCGAGACACCCATCTGCGTCGCCATGTAGGCGGCCGTGTAGGCGCCGACGCCGACGAAAGCAGCCTGGCCGAACGAGGTGAGCCCGCCGACGCCGGTGAGCAGCACGAGGCCCAGCGCGACGATGGCGTACAGCCCGATGTAGTTGCTTTGCGTGATCCAGAACTCGGGCACCGGCAAGGCCGGCAGCACGAGCATGAAGAGCGCGAAGACGGGGAAAGCCCAGCGGCGAATCGTTTGGTTCATGGTCGTGGGCTCCGGCTCAATGCTCGTCGCGATCGGGGTCGCGCAGCGAGCGCCAGAGCAGCACCGGCAGGATCGAGCCGAAGACGATCACCTCCTTGAACGAACTCGCCCAGAAGCTGCCGAAGCTTTCGAGCAGCCCGACGCCGAGCGCGCCGACCAGGGCCAGCGGATAGCTCGACAGCCCGGCGAAGACCGCGGCGACGAAGCCCTTCAGGCCGATGAGAAAGCCGCTGTCGTAGAAGATGGTCGTGGTCGGCCCGATCAGCAGCCCCGACAAGGCGCCGATGAAGGCCGCCATCGTGAACGAGAGCCGGCCCGCGCCCGAGGTCGAGATGCCCATCAGGCGCGCGCCCAGGCGGTTCACCGCGGTCGCGCGCAAGGCCTTGCCGGTGAGGGTGCGCTCGAAGACCAGCCACAAGGCGACGATGAGGACCAGCGAGGCCGCCATGATGATGATGGCCTGGCCGGTGAAGGCGAGCGGGCCGGCCGCATAGCGCGCGTCCCAGAAAGCCGGGTTGCGGAAGCCCTCGGCGCCGAAGAACAGCAGGCCCAGGCCGACGAGCGCGAAGTGCACGCCGACCGAGACGATCAGCAGCACGAGCACGCTGGCGTCGGCGAGCGACTCGAAGGCGATGCGGTAGATCAGCGGCCCGAATGGCGTCACCAGCGCGAGCGTCAGCGCCGCCTGCACCGGCATCGGCAGCCCCTTGGGCGCGGCCCAGATGCAGACGAGCGAGATCACGACCGGATAAGCCAGCGTGCGCACCAGGCTGCGCATCAGCCGCGCCGGCGATTCGTGGTGGCGCAGGCCGTGGATCAGGTCGCCCGCCGCGACCAAGGCGGCCAGGATCAGCAGGAACCACACCGTTCCCGGCACCTTGCCTTGCTGGAACAAGGCCAGGGTCAGCGCCCCGAAGGCGACGAACTCGCCTTGCGGGATGAAGATGACCCGCGTGACGGCGAAGAGCAGCACGGTCGCGAGCGCGAGCAGCGC
>JAGWTS010000325.1 GCA_028868875.1 Burkholderiales bacterium | reverse complement strand
GTGATGTAGCGGTTGTAGAGGATCGCGTTGTCGGTCGGCGAGACCCCGAGCGGCTGTGCCGCAGGCGCGTATTGCGCGAGCATGCGGTTGCGCGAGAGCAGCAGCTCGCTCCACAGCGTGGTGTCGGCGCCGACGCGCAGCGCCGCGCGCGCGAGCAGCGAATCGCGGCTCGAGGCCGGCAGGTCCTGCACCGTGGCGGCGTAGTTGAAGCGGCAGTTGACCCCGCTCACGCCGACCTGGTTCAGCTGCGGCGAAGCCAGCGCCGAACCGCAATTGCCGTTCGCGGCGTAGTACGGATTGAGGCTGTAGCCGTTGGGCAGGGTCGCGGCCGGGCTGCCGTTGGGCACTGCACTGAACGTGAGGTTGGCCGGCGCGGTGTTGCTCGAGCGGCCGTCGAAGACGTAATTCTGGCCGTTCGCGCTGAACGGGATGTAGCCCCCGCGCGCCGACGCCGGGCGCTGCGCCGCCGCCAGCGCCTGCTGCTGGTCGTGCGACAGGCTCAGCAGCAGGTTGTAGCGGTCGGTGTCGAGCTCGCCGAAGCCCTTGGTCAGCGCCGCGTTCCAGCCGCTGCCCCCCGCATGCTGGGGTTGCGCGAACGAGGCACTGGCAACGCCTGCCGTCTGGTCCTTCTTCAGGATGAAGTTGACGACGCCGGCGATCGCATCGGAGCCGTAGATCACCGAGGCCCCGTCGCTCAGGATCTCGACGCGCTCGACCGCTGCGAGGGGAATGTTCTCGAGGTTGACGGCCACGCCGTAGCCCTGCGCGGACTGCAGTTGCAGCGGCGCGAGGCGCTGGCCGTCGAGCAGCACCAGCGTGTATTTGGAAGGCAGCGCGTGCAGGGCCGCGGTCGTGACGCCGTTGGCGCCGCCGTTGATCGAACTCGACAGCGGCACGAAGCCCTGCATCGCCGGCAGGCTTTGCAGCAGCTCGGCGGCCGAGGTGGCGCCGCTGCGCGCGATGTCTTCGCGGCTCAGCGTCAAGACCGGCAGCGCGCCCTCGCCGGCGATGCCGCGGATCGCCGAGCCGGTGATCTCGACGCGCTGCGGCGCTGCGTCCTGCGCTGCCGCCGGCGCGGCCTGGATTGCGACGAGGGCGCCCGCAGCGAGCGCGGCAGCGGATCCGGCGCGGGGATGGCAAGGCATGGCAGTGTCTCCTGTGAAACGGGCGATCGCGGCCCGACGGCGCCGCCGCACCCGGGGGCCCGCGTTCGCGGTGCCGGCTCGTCGCGCGGGGGGCGGGACAAGGGGAAGGCGCGCCGCCCGCCGCGCTGCCAGTTGAAGGCACGCGGCGGCAGTGGCAACGAGCGATTCATCGGGCGCCTCATTCCTTTGTGACGAGGCGCAGGCGCCGGCGCGTGGCGGCGTCGGAGGCGGCCAGAGCGGGCGCGCCCGCCTCCGGGGCCACCGCGCGCGCCACCGTGCAGCGCGCTGCCGCGGCCTCGCCGAACCAGCCCGGGAGCGCTTCGGCCGGGACCGGGCGGCTGAAGAGAAAGCCCTGCATCAGCGAGCAGTCCATGCGCGTGAGGCGTTCGGCCTGCTCGGCGCGCTCGACGCCTTCGGCCACGATCCCGAGTTCGAGGCTGGTTCCCAGGGTCAGGATCGCCTGGCACAGATCGGCCGAGCGGCGGTCGCAGTCGATGTGGTCGACGAAGAACTTGTCGATCTTGATGGTGTCGATCGGCAGGCTGCCGAGGTAGCTCAGCGACGAGTAGCCCATGCCGAAGTCGTCGATCGCGACCTTCACGCCTTCGGCGCGCAACTGGCGCAGCTGCTCGATGACGAGCGGATCGCCCGCAGCGAAGATCGATTCGGTCAGCTCGAGCTCGAGCCGCGGCGGCGCCAGTCCGACCTCGGCGAGCAGCTGCACGACCCTGCGCGCGAAGCCGGGACGCGCGAGCTGGCGCACCGAGACGTTGACCGCCACCGTCGCCCCGGCGGCCATCGCCGCCGTGCAGTGCAGCAGGTCTTCGCAGGCGCGGCGCAGCACCCAGTGGCCGACGCCGTCGATGAGGCCGCAAGACTCGAGCACGTCGATCGTGCGGGCGAGGCTGACGTGGCCGTAGCGCGGATTGCGCCAGCGCAGCAGCGCCTCGAAGCCGACGCAGCGTGCGGCGCGCGCATCCACCTTGGGCTGGTAGACGACCTCGAACTCGCCGCGGTCCACGCCCTGGCGCAGCGCCGCCTCGATGTGGGGCCGCTCCAGCAGGGCCGCGGCCGAGGCCATGTCGAAGACCTTGACGAGGTTGCGACCGGCCTGCTTGGCCTCGTACATCGCGGCGTCGGCGTACTGCAGCAGGTCCTTGCGTTCGCAGCCGTGCTCCGGGTACAGCGCCACCCCGAGCGAGGCCGAGATGTTGAGCTCGACGCCGTCGATCTCGCTCACCGCGCGGACCTCGCCCAGCACCTGCTGCGCCACGCCGACGGCGGCCTCGGCGGAGAGCCCGCGCATCAGGATCACGAACTCGTCGCCGCCGAGGCGGAAGGCCGTGGCGCCGGCGGGCAGGCAGCGGCGCAGCGCCGCCGCCACCCCGAGCAGCAGGCGGTCGCCGAAGGCGTGACCCATCGAGTCGTTGATGTGCTTGAAGCGGTCCAGGTCCATGAAGACCACGGCCAGGCGCTCGGCCGCGGGCTCGCTGCCGCGGCCCAGGGCGTTGTCGATCTGGCGGTAGCACTCGCGCCGGTTCGGCAGCCGGGTGAGGCCGTCCTCGTAGGCCATGCTGCGCAGTTCTTCCTCGATCGACTTGATGCGCGTGATCTCGTGGAAAGCCCCCGTCAGGCGCACGCAGCCTTCGCGCGACGGCGTCACGCGGCCGACGTCGTGGACCCAGATCCAGCCGCCGTCGCGATGGCGCAGGCGGTACTCGAGCCGCATGTCGGCGAGCCGCCCTTCGCGGCAGTCGCGCCGCGCCTCGCGAAAGCGCGCCTGGTCGTCGGGGTGGATCAGGGCCTCGAAGCGCGCCGCCTCGCCCGAGAGCTCGGCCGCGCTGTAGCCGAGCCAGTCCGCCGCGGTGCGCACGACGACGCCGTTGACTTCGTCCCAGAGCACGCTCGCCGAGGCCACCAGCGCCAGGCTCAGGCGCTGCTCGGAGCGCTCGATCTGGCGGAAGTGGCTGTGCTGGCGTTCGTGCGCGAGGCGGCGCCGGCGCCAGCCGGTCCAGGCCAGGCCGACGCCGGCCGCGACGTAGACCGTGCGCGCCGGGTTCGAGCGCCACCACGGCGGCCGGACCTCGATCGCGAGGCGGCCGACCTCCCCGACCGCGCCGCCGGCGCTGACGAAGCGCGCCTGCATCTCGTAGCGGCCGGCGCCGAGGCCGACGTACTCGATGGTGTCCACGGGCTCGATCCGGCGCCAGCCGCCGTCGATGCCGTCGACGCGGTATTCCAGCAGCGCCGGGCGCTGCACCGCGTTGCCCGCGGCCGCGGCCTGCACGCGCAGCAGGCCGTCGGATTCGTCGAACGTGAAGCGGCCGGCCACGGCGCGCGCCGCACCGCGCCCGGCCGCGGCTCGGTCGATGACGGCGCGCGGCACCCCTTGCGGGCCGTGGTAGCGGGCGAGGTCGACCAGGGTCCAGCCTTCGAGCGCACCGAAGGCCAGGCGCTGGTTCTGCGGGTCGACCCAGCAGGCGTGGTAGTTGAAGTCCGACCAGGCGACGCCGCGTGCGCTGCCCACCGGCTCCCAGCTGCCGCGCCCGAGGTCGAGCCGCACCAGGCCGTCGTTGGTCGAGCCCCAGAGGCCGGTGGCCGCATTGCCGACCAGGTCGTAGAGCGTTCGTCCTTCCAGCGAGGCCGGCGTGCCGAGCGCGCGCGAGCGCGCCTGGCTCAGGTCGGCCGAGAACTCCAGCACCGTGGTCCGGCCATCGTGGGTCGTGACGACGGCGCGGCGCGGGCCGATCCAGGCGCCGTCGAGCAGCGGCCCGGCAAGCGCGGGCACGACCTGCACCGGCGTGAGCCGCGCCTGAGCGCTGCGGTAGATCCAGACCCGTTCGCCCTTGTATTCGACCACCAGGGCCAGCGCCGAGCCGCCCGCGCCGCTCTGAAAGCGCGCCGAGGCGTAAGGCGTGATCGGCTGGGTCGTGACGCGGGCGCGCAATTCCGGGTCCAGGCGCACCCGCATCAGCCGGTCCGGGCGCTGCAGGACCAGGGTGCGATCGTCCAGGCGCGTGATCGTGTCGGTGCCGCGGGTGCTTCCCGGCGGCAGCGCGTAGCGCCAGGATGCGAGGCGGCCGTCGCCTTCGCGCCGCGCGTGCACCAGGGTGTCGCCCTCGAGCCACCAGGCTTCGCGATCGCCCTCGCAGCTCAGGCTCGAGACCGAACTGCTCCCGCGCACGCGCCGCATCACGCTGCCCTGGGCCGAATCGACGAGCGAGAGGTGGCCCATGATGTCGGCCAGCCACAGCGTGCCGTCGCTGCCGATGCACAGGCTCACGAGTTCGTCGCTCGCGTCGCCGCGCTCGTCCGGCAGCGGCCGCCCCGATTCGGCGATCACCGGCGCACCGAGCGAGATCGCCTGCAGCCAGTCGCCGCGCCCGACCCACAAGGTGCGGCTCGTGCCGAGCCGGGTTTCGGCCAAGGTCCGGATCATGGTCTGGCCGGCGAGGCCGTGCCCCAGCATCATCGCGGTGTCGACGGGTTCGAGGCGCTGCGGATCGGCCCAGTGGTACTCGACGGCGCGGCTGCCGCTGCGGGTGATCCAGACCTGCCCGGGCTGCGCGCCGCTGATGACGCGGAAACCGCCGCCTTCCGCGCCGTCCGGAAGCAGCGCCCGCACGCGCCGCGTGAGCTCGGGGTCCAGGCCGCTGCTGCCGCGTTCGAAATCGGCCACGTACAGGCCGTCGGGCTGGCCGACGAGCAGCCGGCGCGCCCCGATCAAGGCCAGGTTGCCCTGGTTCTGCGGCAGGTCGACGACGGCGCGCGCCATCGTCTGCGGCGCCGCCAGGACCTGCACGCTGCCGTCGCGCAGGTTCAGGGCCACCGCCCGCGGGCGCGGCGCGCTCTCGATCCAGTAAACCCAGTCGCCCGAGCAGCGCAGCGCGCTGGCCGAGGCCGCCGCCTGCACGCGGTCGAAACCGGGCACCTCGTGCCAGCGCCCGCTCGCCAGGTCCATGCGCCGCAAGGCCGCATCCGCGCCCCAGCGCACCTGCAGCACCGAACCGCCCTCGAGCCGGCAAAAGCTGCCGGCGAGCTGCCCGACCTGGCGCCAGTCGAAGCCTGCGGCGGCCTGCCAACCCGGGCCGCCGACGCGCGAGACGCGGTCGGGCGCGCCGCGCAGGGAATGCAGCACCAGCAGGTCGCCCCAGTTGAACAGCAGCGCGCCGCCTTCTTCGCGCAGCAGTTGCACGTCCACGCGCTGGGCGGCGAGGGAGCCGTTCGCGCCCAGGCCTTGCGGGCTGGCGTCGTACAGGCGCACGCCGTCGTAGCGCTGCAGGCCGCCCATGCCGCCGATCCAGACCGAGCCGTCCGCGGTCTGGGCCGTGCTGAAGACGTAGTTCACCGTCAAGCCGTGAGCCGCATCGAGCACGAACCCGGGCCGCGGCCAGACGGCGCGCGGCGAGGTCGCGGCATCGTCGATCGTGAGCTTGCGCGCCTGCGGCGGGGCCAGGTCGACGGCGGGGAGCGCGGCCTCGACGCCGAGTTCGGCGCGGGCGGGGAATGCAAGGGCGAGCGCCAGGGCCCCCCACACCAGCAACCACGCCAGCACCCGCGCCGCCCCCACTGCGGGTTGCGCGGAGGGCGCGGGCAGAGCGGGGAGCGCGGGCGGTGCGGGCAATGCTGCCCGCGTGCGCGGCGGGCGCAGCGCGGGCCGTAGAAGGCCCTGCGCCCGCCTCAGCGCCCGGGCCGCCGCGTCGCGCCCGGCGCCGCTGAGCGGGGGAGGCGCCGAGCCGTCCATGGCATCACCCCGGAACCGAGGCGCCGGCGGGCCCTGCACCCAGCTCCAGTTCGAGCCAGAACAGGCTCCTCCTGCCGCGCAGGCTCTGCGTGCCGATGCGTCCGCCCATGCGCTCGATGAGGCGCCGGCACAGGGCGAGCCCGATTCCGGTTCCGCCGTGCAGGCCGGCGGGCGCCGGCTGCACCTGCCGAAGCTCGCCCGACAGCCGCCTTCGCTCTTGCGTCGTCAGGCCGCAACCGGTATCGCGCACCTCGCAGCGCAGGCCGACCCGCGGCACGCCGGGCAAGCGCGCCAGGCGCAGGCTGACCTCGCCGCGGCGGGTGAACCGGATCGCGTTGTCGATCAGGTTCCAGAGCACCTGGCGCAAGCGCAAGCCGTCCAGGCACAGGTGCCGCGGCACCTCGGGCCCGATCATGCCGTGCAGGTACAGGCCCTTTCGGGCGGCGACCTCGGCGAAGGGGTCGAGCGTGCCCGCAAGCCAGAGGTCGATGTCGGTGGGCTGCGGGTCGAGGCGGATCTCTCCGTGTTCGAGCCGCGCGAGATCGAGCAGGCCGTCGACGAGGGCCAGCAGATGCCCGGCCGTGTCGTGCGCGATCCGGGCGCAGCGCCGCTGCCGATCGTCGAGCACGGAAGCCAGCAGCGCCGAGGCCATGCCGACGAGATTCGCGGCCGGCACGCGCAGTTCGTGCACGACCTCGGCCATGAAGACCGGCACCGGGCCCGGTGCGGCGGCAAACGCGGCCGCGGCCTGCGCGGCCCGGTCCGGCCTGGCGCGGCACGCAGGCGCGCTGCGAGCGGCGCCGCGGCAGGCCTCCTGAGAAGCGCCGCAGAGC